>CP003809.1:1050000-1343202 GCA_000299095.1 alpha proteobacterium HIMB5 | reverse complement strand
TTATTTTTTTTCCTCCGCTGGAGCTGCATCTGCTTTAGGAGCTTCTGATGACTCGCCTTCTTTTTTTCTGTCTTTCTTTGGAACAGCTTTTTGAGGATTGTTTCCATTTGCAGGCATAGGCATTAACTCATTTTCACCTAAAATTCTTGCAACTCTAGTAGTTGGTTGAGCACCTTGTCCAAGCCAATACTTAATTCTTTCGGCCTCTAAACCAATTCTTTCTTTTTTTTCTTTTGGAAGAAGAGGATTAAAAAATCCTACTTTTTCAATAAATCTTCCATCTCTTGCGAAACGACTGTCTGCAACAACAACTTTGTAAACAGGTCTTTTTTTAGTTCCGCCTCTAGATAATCTAATTTTTAACATTTATTCTCCTTTATTGTTTTAATTGATTAAATAGTTCTGGTGGAATACCTTTATCAGACATTCCTTTCAGATTTCCTTTAGACATCTTTTTCATCATTTCAGACATCATTTTAAATTGCTTAAGCAATTTATTGATAGTGGCAGGATCAGTTCCAGAACCATTAGCAATTCTTTTTTTTCGAGAACCATTGATAATTTTTGGATTCTCTCTTTCTTTTTTTGTCATAGACAAAATTATAGCTTCATTCTTAGTTATAATACTTTCATCTACACCAGCAGCATCCATTTGTGATTTCATTTTGGATACTCCAGGCATAAAAGACATTATTCCTTCAATGCCTCCCATTTTTTTCATTTGTCTTAATTGTGATAAATAATCTTCCATTGAGAATTGGCCTTTTTTTAAATTTTCTTCAGCCTTTTTGATATTTTCTTCACCTAGATCTTGAGCAGCTTTCTCTACAAGAGAAACAATATCTCCCATGCCTAAAATTCTATTTGCTATACGATCAGGATGAAATGCTTCAAAATTATCTATCTTTTCTCCAATACCTAAAAACTTTATTGGAACCTGAGATACGAATTTCATACTAACAGCAGCACCACCTCTTGCATCACCATCAGCTCTGGTCAATATTATTCCAGAAAGATTTACTGTATTCTTAAATTCTTTTGCCACTGAGGCTGCAACTTGACCAGTTAGTGAATCTGCAACTAAAATAGTTTCAGTTGGATTTATAATACTTTCAATTTGTTTTATCTCACTCATCATTTGAAGATCTATTTGAGTTCTTCCAGCGGTATCAAATAAAATAACTTCAGCCCCATTAAGGTTTGCTGCACTAATAGCTCTTCTGCAAATATCAGCTGGTTGTTGACCCTCAATTATTGGTAAAGTTAATATATTGTTTTGTTCTCCAAGAGTTTTCAATTGTTCTTGAGCGGCTGGTCTGTAGATATCTAAACTGACCATCATTACTTTTTTCTTCTTATCTAACTCAATAAATTTTGCTAATTTTGCTGTAGTCGTTGTTTTACCTGATCCTTGTAGACCAACTAACATCATAGGCACTGGTGGAACCGCGCTTAAATTTAGATCTTGGTTACTATCTCCAAGAAAGCTTACCAATTCGTCATAAACAATCTTAACAACCATATCTCCAGGAGATGTAGATCTTATAATTTCTTGACCTAGTGCTTTAGGTTTGACGGTTTCTACAAATTGTTTTGCAACTTCTAAAGAAACATCAGCCTCTAATAAGGCTTGCCTAATACTTCTTAATCCTTCATCTACTTGTTTCTCATCAAGTGAAGGAGCTTTTTTTAGTGAAGAAAAAATTTCTTCAAATTTATTTGTTAAGTTTTCAAACATATTTATAACGCACAGCAGTAATCGCACTAGTGGGCGAACCCTCGCTGACTAGTGTCGATCTCTTTGTTTCCAAAGACACCGCAAATTTAACGTTTTTGCGGAAACTGCTGCAAATTATAATAGAGGTTCAAAAAGTCAATAAATAAGTTAAATAAGATATATGAACATTAAAGCTTACAAAATGGATGGTTTAGGTAATGATTTTGTAATTATAGACGCTAGATCAGAGGAAATTGAACTTTCTAATGATCAAATAACTAAAATTTGTGATCGTGAATATATTGGCTGTGATCAACTTATTATATTAAAAAAAAATCAAAACACCGATGCATCACTAATTTTCTATAACTCTGATGGAAGTATTTCTGGAGCTTGTGGTAACGGGACAAGATGTATTGCTGAATTTTTGAATAAAGAAAATAAAAAAGAAACAATTGTTCTAACAACATCTTCAGGTGAATTAATTTCAAAAATTTTGGGAGATCAACTTGTGAGTACTGAAATAGGTATACCTAAGCTTAAATGGAATGAAATTCCCTTGTCAAAAGATATGAACAGCAAAAACTTGCAGATAAAAATATCAGATAAAAATGGAAATGATTTCATAGGCGGTACTGCGGTTAATGTTGGAAATCCACATGTAATTTTTTTTGTTGAAGATATTTCAAAATTTGAAATTAAAAAGATTGGTCCAATAATTGAAAACTCTGAACTATTTCCAGAAAAATGTAATGTTACTATTGCTCAAAAAATTAATAAAGATCATATAAAAGTTAATGTTTGGGAAAGAGGAGCGGGTCTCACTAAAGCTTGTGGTACGGCAGCTTGTGCAACCGCTTATGCTGGTAAAATAAATCAATTAACTGGAAACAATACAGATATTGAATTTGCAAGTGGAAAACTATCTATTCTTATTGATGATAGAGAAAGTATTCACATGAAAGGTCCTGTCTCAGATATTAAAGAAATAAATATTAAAATTTAATGGGTATATTTGAAAAGTTTAAAAGTGGTTTTAAAAAAAGTGCAGAAGCTTTTTCATCTGGACTAAAAGAAATTGTTATTAAAAAAGAAATTAATGACGAAACTCTTAGTCAAGTTGAAGATTATTTAATTTCATCTGATGTCGGAACTGTTGCAGCATCAGAAATTAAAGAAATAATTTCAAAAAAAAAGATAGATCCTAGTAAAGAAATAACATCTGAAATCAATTTAATTTTAAAAGAATACATTATCAACTTGATGCAACCTTTGGAAAAACAAAACTTTTTTGAAAAAAAAGATCACTTAAATGTAATTTTAATCTCAGGTGTTAATGGTGTAGGCAAAACAACTACAATTGGAAAAATAAGCAAAATTTTTAAAGAAAAAGATAATAAGATAATATTAGCAGCATCAGATACTTTTAGAGCTGCCGCAATAGAACAATTAGATAATTGGGCAAAAAAAATCAATATTGAAATAGTAAAATCTTCTCAGGGATCTGATCCTGCTTCAGTTGCTTATAAGGCGGTTGAGCAAGCAAAAAATAATAATTTTAATCAAACAATTATCGATACTGCAGGAAGACTTCAAAATAAAAAAAACTTAATGGAAGAATACAAAAAAATTGCAAATGTAGTTAAAAAAGTTGAAAGTGATGCTCCACATGAGGTTATCCTTGTTCTAGATGCAACTTCAGGACAAAATGTAATAAATCAAGTGGAGGAATTTAATAAAATTATTCCAGTTACAGGTTTGATAATGACAAAGTTAGATGGTACTGCAAAAGGTGGGATACTACTAGCAGTATCCAAAAAGTTTAAACTTCCAATAATTGCTTTAGGATTAGGTGAAAAAGAGGATGACCTACAAATATTTGATTCTGAAAAATTTGCTGAAGCATTTACAAATATTAAATAAATTAATTTAAGCTTTTTATAAAAATATCTAACTCATTTATTAACTTATCATCATACTCCATCATATGATTGTCTGTTTTAGTTGAATAAAATGTTTTTGGCTCGTTAGCTATTTCAAATAATTTTTTTCCCATATGAAATGGAACAATATTGTCTATTTCTCCATGCATAATTAGAATTGGTGAATTTATATTCACTATTTTACTTTTATTTTCATATCTATCTTTAAGTAAAATGTTTACAGGAACATATGGATAAAATGTTTTTGCTGCATCTATCATAGAAGTAAATGGTGTTTCTAGAATAACACCTGCAAAATCCCTTTTTTGTGCAAGATGGGTTGCAATACCAGTTCCTAATGACTCTCCATAAAGGATTATATTTCTTTCTTTAACTCCATTATTTAATAACCAATCAATTGCACTTTTGCCATCTTCATATAAACCCTTTTCATTTGGTTTTCCCTCATTTCCACTAAAACCTCTCCATGCAATTATTAGAATATTTAAATCTAGCTTATCTAGTGCATTCAATTTGTAAATTCTGTTTTCTAATAAACCAGCATTTCCATGAAAAAATAATAAAGTTTTAAATTTATTTTTGTCTTTTTCATAATACCAAGCATTAAGATCTAAATTATCTGAAGTTTTTATTTTAATTCTATCTACTTCTATTTTTAAATTATCGCCAAAATAGTTATTTTCATTAGGGTGATATAATAAATTTCTTTGATAAAAATAAAGAAAAAGTAGAAGCAAAATATATACTGTTGGTATCGCAATTAAAAAATACAAGAAAATATCCTTAATTTTTTTTTTCATTTTTTCTTTTTGCTAAAGATACTCCAAAAAATACTAATATAGTTCCAATCAAATGATAAAATTCAAATTGTTCGTTAAATAAAAAATATCCATAAACAGCACCATAAACTGTAAAAATATATAATGTAAATCCAGTTATAGAAGCACCTAATCTTTTTTGAGCCATTGTGTACAAAGTAAATGCAATAATCCCTGGTGATATAGCAGCGAAAATTACCCAGGCAAAAAAATCAGAATTAAATGAGGTAGGTTCAAAAATAAATTGCTCAATTAAATAAAATGGCATTAAACTCAAAGCGCCAAAAAAAGCTACAAGAGTGAATCTTTGAAAGATCGCTAAATCTGTTCTCCAATAAAATAAGTATATAGAATAAAGCGCCCATCCTATTGCAGCACCTAACATCCAAAGATCACCAACGGTAAATTTCAAACTTAATAAGAGATTAACATCACCTTTTATGATGATAGCAAACACACCGATTAAACATGAAACAAGCCCAACAAATTTTGTCAAATTTATTTTTTCATTAAAAAAGAAATAAGAAATTATAATTATAAAAACTGGTGATGAAGTATAAATAATCCCCATATTTGTTATTGTGGTAGTTTCACCTGCTAAAAATGGAAATGCACCACACACACCACATCCCATAGCACCTAAAAAAAATAACTGTTTATACTCTTTTTTTATTATCTCTATGTTTTTAGCTAAAGCTGAAAATGTAAATGGAAGTAATATAACAAATACTGTTACCCATCTCCAAAAAGCGAGTGACAAAGGAGGCACGTATTCAACCCCACCTCTTGCAACAACAAGATTACTTGCCATAAAAATAGGTTGTATCAAAAGTAAAGAATAACCAAATAAATTTTTGTTTCTGTCTGTCAATTTATAGAGGTTTATTTTTTATCGAAAAAAGCTTCGTAAACCATCATAATGATTGCTGCAACCATCAGAATGTAAACTGGCAATACATCTAAAAAACCAATCATCATAGATCTTGTAAGTGTAGTTGCTAATCCAACTAAAAAGAATATTGCAAAAGATAATCCAATTATAGTTGTTATTTTATTCATAATTATTCTTTACACTCCTTTTCTAACCAGTTTGCTACTCCTAAAAATCGGTGATCATCATATTTATCACCAATTAATTGAACTCCTAATGGTAAATTATTTTCTCCCTCAAGTAAAGGAAGAGATATACATGGTGTGCCCATGTAAGACCAAACTTTATTAAACTCAGCAGTCCCAGTACTCTTAAGTCCTTTAGGTGCAACACCTGGACTAGATGGTGACAACACTCCATGATAATCTTCAAATACTTCTTGGTAAGATTCATAACTTCTTTTCATAAAATCTATAGCTTCAGCATATTCTTTTGCAGAATGTTTGTTTCCATTTGCTATTGCATCTTGCATATATTTTGAAAGTTTCTTTTTATATTTTTTGTAATAAACAGAAAAATTATTTGCTAAGTCTGTTTCATGTATTATTTGATGATATTTATGGATATCTTTAAAATAAGAAGGAGTATCAAACACCTCAATATTTTTTGGGAATGATTTGATAAAATATTCAAATGCACCTTTAGATTTTTTATCAATCAATTTCCAATATTCAGTTTTATAAAAAATAAATTTTGGTTCAAACAATGGTCCTTTTTTTGTCTCCTCTACAAAATTATCTGCAGAATAATGAATTGTTGCAGGATCATATTTATCTTTTTTAATTAGCACCTTTGCGAGCATGGCAACATCTTCTACAGATCTTCCAAATACTCCCATATGATCAAGATTATAGGACGTTCTCAGAACTCCATTACGCGAAATTAAACCAAAAGTTGGTTTGTAACCAACAACACCACAATAAGAGGCTGGTCTAATTATTGAACCACCTGTTTGAGATCCAATTGAAACTGGTGCCATAAAAGAAGCAACGGCTGCAGCCGAGCCACTTGAAGAACCTCCTGGTGTCCTTGAATTATCATGAGGATTGGTTGTCGCTGGTGGTCCTAAAAAAGCAAGTTCTGATGTTGCAGTTTTTCCCATCACTAAAGCACCTGCTGAATGTAACATATCAATTATTTCCGCATTTTGAGAATAAGACTTACCTTTTCTAATAACTGTTCCACACTCCGTAGGCATATCAATTGTTCCAATAATATCTTTTACTGCAACAGGTACGCCGTGAAGAGATCCTAAAGGTTTTCCTGATCTTCTATGTTCATCGGCTTCTTCGGCTTTTTCTAATAAAACTTTTTTGTCAAAATGAGCCCAAGCTTTTATATCTTTCTCATATTTTTCAATTCTTTCTATGAAAGCCTTACAAACATCTACAGATGATAACTGGGAATCTTTTATTTTTGTAGCTAACTGCTCTAAGCTTAAAGAAATAATTTCTGACATTTAATTTAGAATTAATTTGCAAATAAAGTTTCTGGTAACCATAAAGCAATACCTGGGAAAATATACATTAACACCATAGCAAAAATAACAATTGCTAAGAAAGGCATAATTCCTCTAAATATATCCATCAATTCAACATTTTTTGCCTGCACACCCTTTAAGTAATATGCCGACATTGCCATGGGTGGTGTTAAAAATGACGTTTGAAGGTTCAACGCAATTAACATTGCAAAGAAATATGGATTTACTCCAAAAAATTCTACTAGTGGTAAAAATATAGGCACAAAGATAATTAAAATTTCTGTCCACTCTAAAGGCCATCCTAATAAAAATATAATCAATTGAGTAATAATTAAGAATTGCCAAGGCTGTAAGTTAAGAGATTTAAAGAAATGTTCAAAAACTTCATGGCCTCCCAAATAAGAAAATACTGATGCAAAAGTCCAAGATCCAATAAACAACCACATAATCATAGCTGTTGTTTTTGCTGTTAAAAATACAGACTCTTTGAAATTTTTCCATTTTAAAGTTTTATAGAAATAAGAAAGAACTAATGAACCAAATGCACCTACCGCTGCTGCTTCTGCAGGAGTTGCAATACCCGCCAAGATAGTTCCTAAAACTAATATAATTAATGAAAACAATGGTAAGAAAGAGACCAAAACTTCTTTCATAATTACTGCTGTTGGCGGTATTTCCTCAGCTTTTGGTTTTGGAGCTATTGAAGGATTAAAATAAGCTCTAGTGATTGCATATATTATATAAAGTCCAGCTAACATTAAACCTGGGAAAATAGCAGCTGCAAATAATCTTAATGGAGACAATTGAGCAATTACCGAATAAACAATTAACATAATGCTTGGTGGAATTAAGATACCAAGACAACCACCTGAACAAATTATTCCTGATGCAAATTTTTTATCATAACCAGCTTTAACCATTGCCGGCCAAGCTAATAATCCCATTAAAGTTACTACAGCACCTATAATACCTGTGGCTGTTGAAAACAGAGCACATGTTATTAACGCTGCTACCGCCATAGAAGCTGGTAATTTGTGTGATGCTAATCTGATTGCAAAAAATAATTTTGCTACAATACCTGCACGTTCAACAAGATAACCCATAAATAAAAATAAGGGGACCGCTGTTAAAACGTTATTATCCATCACAGTGTATGTGTTTTGAACAAAAAGTTGGAATATTCTATTATCAAATAAATGTTCCATTTTAGTTGGATCAAAATAAGCGTAATATCCAAAACCTAAACCCATGGCCATTAGTGTAAAAGCAATAGGAAAGCCCAAAAGAACTGCAAATAAAAACAGTCCCATCATCATGATTGCAATCTCTGGATTTGTTAAACTAAATAACATCTTCTTTGTTTCCTTCTTGAGAAGTTCTCATTAAAATTTTTTCTGTTTCTTCAGCATCGCCCTGGGCATTTCTTTCTGGCCAAGAACCTGTTTGAATACAGATTATGCATCTAAATACTTCGCTTACTCCTTGGATAGATAAAAGAGCACCAGACAAGGGAATCAAAGATTTTGCCATATAAATTTGTATTTGTGCAGGACTATTCCAGCTTGTCTCTTTTATTTTCCAAGCTAAAGCAGCGTATTCATAACCATAAAATGCTAGAGCTAGAACACCTGGAAAAAAGAAAATAAAGTATAAAACAATATCTATCCATGCTTGTGTTCTTTGTGAAAATAATCTGTAAATCACATCTCCTCTTACATGCGCTTCTGTACAAAGTGTGTAAGCTCCAGCCATCATAAATATTGCTCCATACATTTGAAGACTGAAATCAAAATTCCATAATGTGGGTGCATTTAAAGCATAAGCCATAAATACTTCGTAACAAGTTCCACCCATTAAAATCACAATACACCAAGAAAAAGCTTTACCCATTGAAACACTCAATCGGTCAGCAAATTTAATGTAGGATCTCATCATAAAGGACAATTAATAATGTATTGTAACTAATAATCAAATAAAAAAGGGGGGCAAAAGCCCCCCCCTTTTAAGTCATTTTAAATTAAACTAACTACAGCTTAACTTTTCCAATTGGACCAAACTCATTTTCGTACGCAAGTTTGTAGTTCGGCTGATTCATTAGTAAGTATTTCATTACTCTCTTAGCGTAAGCTTTTTGAGAATCAACGATCTTCTTAAAGAATGGGTCTTTCTTATTGAAATCACCAATTACTTTATCCCAACCTTTTAATTGCTCAGCTAGGATCTCGTCCGATGTTTGGTAAACATTTACTTTGTGCTCGTTCATTAGCTTAGCTAAGTCAGCTGAGTATCTTACAAGAGCTTTAAAGTAGTTATCACTGTTTGCAGCGTAAGCAGCATTTTTCAATATTGCTTGGTGTGCAGGTGATAAACTGTTGTATGTTTTTTTGTTAACCGGTATTTCAAACATCTCTTGTGATTGGTGGAAACTTCCTAAGTGATAATGCTTAGAAACGTCTTGCATACCAAACTGAGAGTCTGAAGTTGGGTTGTTAAACTCAGCAGCTTCAATCAAACCAGTTTTCATTGCTGGTTGAATTTCACCACCTGGTAATTGTCTAACTACCATTCCCATTGCTGTAAGAACGTTAGTTGCAAGACCAACTGTTCTGTACTTCATACCTTTTACATCAGATACTTTAGTTACGTTCTTTTTGAACCAACCAAAAGGCTGAGCAGGCATTGGCATATGGAAGAAACCGATGTAATCGAAACCTACTTTTGCTAAAGTTTCATCGTACAGTTTTCTACCTCCACCGTACTCCATCCATCCCATTACTTCTTGAGATGACATTCCGTATGATGGACCTGTTCCGAATAAAGAAGCTGCTGCATTCTTTCCGTACCAGTATGCAGTCACCCAGTGACCCATATCTACTACACCTGAACTTACAGCTTGTCCGATTTCAGAAGTTTTTACAACTGCACCAACTGGTTGTAGATCGATCTGTAAAGATCCACCTGACATTTCTTTGACCATGTTACAGTAGTCCCCTGCCATTTCAAAAAAGATGTTTGCACCTGATGGCCATGCAGCTTGCATCTTTAATACTTTAGCGTGAGAACCAGCAGTTGCGATATTTGGCATAGCAACTGTTGCTGCAGCTACAGCACCGGCTTTAGCAGCAGTCTTAAAGAACTTACGTCTTGAAGAAGTTGAATTCTTCAATGATTTTTTTTCTTTAATCATATTTCTCCTTGTTATTTTTAGTTAATTAACCAGCGGGCATCTAATCAAAATTCTACTTTAGAATCAATTTAAAATGGGTGTACAATAGAATGTTATTGCAACTTTATTCAACTTCGAGGTGTATTTTAATTATTTTGAAATGTTAAACTTGCCCAGTAACTTATCCAATCGGAAGATAAATTTAATTCGGGCTTACTTTTTGCTTTAAAAACTAAAACTGAATTAATTAGATAAATTCTCTCTTTAAATATAGTTAAATTAAAATTTCCCTTATTATCTGTTTTTAATTGTTCAGTAAAAATTTCACCGTTTTTATTTTTGCTGAATATTTCAACAGGCCAATTTTTTACTAGCTTACCATTATGAAAAACACCAAACTTCAATAAGTTTTTATCAACTTTATTCAAAAGTATTATTTCAAAAGCTAAAGTAGGCTTTTCAACAAAAAAACTTGATTTATCAAAATTTAAGATTGTCTTTGCAAATCTTTTATAATGTTCAGTTGGAATTTTATTTTGATCATAGTTTTTGATAATCGAGGTTAGATTTTGCTCTTTTAAAAAATTCTCAAAACCCTTCAAACTTCGGTATTTAAGAAGTGTAAAATTATTAACATAAGTAAAAATATTAAATTCTTTAGAAATATTAAAAATAAAAGCTGGAAAACTACCATCTTTCTGTTCAAGATTTATTCTGCCTTCTTTATTGTTTTCTTTATATAGTTTGTCTTTAAATTTTTTTTTAAAACCAAACTCAGTTCCTATGAATTCTGTACCAATCTTAATATGGATGATAGAACTATCAGAACTTGTAATGAAATTTTCTGGTTCTAGCCAAAATTCATGAGAATTTGCATTCAAAGAAAATGATAGAAATAAAAAACTTTTGACGATAATAATTATTCTAAATAAGTTTTTCATCTTCATAAACACAACATTTTTCTGCTGGAATATAAAGATTTACCTCATCGTTTGAAATAGGTTTTTCTCTTTCAATTTTTGATTTTATTGTAAAATTTTTCATTGTGGCGGTAAGTAATTTAAAATTACCAAAATCTTCAACCTTTTGCACTTTAGCCTTAACAGTATTATTTCCTTCTTTGTCTGCTAAATCAATAAATTCTGATCTAATTCCTAATTTTATATTTTTGTTTTTTACTTTTGATAAATTTGTATTTGTTTTTATTTTTATATCACCTACTTTTACCTCAGTTTCTGATGCAACCTCAGACTCGAATAAATTCATTGCAGGTGATCCAATAAAATAACCTACAAAAGTAGTGTTTGGTCTTTCAAACAAATCTTTGGGAGAACCTGTTTGCACTACCTCACCTTCGCTCATTACAATTATGTTATCTGCAAAAGTCATAGCCTCATTTTGATCATGAGTTACATAAACTAAAGTTGTTTTGTACTGTTCATTAATCTCTTTTAAATTTCTTCTTAATCTAAATTTCAAATCAGGATCAATTACTGTTAAAGGTTCATCCATCAAAACTGCAGCAACATCCTCTCGCACAAGACCTCTACCTAAAGATATTAATTGTTTTTGATCAGCAGTTAATTTTCTTGCTGGTAAATCTAAATAAGAATTTAAATTCAAAGTTTCTGCAACTGAATTTACTCTTTCATCTATTTTAGATTTTGCAAAATCTCTGCATTTTAAAGGAAATGCCAAATTTTCAAAAACTGTCATCGTGCTATAAATAACTGGGAACTGAAATACTTGTGCTATATTTCTATCTTCTGTTTTCAAATCTGTAACATCTTTGTTATCAAATAATATTTTTCCTGCTGATGGGCGTACAAGACCAGAAACAATATTGAGCATAGTTGTTTTACCACATCCAGATGGTCCTAAAATTGCATATCTATTTCCATCTTCCCAAGTCATTGAAAAAGGATTTAATGCATAAATCGGATTAGAGTCATTTGGATTATAAGAGTGAGAAATATTACTTAAATCTATTTTAGCCATTTTTACTCCTAAATGGTGAAGAAGCTAAATCTCCATTAGAGTTGAAAGCATAAGCTTTTTCAATTTTAAAATTTATTTTTACTTTGTCATGAATTTTAAAATTCATTACTTCTTCAATCGACATTATTAGTTTTGTGTTACCTTTTTTTAAATGAAGAAGAGTTTCCGAACCACTTATTTCAGCTAACTCAACTTCAAACTCATAGCCTTTTTCGTTTAATATAATATCTGAAGATCTAAGCCCAATTTTAAAACTTTTATTATTTATATTATTAAAATGTTTTGGCGCACTAATTGATATACCCTCAAAACTTACTTCACTTTCTAAAATTTCAGCATCAATAATATTCATTGGTGGGTCATTTGAAATTTCAGCCACTTTTAAAGAATTGGGATTTTCAAAAATTTCTTTTGCAGGGCCTACTTGCAAAACTTTTCCTTCATCTAATACAATCACCTCTCCATTTAACTCCATAGTTTCTCTTGGGTCTGTTGTAGAATAAATCAGGATAGTTTCATCTGCTAATCCCTTTGAAAATAAATTTTTGAATTCTTCTCTTAATTGTTCTCTTAATTTGTAATCTAAATTTACTAATGGTTCGTCTAATAATAAAATTTTTGCATTCTTTACCAATGATCTAGCTAGTGAAACTCTCTGTTGTTGTCCTCCTGAAAGTTCTTGAATTTTTCTATTCTCATAACCAGATAGTCCTACAGATTTAAGAGCATCTGTAACCTTTTCGTTTATTACATTTGTCTCCATTTTTCTTTGTTGCAAAGGAAATGCAACATTTTCAAAAACATTTAAATGAGGATAATTTATGAACTGCTGGTAAACCATAGCTACATTTCTTTCCCATACAGGTGTTTTAAGAAAATCTTTTCCATCAAAATCTATTTCTCCACTATCTGGTGTTAGTAGACCAGCTATTGTTTTGAGTAATGTTGTTTTTCCAGATAAAGTTCTGCCTAAAATTGTATAAAGATTTCCATTTTTAAAATTGAAAGATACATCATTTAAATGAAACTGATCTGTTGGCTTATAAGATAAATTTTTTGCAATCAGATCCATTATTTAATTGCTCCAGATAAATTTCCTTTTGACAAATACCTCTCAACAATAAATGCAACAATAATTAAAGGCGCAACAGATACTAAAGCTGATGCAGATAAACTCCACCAAGGAGTTACAGATGAATTTAAAGCTACAATTTTCACTGGTAACAACTGAACTTCTGTAAATGTTAAAATAAATGCAAAGAAAAAATCAATCCAACCAAAAATTATACAAAACATACCAGCAACTATTAAACCGGGTATTGAATTTGGTAAAACTACTTTTAAAAATGCTTGATAAGGATTGCATCCATCGATTAATGCTGTCTCATCTATTTCTTTTGGAACTTTATTAAAAAAATCAACCATGATCCAAACAGCTATTGGCATTAATAAAACTATGTAAACGACTATTAATCCTGAAAGACTATCAAGCAAATCTATGGAGCTTAAAAATAAAAAAAATGGGATTGATAAAACGATAGGTGGCATAATTCTTTGAGAAATAAAGAAAAATGTAATGTCATTGTTTTTTACAAACCCAGCCTTGAATGTATATCTTGATAATGCGTATGCCGATAGAGTTCCAAGAATAATACTAATTAAACTTGCAGTGCATGTAACGAACAAACTATTAAAATAAGGTTCTACAATATCCACACCTCCTTTTGCAGGAGACTTGATTAAAACTTTCCAGCCTTCTAAATTTGGTTCAAAATCCACCCAAGGAATATAAGTTACTCCTGCATTGACAGATTGGAAATCTTTAAAAGATGTTGTCAATGCCCAAAGAAATGGTGCTACTACAAATATTGTCCAAAAAACTATAAAGAAATATTTTAAAAAAATATAAAGTTTATTCATCGTTTATTCCTTTAATAAAAGTTTTGTTAAAACCTTAGCTATGATTGTTAAGCTTATGATCATTATTATTAAATATGTAAATGACATTGAAGCTGCATAACCCATTTGAAATTCTCTTAATCCTTTAATAAAAATATAAAAGCTTGATGTCTCTGTTGAAGTTCCAGGACCACCTGAAGTTAAAACATAAACTGTATCCATAATTTTAGATGCTTCAATTAATCTAATAATAATTGCACCTATTGATATTGGAGCCATTAAGGGAAATGTTACATAAATAAATTTTCTCACTGGACTAGCGCCATCTATAGCTGCGGCTAAGAAAGGTTCTTTTGGTAATGATAATAATCCTGCTAATAATAATAAAAACATAAATGGAGTCCACTGCCAAACTTCAACGATGATTACCGTAAACTTTGCGATGACTGGATCTGTAAGCCATTTGGGTGAAACACCAAAATTAGATAAAATGTCATTTACAGGTCCAAGGGACTCGTGAAAAAAAGTTCTCCATATTACAGTCATGATGACTGGTGTGGTCATCATCGGAATTAAGAATAAAACTCTAAAAAATCTCTTAAATTTAATATCTTTCCAAACCATATGTGCTAAAGCAAAACCAATCACATATTGAAGAATTACAGTTGTTACTGATAAAAAACTTAATCTAAAAAATGACTCCCAGAACCTAGGATCATCTGTAAATAATCTAATATAATTTTCTAACCCAATAAAATCTAATCCAGGATTATAACTATTCCATCCTGATAAACTTAACCTTACTACAAATATTATTGGAAAAATTAAAATTCCTATAAGCACAAATAAACCTGGAAACAAAAAAAAGTATTTATGCTTAAAGTTCATTTGTAAAGTTGGATTATATAATTTTTGTTTAATGTGGCCATTAATTTTAATGGCCACAAAAAGTTAGTTAACTATAGTTCGTTGTCTTCCATTTTGACACCAACAGCATAGGCTTTTTGTACTGCTTTTTTGCCTACTCTGCTTACAATTGCTTCCCACTCTTTAGCAACTTCATCTAATGCAGCTTGAGGAGATAATTGTCCTGCAAGAGCTTTGGAAGTTCCTGTAGCTACAGCACTTGTAAATTCAAATACACCTGGAACTCTTAGAGGGAAAACTCTGTTGTTACTTTTTTCCATATCTAAAAGTGTTTTAGTGTAACTGTTAGCGATCTCTGGATCCCAACCCATGCTATTAATATAAATGTTAGGGTCAAAGTCTGAGTTCTTAAATGGGTTAACACCAAATCTACCAATTGCTAAATCAGCTTGGTGGTTTGCACCATTTGAAAAGAAACATAGATAGTCAAAAGCCATATCTTTTACTTTACTTTTCTTAGCAACTCCTACTGCCCAACCCCAAACGATGTATGGAGCTTGGTTAAATTGGTTTTCCCAGCTATTAGATACTCTGTTCCAAACTCTGTCAGAACCTGGAAGTGGAGCCGCACCTACTTTATTTTTAATAGGACTATCATCTTGCATTGCAGCGATGAAAGCATCATCCCATGAAAAACTAAATAAAGTTTGTCCACCACCAAATGATCCAATTTCATCACCTAGACCAAAGTTAGTTCCTCCTGGGGGAACATATTTAGTAGCTTCAACCCAATCAGTTAATGCTTCAACAAATCCTGGGTTATTGATATTTGGTTTCATAGTTTCTAAATCAAAAAAGAAACCACCTGGAGTTCTAGGGTTTTTAGCATATGCAACTGATCTGCTGAAAAAAGCTGCAAACATTAAGTCATCTTTTTTCATAACTTCAGCTGAACCATATTCTTTTTCACCATCTCCATCCCAATCCCAATCATTAAAATATTTAGCCATTTCACCGTATTCTTTCCAAGTTCTAGGAACTCTTAATTCTTTACCAGTGTCAGCTTTATATTTTTTCTGCATTTCAGGATTATCGATGACATCTTTTCTATATTTTAAATAGTGTCTGTCACCATCAACCGGATATTGATACATTGTACCATCCCATGAAGATACACCCATATGAGATTTAGTTACATCTTTCATCTCAGGTGAATTCATGTACTTTTTAGGTACTGGTGCTAAGTATCTTTTCCAATCATTAATGAAATTAGAAAATCCAAACACAATATCGTAAGGTGCTTGTCCAGCTTGAAATGGAACCATTGCTTTAGAATACAAATCACCTGCAGGTGTATGTGTAACTTCAACTTTAGCTCCAGTTAATTTTTCAAACTGTTCAGCATGTAGAGCTGTTGGCTCTCCCATTACTGGAATTGCGTGTGTATTTATTTTTAGAGTTTTCCCACTGTAGTCCTTTTTAGACATTTCTTCGTAAGAACACATTCCAGGAATATCTCCAGTTGCTTTGATATGTGGAAATTGATCACTCCACTTATCTGCGTACGCAACAGGACTGAATACCATTAATCCTGATAAAAGAGCTGTTGCGAGTGTTTTTATTGTCTTCATCTCTTCTCCTTTTTATTATTATGGAACTAAGACTGCACGACCTTTAACTTTTCCTTCGTTTAAGTCATGAAGTGCTTTGTTAGCATCATCTAATTTATATTCTTGCATAGATAGCTTAACTTTTCCTCTGTCAGCTAATTCCATCAATTCATATAACTCAGACCACGTTCCTACTAAATTACCTACAATTGTTTTCTCAGAAATAATTAAATCAACTGCTAGTGATTTAATTTCTTCTCCATATCCAACAATGTAATAAAAACCACCATTAGAAGTCATTTGAATTCCCATGGCTGTAGATCCTTTTTCACCAACAAAATCGATTACAGCTTCAGAACCTTTTCCTTTTGTAAGTTCTTTTACTTTTTCGATTTCATTACCATCAATTAAAACTCCGTGATCACCACCAAGTTCCATTGCATGTTTCAACGCTTTTTCAGATTTTTCTACAATAATGATGTCTGCAGCACACATTGCTTTTAAACATTGAATTGCAATATGTCCTAAACCACCAGCTCCAATTATCGTACAGCTTTGACCTGGTAGCAAATGTCTTGTAGCTTTCTTAACTACTCTGTAAGCAGTCAAGCCAGCATCAGAAAAAGGCGCAACATCTTTTGGTGCTAAAACTTTTGGAAGTTTGATTAGATTTCTAACACTTGTTTTTAATAATTCAGAATATCCACCTTCTTTAATACTTAAACCTGGAAATGCACCTGCTGCAGCGTGCATATCATTTCCTCTTCTGCAATCTAAGCAGGTACCATCTGTTCCTGAAATCAATGGGTGAAGAATTACTGGATCACCTTTTTTAAATTCAGTAACGTCTTTACCAACATCCTCAATCCAACCTGCATTTTCGTGACCCATTACACATGGTAATAACTCACCATCTGGATCTTGAATATGTTTCCAAACTCCTTCAATAATATGTAGATCAGTTCTGCAAACCCCTGCAGCACCAATTTTTACAATTACATCAGAAGCCTTTTCAATTTTTGGATCAGGCATTTCTTTATTAGTCACCCAGGTTTGTTCTTTCATCTCTGGGTCATACTTATGTAAAACTTGAGCTTTCATATATTTTATCTCCCTCTAGTGAGAAGACTATTAAATTTAGAGAATTTAAAGGAGTCCAGTTGATTGAAAGATGTTCAGAAAATTAACATATACAACCTATGGTTGGTTGTTTAAATTATTAAAAAAATTTAATGTCGCTCATGCCAAATTTATCAACTGTCGAAAAAGAGTTTAAGACAATCTTAAAAAAAAGAGAAATGTTAACCGCTAACATGAACTCTGAAATTTCAGATAGCTGGGCAAGATGTATTTCTAACGGTTTAGATCCATTTAAAAGACCAAAGAGAAGCGTAATATCATTTCAAGAATTAGAAGAAATTAGACAAAAAAAAGAAAGCATAAGAAAAATTATTATTCCAGAATTAGAACTTTTATATTCGCAAGTTGCTGGCACAAATTTTATGGTAGCCTTCTCAGATAATGAAGGTTTGGTTTTAGACACAATTTATGACAAATCATGTTTAGATGGCGATGTAGGAAAAGCAGTAATACCTGGATCTATTTGGTCAGAAAAAGTTTGTGGAACAAATGGTCTTGGTCTAGCAGTTGCGTTACAGAAGCCAACTATAGTTTCTGGCAAAGAGCATTTTTTTACTAATCATGAAAAAATTTCATGCTTTGCAAGTCCCATAATCAATCATGAAGGAAAAACAGTTGGAATAATTGATGCATCAACTGATGCAAGATCAAGAGAACAACATACTTTGGCATTAGTAAATCTTGCAACAAGAAGTATTGAAACAAAATTATTTATTGAACAATTTAAAAGTGAATTAATTTTAAATTTCCATCCAAGACAAGAATACTTATCCACTACCAGCGTGGGCTTATTAGCAATTAATGGTGATGGAATAATTGTAGGATCAAACTCTAATGCGAAAATTATGTTACATGGGTTGATGGATATTAAAAATCAAGATTTTAATAATATTTTTACGGAGTCATTTTCATCGATAGCTAGCAATATACTGAACAATAAAATTATTAAAGTTACTGACTATTTAGGTTCATCTGTATTTGTTGTCAAAAATCAGAATTATAATGGTGAGAATAAAAAACAAATTATCCAAAATATAAAAACCTATGCGTGTGAAGATTGTAAAGATGCAAAGATGAAAAGAGAAAAATGTATATTAATTAAATCTACTTTTGCACAAACTCAAAGTATATCTAAAACAGCTAGACGGTTAGGAATATCTAGAACAACTGTTTATAAACACTTGAATTAATTTTTACTTTTAAACAAAAAGAACAGGTAAGAAAAAAACGATGTCAATAATACAAACGTCATTGCAATTTTAAATGAATTTTCCTCAGAAATATTTATTTTCATACCTAAATCAATAATCAAACCTATTACCCATTGTAAAACGAAAGCTCCAACAAATAGAAGCAAATTAAATGATGTTAACGCCTTACCAGCATTGTTTAATGGAAATGCCATCCCAACAGCTGGTTGAGTTAATGATAAAAATATTGAACTAATACCAAAAATTGCCCAATGAATTGCGCCCGCTTTAGAACCTAATAAAATTATTACAATTAAAACAATCAAATTTAATGGAGCTCCCCATCTTAAAAGTTTTACTGCATCAGAAATATTTTTAGAAAACCTTGGTATATAATAACCCCAAAGTAAAAAAGAAAATAACAAACTAGAATAAAGTAAAAATAAACCCTTAGCACTTTCTTCAGGTGTATATCCTGAAACTCTTGTTAACCATGGTCCAGCCCATAATGTTTGAATAGCAAAAAGACTACCATAATTAAAAAAACCCATAGGAACTAAGCTCTTGAAAAAATCGTTATTCCAAATATCACTTAACCTTCCTTGCTTTGAGCTTTGCTCAAAATTTGAATTTTCCCATTTTGGAATAAATAAAACGATCAAAACAATACAAATAAATGTTAATATTGCTAAATTTATAAAAACACCTCTCCATCCAATACTTGGTAATAAATACTGTACAGGTAAACTAGAAGATAACATACCGATTGCCCCTACCATCAACATCCACGAATTTGATCTTTGTTGTGTCTCATCTTGAAACCAAACTCGATAGGCAGTCAGTGGGCCCATCAAACATGCTCCCACACCAATCCCAATTAATAGTCTTGATAACAACAATATTTGAAAGTTTTTTGCATTAGCAAATAATATTATTCCTACTATTGTTAATAATAAAAAATAAGAAACAATTTTTTTAGGACCTTTAGAGTCTAATAAGTATCCTAATGGAATTTGAACACTAGCGAAACCTAAAAAATATGCTCCACTTAATAATCCTAAATCTCCCGCAGATAAATTAAACTCTGAGACTAATTCTGGAGAGATTGTTGCATTAATTGCTCTAAGTAACGTAGAAATGAAATAACCAAGAGCAAAAACTAAAAAAATTATTATAGCTTTTGATTTTGTTAAAACTGGTTTTGGCATCCCAGTTTAATTTACTTTATTTTTGCAATTTCCTGTCTTGAAAAATTCATCAAGGTTGTCTATCGCTAAGTTACCCATTGCTATTCTTGTATCCTTGGTGGCACTTCCTAGATGAGGTAAAATAAATACAGATTTAATTTTATTATATCCTGGATTTAAATTGGGTTCGTTTTTATAAACATCTAAACCTGCTGCATAAATTTTTCTTCTATTCAAAGCATCAATCAATGCTTCATCATCAACGATATCGCCTCTTGCAACGTTAGTAATAACTGCACCTTTAGGGAAATATTCTACTGTTTCTTTATTAATCATATTTTCAGTTTCTTTAGTAGCTGGACAACAAATAGAAAGAACATCAGATACAGAGAACAAACTCTTGATATTGTCGTGGTAAACAGCGCCTTGCTCTTTATCCTCACTCAACTTTGATCTATTATGGTAATGAATCACCATACCTAAAGACCTTGCAATGTTTGCAATTTTTTGACCTATTCGACCCATGCCTAAAATTCCTAAACGTGTACCTGTAAGCTGTTTACCAATTAAATAATCTGCAGACCATTTCCAGCCACCTTCTCTAGCAGATTCTATTCCTTCGGAAGCTCTTCTGCATGCTCCTAAAATAAGTAATATTCCAATTTCAGCTGTTGCATCAGATAAAACCTCTGGGGTATTTGTTACTGCTATTCCTCTTTTTTTAGCAGCTTCTAAATCTATGTTTCCAAAACCAACTGCAAAATTTGAAATTATTTTTATTGAGTCTGGAAGTTTATTTATTGTATCAACATCCATCTTTTCAGTTAATGATGACAGAATTCCATCACAACCTTCACTCATTTCAATTATTTTTGATTGAGAATATAGTTCGTCGTTAGTATTAAATTTTGCATCAAATAATTTTGCAGCTTTATCTTCACTTTCTCTAATTAATTTTCTTGTAACTAAAATTTTTTTCATAGCTCTCCTATTTTAAAACCTCTGGTTTTGGACCACCTGTATACCAATCTAAAACTTCAATTGTATGCAAAATTGGAACTTTAGTACCATGAGATATTTGTGTAATACAACCTATATTTCCTGTTGAAATAAAATCTGGATTTAAACTCTCTATATTATTAACTTTTTTCTTTAAAAGTTGTTTAGCAATTTTTGATTGTAAAATATTATATGTTCCAGCTGACCCACAACAAATATGACCCTCTGGAATTTCCATAATCTCATTATTAGTCTTTTCTAGTAATGAAATTGGTTGAGCATGAACTTTTTGACCATGTTGCATTGAGCAAGCAGAATGATAGGCAACTTTATATTTTTTATCTTTAATTTTAATATCAAGTTTTAAACTTTCGAAAAGATACTCAGAAACATCTTTGGTTAGCGATGATATTAATTTTGCTTTTTTGCTTAATTCTTTATCATCTCTAAAAATAAATCCATAATCTTTCATAGTTGTTCCACACCCTGAAGTATTAGATAAAATTGCATCTAAATTGCCTCTCTTATGTTCTTCATACCAAGTATTTATATTATTTTTAAAGTCTTGATGCGCATCATCTTCTTTGCCCAAATGATGATTTAACGAACCACAGCATCTTATTTGTTTTGGCACAATAACCTCAACCCCGTGTCTGTTTAATAATCTTATTGTTGCTTCGTTAATTTGTGGAGAAATTTCTTTTTGCACACAACCGGTTAATAAAGCAACTCTAGCAATTTTATTTTTTCCTTTCGCTTTATAAATTTCTTGAACCGATAAAGTTTTTTTTGGAAATGATGTTGGCATTAACTCAATCATATCTTTAATTTTTGTGGGAAATAAAAATTTAAAAGGCTTGATAAGTTTCACACCATAACTTGATAATTTAAAAATTTTTACATTTGGAAGAGTAATAGATAAGAAATATCTTATAAGTCTATCAAACAAAGGTCTTTTGTAATTTTTTTCAATATATTTTTTTCCATGATCTATTACGTGCATATAATTAACACCTGCTGGACATGTAGTCATGCAACTGTAACAAGATAGACATCTATCAATATGCTTAACCACTTTCTCATTGGGTTGCTTATTATTTTCAAGCATGTCCTTAATTAAATAAATTCTACCTCTTGGACCATCTAATTCATCACCTAATAATTGATGAGTAGGACATGTTGCATTACACATTCCGCAGTGAACACATTTTTTAAATATTTTTTCTGTAGATTTATTGTCAGAGTCTTTTAATTGTGGTTCCGTAAAATTTGTTTGCATTATACTCCTCTATACATCTTGCCTGGATTAAATACCCTCTTAGGATCAAAACTTTGTTTAATTTTTTCTGAAATGATCAATCTTGTTTTATCTATTGTAAAAATAGTTTCTTCATAATCATAATCTTGAGCTGGCTTAATAATAGTAAAATATCCACCAAGTTTTATAGCTAATTCTTTCATCTCTTTAATTTTGTTATTTTTTTTTGATGGAACCTCAATCCAAAATAAAGCACCACACCAATCAATATAATATTTAAACTTGCTTCCCAAATGTTTCATCATTTCAATCCCTGATGCAGGTTCTATAACTAAACGTATAAGATTATTTTTTGTTTTAGAAAATAATTCTAAGTTATTAACTTTTTTCCAAAATGGAGCTGATTGATAACTTTCTAAAATTACACTTTTAAATTTATCTAATTCTAACTCTTCGCTTATGCTTTTTATTTTTTCTCCTACTGAAATTTTATCTCCTTCAACTCTCAACGCTAAAAAAGAATTCTTAACTTCTAAATCATTAAATTTAAAAACTTCATTCTTATTTTTTTCAATATCTGTGTCTTCTGGTTCACTTGGAATAAAAATAGCACCAGAAACTTCGCTACTAGAATCTGATATTTTATCAAATATATCATAAACTTTGCTTGGATCATCAACATCAATAACAATTGTATTTGATATCTTTTTTTTTGGTAAAACCTTAAGGGTTATCTCTGTAAGAGCAACCAAAGTACCGAACGATCCAGCAACTAGCTTTGATAAATCATAACCCGTAACATTTTTCACTACTGTTCCACCTGATTTAATTATTTCTCCTTTTCCATTCACTCCTCTAAAACCAAGTACGTGATCTCTTACACTTCCTACTTTAAATCTTCTTGAACCAGCATAATTACAGGCAAGATAACCACCAATTGTCCCTTTATTTGATTTACCATTTTCAATAAATCCAAAATCAATTAATTCAAATGCTAATTCTTGTTCATTTTTCTCTAATTCTCTTTCAATATCTTCTATCAAAGTGTTTGCTTTAACTTTGATATATAGTTCTTCTGGATAATATTCGATAATTCCAGATAGTTTTGATAATGAAATTTTATTCGCTGCTTGTGTTTTGTTTCCAATAAATTTTTTTGAATTTGATCCTATTAATTCTGCTGAAGAATTTTTATCAAAAATATCCTTTACAAGAATAGAAACTTCATTCTCATTATTTGGAAAATAAGTATTATTAGAATCTTGGAAGATCTGGGAATTTGTTCTTACTTGTGTGGACATGAACCCTTCCTTCCTCTGCACATTTTCTTAGAATTGGATAAACCTTTCCAGGGTTTAATAAATTTTTTTCATCTAAAGATTTTTTAATATCGAGTTGTTGCTGAATATCTGTATTATTAAACATTTCGCACATTAGTTCTCTTTTTTCTATTCCAACTCCATGTTCTCCTGTAATAACTCCACCTAATTTTACGCAAGTTTTTAAAATTTCAGCTCCAAATTCTTCTGTTTTTCTTAACTGTTCTTTGTCACTGCCATCAAACATAATTAATGGGTGTAAGTTTCCATCACCTGCATGAAAACAGTTTGCAACGGGTAAATCATATTTTTCAGAAAGTTTTTTTATTTCGAGAAGTGCCTCTGCAAGTTTTCCTCTTGGTATAACTCCATCCATACAATAATAATCTGGAGCCATTGCTCCACATGCTGGAAACGCTGCTTTTCTACCAGCCCAAAATTTTAATCTTTCTTGTTCATTTTTACTAAGTTTTAAACTTGAACAATTATTCTTCTTAGAAATTTCACTTACTTTTTTTAATAACTCATTTACTTCAGACTCTGTTCCATCAAGCTCTACAATTAAAAGTAATTCTGCATCTCTTGGATATCCTGCTTTACTAAAGTTGTCAGTTGCTTCAATTAATGCTCTATCCATAATCTCCATACCTGCTGGAACAATTCCGCTTGAAATTATTTCTGATGCTGCATCACCACCTTCTTTAATTGAAGGAAAACCAATCAATGCAGCTTTAACTACTTGTGGTTTTTTTAAAATCTTTACTGTTACCTCTGTAACAACTCCTAATAAACCCTCGGATCCACAAATTAATCCCATCAAATCATAACCTTCTTGATCTAACGCTTTTCCACCAAATCTACAGATGGTTCCATCCATCATGACCATTTCAACACCAAGAATGTTGTTTGTAGTTGTTCCATATTTAAGTGAGTGTACTCCACCTGAATTTTCAGCAACATTACCTCCAATAGAGCAAGCTAATTGACTAGAAGGATCTGGCGCATAATAGAAACCTTTGTGTTGAACAGCATGCGTTATTCCTAAATTTGTTACACCTGGTTGAGTAACGACACATTTATTTGGAAAATCTATATTTAAAATTTTATTAAATTTTCCCAAACCAAGAATAACTGCATCTTGCAATGGTAATGCTCCTCCAGATAAACCAGTGCCAGCACCTCTTGGAATTACTTTAATATTTTCTTTGTGACAATATTTTAAGATTTCACTTACTTCATCAGTATTTTCTGGAAGTACAACTGCTAAAGGTGTTTGAGTGTATGCAGCTAGCGCATCTGTCTCGTATGGTTTTATTTCATCTGCATGACTTAAAACATTTTCTGGATTTGTCAGCTTACATAAATTTTTAACAATAGAATTTTTGTTATCTATCGTTTTTTGATCAATTTTAGGTAAAGCTAACTCCATTTATTTATCCAAGCATTTTTTTAATATTATCAATTGCTTGAGAAATATTATCTTGTGATGCAGCAAAACTAAATCTGACATAATCGCCCGAAGTTTTACCAAAAGCAGTTCCTGGTACTATTGCTACACCTGCTTCATGCATTGCTTTATCACAAAATTCCTCACCATTCATACCCGTTCCAATTACTTTAGGAAATGCATAAAAAGCACCACCAGGCAAACTACATTCGACACCTGGAAGACTGTTTAAACCTTCGTGAATTAGTTTTCTTCTTTGAGTAAATTTTTCCATCATGTGATGAATTGAGTCATCTGGACCATCTAATGCAGCAATACCAGCAAACTGGGCAGCAGCATTTACACAAGAAACACTGTTTATTAAAAGTTTATTAACATGTTCAACTAAATGCTCAGGCCAAAAACTCCATCCTAATCTCCAACCTGTCATTGAATAAGCTTTACTCCATCCTTCTAGGACAATTAGTCTATCTCTTAATTCTGGGTAATTAAAAAAAGTTGGCATTTCTTTATCATCAAAAATTTGTCTGCTGTAAATTTCATCACTAAGAATTGTTACATGTGGATGCTTCTTTAATCCCTCTGCTAACTTGTCAATTTCTGACTTTTCTACGAAACTTCCAGTAGGATTATTTGGATTAATTAAAATCAACAATCTTGTTTTGTCAGTGATTAATGAAAGAATTTTATCTGCACTAAATTTTAAATCTTTGTCCTCAGTTAAATCATAAGGAACAGCAGTAGAACCAGTATAATTAATCATAGACTCATAAATAGGAAACGCTGGAGTTGGATGAATAATCTCAACACCTGGTTCACCAAAACATTGGATTGCATAATGCATAGTAGGTTTTCCACCAGGCATAATAATTATTCTTTCTGGATCAATGTCTTGATTATAAAGACTCTTAATTTTTCTTGTTACAGATTGACGACACTCTAAAATACCATTTGATAATACATATCCATGATGACCATCATCTAAAGCTTTTTTTGCAGCTTCAACAATATGTTTAGGAGTTTTAAAATCAGGTTGCCCTAACCCTAAATGGATCATAGGTTTTCCTTGTGCTTCAAGTTTTTTTGCTCTTGCCAAAACGCTAAATGCAGTTTCTGTACCTAGTCTATTTAGACTTTCAGCTAATTTCATAATTTATCTCCTATATATTATTTTTGCTCTATTTAATTCACTCAAATTTTTACAACCCATTAAAACCATATTTCTATTTATTTCGTCGTGCATATTTTGAAGTAATTTTTCTACACCTGGCTGACCAGCTGCACCCAAAGCAAATAAAAACATTCGACCAAAACTACACGCTTTTGCTCCAGCCGCAAGTGCTTTTAACACATGAGTGCCACGTCTAATTCCACCATCTAGTATGATTTCTAGCTTATCTCCCACTGCATCTGATATTTCTTTTACTTGGTCAAAGGGAGATCTTGAGCCATCAAGTTGTCTTCCACCATGATTAGAAATCATAATTGCTGTGCATCCAATGTCTATTGCTCTTTTAGCATCTTCAACTGACATAACTCCCTTAAGTGCAAAAGGCTTACCCCATTTTTTCACACAGTATTCAGCATCTTTCCAGCTCATTGCTGGATCATATTGTTCATTGATATATTCAATCACAGACTTAGCAATGTTTGTTCCCTTATCTGTTTTAGTTGCAACATTTGCTAATGAAAATTTTTCATGAGTTAAATAATTAAAAACCCATTTAGGGTGCATTGCAAAACTCATTAAACTCTGCAATGTAAGTTTAGGGGGTGTTGTAAAACCTGTTCTATGATCTTTCTCTCTATTACCTGCTACTAATGTATCAACAGTTAAACACATTCCATCAAAATTTGCTCTCTTACATCTCTCAATAAGATCATCTGTAATTCCAGTGTCTTTATGAACATATAATTGAAATAACTTTGGACCGCTAGACACATTTGCAATTTCTTCAATAGTAGTGTTTGCCATTGTGGACATACTATAAAAAGTTCCAAATTTTTCTGCTGCTCTCGCTGAGGCTTTATCTCCTTCATGGTGATATAATCTTTGCATAGCTGTAGGTGATAGAAATATTGGCATATCAATTTTTTTTCCAAAAACAGTTGTAGATAAATCTGGCTTGCCAACACTGGCTAAAACATTCGGTACTAAATCACAATCGTTAAATGCATCAGTATTTCTTCTCAAGGTTACTTCATCATCTGCACCACCATCTATGTAATGAAAAATAGGTGAAGGAAGATTTTTTTTTGCTAATTTTCTAAAATCACTAAAATTGTGACAATCTCTCAGATTCATATTTTTAATTTAAAATTTTTGTAAGAAATTAAACATATAACTATTTGCACCTGGATTTTTATCTCCAAGACTTGCATTTGACAAATGGTTATATGATAATCCTAATGAGCTATTTTTTGGAAGCTCCATTGATAATTGTATCTCACTTTTAAATTCTAGTGCGTGTCCAAGATCTTTTCCATCACCTTGGTTATAGTATCCTGGAGCAAAACTAGGATTAAAATTTAAATTCCCAATTATGTAATTTGCTTGCACACCTGTGTATAGATATGAAGCGTTGTCTGCTGTAATCATTGCTCCAGTTATTGGTGACAAGTTTCCTAAAATTGTATCTCTATTAAGTTCTTCGTTTAAATGCTGAATACCGATTATTGTTGATCTTTTTTTATCATCACTAAAGTCAAACATTCCAGTAAAGAAATTCAATTTGGTTGGACCATTATCTATTTTAATATCATCCGCATTGGCACCTACCAATGGGAAACAAAGAAGTAAAATAAATAATTTTTTATAAAAATTCATATTCTGTATATAGTCATTTTTTAATTTTTTTTTAGTCTATTGTTTATTATTGCACCCCCAATTAAAAATAACAACAACGGTAAAATCCAAAGAATGTAAGTACTTTTAGTTAATTCTGGGTCATATAAAATCCAGTTTCCATATTTTTCTTTGAGAAAAATGTAAATTTCCTCTTCTTCCATTCCTTCGTTCAATTTGTCTTCAACAACTAACTTCAGGCTATTTGCAAATTCAGAGTCAGAATCATAAACAGACTGACCCTGACAAATTAAACATCTAAGATTTTTTGTAATCTCAATTTTGAGCTTATCGTTTTGTATTTCTCCGTGTGCGGTTGAAATATTTATCAATAATAAAAAAATTAAAATTTTTTTCATTGGCTTAAAATTTTTCTAATTTCTTGAACATTAGTTTCATTTAGTGGACCTGTATATTTTTTAACAATCTTATTATTAAAAACTATAAAAGTTTCTGGTACTCCATAAGCACCCCAATTTATTGATAATTTTCCATTGTCATCACTAAGAATTAGATCATAAGGGTTGCCTAAATCGTTAAGGAAATTTTCAGCATTTAATTTTAGATCTTTATAATTAATTCCAATCATTTTAAGTGAATTGATATCATTTAATTCTAACAAATATTTATGCTCTAATCGACATGGTGCACACCATGATGCCCATATATTAATCAAATAATATTCATTAAGCATAAAATCTTTATTCGAAAAACTTTCATTTGATTTTAAAATTTTTGCCTCAAATTCTGGAATATTTTTATTCAAATTTACGTTTGGTGTATAAATATTTGTTTGATTAAGACTTTTGTAAAAAACAAAAAAAATAAATATAAAAAAGAGGAAGACTAAAAATGGAACAATCTTATTTTTCATTTCTAGAATACAATAAATTAGTTAATCCACCCATTGAAATTATGAGTACAGAAATCCAAATCCAACTCATTAAAGGTTTTAATTGATATCTAAGATTAAAATAATTTTGATTTTGGACAACGTTAATTACTAAAAACTTATCATAAAATAGGTTTGTTTTAATATCGGCCTCACTAGTGATAATCACAGGTTGATTATAAATTCTTAGTTCAGGTTTAAATTTTTCAGTCTTATTTTTTTGATCTGTAATATCAAAATATCCAATTACAGACTCATAATTTTGTTTTTCAAATTTCTCAACTTTCTCTAGATAAATTTTTACTTTGCCATCATCATAACTTTCACCTATTTTAAGATTGGTTATTATTTCAGAAGAGAGGAAATTATTTAAAAGAACACTTAGTATAAATAATCCAAAACCAAAGTGAGAGATTTTCTGAGAAATATTTTTACTTTTATTGATAAAAAAATCTTTAAGAGTAATCAAAAAAAGAAAAAAGGCAGTACTCAATAATAAGGTGTTTATCAGAAAGTCTAAGTTTAATTTAAAAACTAAATAAGAGCTCAAAAGTAATGAAATTCCAAAAAAAGAGATTAATGAAAATTTTTCCACAAATTTCGATTTTATCCAACTTAATTTTGGTCCAACAGCCATGGCAATTAGGAAAAAAAGTAAAAATGGAGCTATAAGTTTGTGATAGAAAGGTGGTCCAACAGAAATTTTTTCAGACGAAATTACATCTAAAAAAATTGGATAAAGTGTTCCTATCAAAACTACAGATAAGAAATACATCATAAACCAATTATTTATTAATAGCGAAGTATCTTTACTCAACCAAAAAAAATTACTTGAATTTCTATCTTGATTTTTATTAAAGAAAAAAAATATTACTAAAGACAATATAATTAATGAAAATAAAAATAATAAAATAAAAATACCTCTTTCAGGGTCATTAGCAAACGTATGAACTGAATTTAATATTCCTGATCTCACTAAAAAAGTTCCACTCATACTTAGAGTAAATGTGGTAATTGAAAGAATTATCACCCAAGATTTAAGTAAAGTTCTTTTTTCTAAAACTATTAAACAATGTATTAATGTAGTTAAAGCTAACCAAGGCATAAGAGATACATTTTCCACAGGATCCCAAAACCAAAAACCACCCCAACCTAATTCATAATATGCCCAAATAGAACCTAACAAAATACCAAGAGTTAAAAAAATCCAGGAAATATATGTCCATGTTTTTATGTGAGAAGCCCAAGAACTAGAAATATAATTTAAAACTGTAGCTGATAAAGCTGATGAAAAAATAATTGATGTACCCACATACCCTAAATACAAAATAGGAGGATGTATGGCTAAAGCAGGGTCTTGTAAAATTGGGTTTAAGCCAAGTCCCTCATTAGGAACTGGAAATATATGTGAGAATGGATTTGATGTTTTAATAACAAATACAAAAAATCCAAAAATGATAATCTGTTGGAATATGGTTGTTAAAATTCTATAACTTTTTATTTGTTTTTTTGAAGTTAATAAAAAAATAAAAACAAATAATGTCAAAACTAATAACCACAATAATAAACTTCCCTCATGATTTCCCCAGGTTCCAGCAATTTTATAAAATAAAGGTTTAGTGGTATGAGAGTTATTGAAAACAGTTTCATTACTAAAATCTGAAATAACAAACGAAATAATTAAACAGATAAAGCTAATTAAAATAAATAATAATTGTAAAAAACTAAAAGATATAATCTTTGTGTTTAGATTGCCTGATTTTTTATAATCGATGAATGAATAGTAAAAAATTGGAAATGAAATCAAAAATCCAAAAATTAACGAATACTTACCTATAACACTTGGTAACAATTTACTTCTCCTTCAACGCCTCTTTGACTTCAGGGGGCATGTAATTCTCATCATGCTTTGCAAGTATTTTTGTTGCTGAAAAAAAATTTCTATCTTTTAAATATCCCTCTGCAACTACTCCCTTTTCTTCTTCAAATAAATTAGGCAGAACACCCTTATAAGATACATTTATTTCATTTTTAAAATCAGTAATGATAAAATTCACTTGATTGGTATTCATGCTTATTGAGTTTTTTTTTACCATTCCTCCAATCCTAATTTTCTTTTTTGATAGTTCTGTAGTTTTTCTTATTTCTGATGGCGATTGAAAATAAACTACGTTTTCCTCTAAAGACTTAAGAATTAGAAAAATAGTAAGGATTAAAGTAATAAAAGCTAAAGATATAAACAGAATCCTTAACTTAACCTTACGACCAAACATTTATTGAATTAAATATTTGATGCGCCAGATAATATTTCTTGATTAATTCTTTGTGCTCTAGCTTGAGCAGCTTTGCTTGTATCTAAGTTTCCAAATTTTTTTACAAATTTAGATTGTTCTTTAACGTACTGAATTTTTGTAACAATGTACAAACCTCCAAAACTAAAAAGAGTAAAACCAAACGCAGACCATACGTAAAGTCCGTAGCCATTCATGTTTAGTAGTTCATATATCATAATCTATCTAAGCCCTTATTTTTAATTTTTATCAGTTCTGTATTATATTTCATTAAAAAAATCAGTAGAGAAAATAGAGCAAATGCCGCAGTCATTATTCCTAAAGGAAATAACATTGAACTGTGTATTGAAGATTTAGCCAAAATATTTATTGATGCTGGTTGATGAAGTGTATTCCACCAATCAACAGAATACTTAATTATTGGAACATTAATTATTCCAATCAAAGTAATAATCATCGAAATTTTATAAACTTTTTCTTTATCTTCATAAATTCTCCAAACAATTAAATACATTCCATAAAAAAGTAGCAAAATTAACATAGATGTAATTCTTGCATCCCACGCCCACCAAGTTCCCCAAGTCGGTTTTCCCCAAATAGATCCTGTTACAAGAGCTATTAAATTAAAAACGAACCCTGAAGGAGCCAAACTTTTTGCAATTAAAAATAAATTTTTACTTTTAAAAATAAAACCTGAAATAGATAAAATAGTTATTGATGTAAAGATACCTAACGAAATCCAAGCTGCCGGAACATGTACATACATAATTCTTACTGCATCACTTTGTTTATAATCCTCAGGAGAAAATATTAATGCTTCAGCTAATCCAATAATTAAGACGATGCAAAATAAACCAACTACATATTTTGGTAGTCTTGAGGTAACTAAAAAAATTTTATTTGGCTCAAAAATTTTAAACATTTTAGATGTATTATATTATTTTTATTTTAAGAGATATTTAATATCTAAATCTCTCTGATCAAGAATGCAGAGGGAGATAATAAGGGGTTAACTTTTAGCACTCTTGATCAGATATAATAAACATTAACAATTATGTATGACAAAGGTTTGAACCAATTATGTCTTAAAAGTGATTAATTTATTAATTTGACTGTTTAAAATAGCCAGCACCCTTTTTTCCTGAAAAAATTTCTTCTATCAGAGGGTGTTTGATTGGTTCATCAGAGTCGTCAACTAAAAGATTTTGCTCTGAAACATATGCTTCATAAGTAATCTCATCATTCTCAGCTAACAAATGATAAAAAGGCTGATCTTTTCGTGGTCGTACATTTTTTGGAATAGATTGATACCATTCTTCAGAGTTATTAAATTCAAAATCAACATCATAAATAACACCTCTAAAATCAAAGTGTTTATGTTTTACAATTTCGCCAATTGAGAATTTAGCTTTTTGAATTGCCATTAACTTTAGTATGGGTATTTAAAATTAAAAATCAATATCAAAAATTTTAAGGTTTTGTGAAATTGTGGATATGTTAGTATCTTGATGTGAATAAATCTTTTATAAAATTTTTAACAGATTTTGGGCCTCTAGTAATATTTTTTTACTTTTATTATGACAGTGGTAAAGATTTAAAAATTGCTATTCCACCATTTATTGTCGCAACCCTATTAGCTTTAGCAATTATGTGGGTATTAGAAAAAACTATTCCAAAAGTTCCATTGTTAAGTGGAATTTTAATTACTTTTTTTGGTGGTTTAACAATCTACTTCGATAATCCAGTTTTTATTTATATTAAGCCGACAATCATAAATATTCTATTTGGATTGGCTTTGATATTTGGGAAATATTTTACAAAAGAACCAGTTCTAAAAAAATTGATGGGAAAATCTATTGCTTTAACAGAGGAAGGTTGGGAAGTTTTAAATAAGAGATGGGTTTATTTTTTCTTTGGACTTGCTTTATTAAATGAAATTGTCTGGAGAACTCAATCAGAAGAATTTTGGGTAAATTTTAAAGTATGGGGTTTGCTGCCTATCACTTTTATATTCACAGCTTTTCAAATTGGTTTGATAAATAAATATAAAATTAATGAATAGAAATTTAAGACTTGTAGTAAATAACTCTAATCAAAAACAGATTGAGGAAAAATATTTTTTTGAAAAAGAGGAACTTAAAATTATTTTAGACTTATATGCTAAAATGGTTTCGGAGGGTTCATGGCGTGATTATGGTTTAAGCATTTCCAGCAAGCAGGTAGGTTTTAGTGTTTTTAAAAATGCTGCAGAGAATGCTCTATATAAAATTTGTAAAAATTTTAAGCCAAAAAATCCTAATCTTAGATATTCAATAACAGATGTAAGCGGAAAAATTTTAAAAAATTCTTACGACTTAAAATCTCTCTTAAAAAACACCAATTGGAAAAAACTACAGAAGTAATGATTATCTTCTTTGACCAAAAAGTCTTAGAAGCATTATCATTAAGTTGATGAAGTCTAGGTATAGTGTTAATGCACCCATTACAGCTTTCTTACCCATCAACTCACCTGAGTCACTTGCAACATACATGTTCTTAATTTTTTGCGTATCGTAAGCTGTTAAACCTACAAAAATTAGAACACCTAATACAGATATTACAAAGTACATCATAGACGACTTCATAAAAATATTTACTAATGAAGCTATTATTATACCAATTAGACCCATCATCAAAAAAGAACCAAATTTTGTTAAATCTCTTTTTGTTGTATAGCCATAGATGCTCATTGCACCAAAAGTAGCAGCTGTAATAAAAAATACTCTTGCAATACTTGCGCCTGTGTACACAAGCAATATTGAAGATAAAGATAAACCCATTAGTCCGGCATAAACCCAAAATAAAGTTTGAGCTTTTGCAAAACCCATTTTGTTAATTCCAAAACTCATATAAAATACGATTGCTAAAGGAGCTAACATCACCACCCACATCAAAGCAGAATTATAAATCGCATTTCCAAACCCAGTTAAAACTATTCCTGTGCTTGAAACTGACACAACTGCCATTTTAAAAGTTATTAACGAGACTATTCCAGTCAATAAAATTCCAGTTGCCATGTAATTGTAAACTTTAAGCATGTAGGCTCTTAAACCTTCATCCATTACCGCAGCAGCTTGTTGAGCCTGTTGCGATTTAATCATATTTTCTCTATCTAAATTCATATAGTATATATAATGTTAGAATAACAATTATTCAAGACACCATAAAATATTAACAAAACATTAGTAAATAAAGATGAATTATAAAAAACTAGGAAATACTGACATTGACGTTAGCACAATTTGTCTCGGTACAATGACTTGGGGTGAACAAAATACTCAAGAAGAAGGTTTTGAACAAATGGATTTTGCATTGGACCAAGGGGTAAATTTTTGGGATACGGCAGAATTATATGCTGTCCCACCAAAAGAAGAAACTTTTGGTCATACTGAAATAGTAATTGGAAATTGGTTTGAAAAAACAAAAAAAAGAGACAAAGTAATATTAGCAACAAAAGTAGCTGGACCGGCAAGAGATTACATTAGAAATGGTGAAAATAATTATGGAATTAAGAATATAACAATTGCTTTAAATGACAGTCTTAAAAGATTAAAGACCGATTACATAGACCTCTACCAACTACATTGGCCTGAAAGAAAAACAAATATGTTTGGTCGTTTAGGTTATGAACATAAAGAAGATGATAACTGGAATAAGTTTGAAGATGTTCTTGGAAATTTACAAAAATTTGTGAAAGAAGGAAAAATAAGAGAGGTGGGACTTTCTAATGAAACTCCATGGGGAGTGAATAAATGCCTTCAGCTTTCAAGGGAAAATGATTTACCAAGAATGATGTCTATTCAAAATCCGTATAGCTTATTAAATAGATCTTATGAAGTTGGATTAGCAGAAATCTCTATAAGAGATGAAATTGGATTATTAGCTTATTCTCCATTAGCAAGTGGCTATCTAACAGGGAAATATAGAAACAACCAAATGCCTAAAAATTCTAGATTAGAGAGGGATGGTGATTTTTGGACGAGATACAATAAACCCAATACAACTAAAGCTGTTGAAGCTTATTATGAAATTTCAAAAAAACATAACATCGATTTTACACAAATGTCTTTGAAATTTTGTGAAATCCAACCATTTATGACTAGTGTAATAATTGGAGCAACTACAATGGAACAGTTGAAAACTAATATAGAAAGTGTAAATGTAAAATTAACTGATGAAGTTATTGAAGAAATTAATGAAGTTCAAAAAATTTACCCTAACCCATGCCCATGATTAAAAAAGTTTTAACCCAATTATTTTTTATTTTTATTTTAAGTACATTTCAAAGTTTTGCTGAAGAAGTAAAAAAGGTTGGAAAATACAAAGATTGGGAAACGATGGTTTTGGTTGAAGCTACTGGAAATACGTGTTTTGCACAATCATCTCCTGTTTTACAAGCACCAAAATCTAATAAAAGAGATGCAAGATTATTTGTAAGTTTTAGACCTGGAGATAAAATTGCGGATGAGATTAGCACTACACCAGGGTATGAATTTAATAAAAACAATAAAGTAATTGCAACATCTGGAAAAAATAAATTTAATTTTGATATTAAACAACAAGGTTTTGCCTGGATGACAAGTAATAAAAATGAAAAAAAAATGATCAAAGTGATGATGAAAGGTTCAAGAATTATGGTAACTGGATTTAATGCTAAAGGGTCACAAACAATCGATCATTACTCACTACTAGGATTTACTAAAGCATATAAAGCTGCAAAAAGTGCTTGTAGTTAATTAAATGAATTCTAAGAAAAAAATTGTATTAGCCTACTCTGGCGGCTTAGATACATCTATTATTTTAAAATGGCTTCAAGAAAATTATAATGCTGAAGTTATTTGCTATACTGCAGATGTGGGGCAAGAAATAGATAGAAAAAAAATCTTTAGAAATGCAAAAAAGCTAGGTGTTAAAAATATCATTATTCAAGATCTTAAAGATATTTTTGTAAAAGATTATGTTTATCCAATGATTAGGGGACATGCTATTTATGAAGGTGTTTATCTATTAGGTACTTCAATTGCAAGGCCGCTCATTGCAAAAGATCAGATTAGAGTTGCAAAAAAATACAAAGCTTATGCTGTATCACACGGAGCCACTGGAAAAGGGAATGATCAAGTTAGATTCGAATTGGGTTATCATTATTTTGGTCCTAAAATAAAAGTAATTGCTCCTTGGAGAATATGGAATTTAAAATCAAGAACTGATTTAATTAATTATGCTAAGAAAAATAATATTGAAATACCAAAAGATAAAAAAGGAGCGCCACCCTTTTCAGTAGATGATAATTTATTTCATACTTCTACTGAAGGTAAAGCTTTGGAAGATCCAAAAAATTTTGCACCAGAATTTATATTTCAAAGAACAGTGTCTCCTGAAAAAGCTCCAAACAAGCCCTCTTTTGTGATGATAAATTTCAAGAATGGAGATCCTATTGGTGTTAATGGAAAAAAATTAAGCCCTTCTAAATTATTACAGAAACTTAATTTAATCGCTGGAAAAAATGGTGTTGGGAGAGTTGATTTAGTTGAGAATAGATTTTTAGGAATTAAGTCTCGTGGAGTATATGAAACACCTGGTGGAACTCTGTTAATTATCGCACATAGAGCAATTGAGTCTGTAACGCTAGATAAAGAAACTATGCATAAAAAAGATGAAATTATGTCTAGATATGCAGAACTAATTTACAATGGATATTGGTTTTCAAAGGAAAGAATTAAACTTCAAAAAATAGTTGATTTAAAAAAAAGCAAGGTAAATGGCTCTGTGAAGTTAAAACTTTACAAAGGTAATGTGATAATTCATTCAAGAATTACAAAAAGTAATGCCTATTCAATGAAAAAAGTGTCCTTTGAAGAAAATAAATCTTTTAATAAAAAAAATGTTGAAAGATTTATAAATTTTCACAAAACAAAACTATAATAAAAAATATTATGAATTTTATTCCTACAAGAGCTTCAGCTCTAGAAAAATTAAATTATTTCATTGAAAATGGATTAAAAGATTATTCAAAAGCCAGAAACTTTGATTATGGGCCTGATAAAAGAGACAATACATCTTGTCTTTCACCCTATATTTCACATGGTGCTATAAATGAAATCGAGGTTATTAAAAAATCACTAAACAAATTTTCTTTTTCAAAAAATGAAAAATTTATTCAAGAAGTTTTATGGAGAACATATTGGAAAGGGTGGTTAGAATTACGTCCAAATGTATGGACAGATTTTTTAGTAGAATTGAATTCAATAAAAAACAAATACAAGGATAATGAAAATTATCTTGATGCTATTGAAGGTAATACAAATATTGAATGTTTTAATTATTGGGTAAAAGAACTAAAAGATACAAATTATCTACACAACCATACCAGGATGTGGTTTGCTAGTATTTGGATTTTTACATTAGATTTACCTTGGCAGCTGGGAGCAGAATTTTTTTTAGAACATTTATTAGACGGTGATCCAGCTTCAAATACGCTTGGATGGCGATGGGTTGCAGGTATACAAACTCAAGGAAAGCATTATTTGGCTTCTGAATGGAATATTAAAAAATTTACAAATAATAGATTTAATCAAATAAAGCTTAATGAAAACGCTACTCCTAAAATTAGTGAAAAAACATATACGATAATCAAACAAGACTTTATCAATCCATCAATTGATGAACAAAAAACTTTGGTAATTTTTGATAATAATCTTTCTTTTGAAAGTTCAAATTTCACTGACACTCAATTTAAAAAAATTATTCTAATTAAACAAAATAATGAAAATAGAGAAATAAAGTTAAGTGAAAACGTAGTGAAATTTAAGGAGCTTTTAAATGAAGATCAAAAAAAACGGTTGAAACAAAAAAATATTGAATGTCAAATATTAGACATCAATGATTTAAAAAATATTGATGAGGATTTCTATATTTTATATCCATCAATTGGAGAAAGTTTGGATTTTTTAATAAAGCTTAATCTTAAAAATTATCAATTTTTATACAGAAGCTTAGATTCTTTTTCTTGGCAATTCTGTAACAAAGGTTTTTTTAATTTTAAAAATCATATTCCTAAAATCGTAAGCAAGTTTACATAAAATATGAAAATTAAAGTTTACGCAGATACAATATGTGGCTGGTGTTTTATAGGTCAAACAAACCTAGAAAAAGCATTGGAAGATTACAAAGATAAAAAGATAGAAGTTGAACACGTACCTTTTCAACTAAATCCTGATATGCCTGAAAGTGGAATATCAAGAAGTGATTATCTAAATATCAAATTTGGTGGTAAGGAATTAGCGGCCCCGATGTATGCATCAATGACACAAAAAGCAAAAGAAGTTGGATTAAATTTTAATTTAGAAAAAATAATTAAAACACCAAATACTGTTCTTTCACATTTACTGATTTTATTAGCAAAGGATAATGGAAAAGAAAATGAAATCAAAAAAGAGATTTATACAAGCTACTTTATAATGGGTGAAGATATTGGTGATGAAAACATATTATTTAAAATAGCTGAACGTAACAATATTTCAAAAGAAAAAGTTATTAATTATTTTTCAGAGATTAATAAAAATAAAATTTACTCTTATCAAAACATTGCAAAGGAAAAAAATATTTCGGGAGTTCCTTTTTTTGAAATTAATGATCAATACGTATCAGGTGCACAAAGCTCTGAGTATTTAAAAAATTTTATTAAAGAAAATTTAAACTAAAATTTTAACTTTTTAATTTGTTTGGAATTTTTAAAATTTGATGGCTTTAAAAAAGCCTGATAACCTTTTTTAATTTTATTCCAGTCTTTATCAATTATAGCATACCAAGAGGTATCCCTATTTCTCTTTTTATAGATTGTAGCCTGTCTAAAAACTCCTTCAAATTTAAAACCTAATCTTAATGCAGCTTTATTAGATCTTTTATTAAGACTATCACATTTCCATTCGTATCTTCTATACCCCAAGATCTCGAAAGCGTTCTTCATCATAAGGAACATGGCTTCAGTCGCTTCAACTGTTTTTTGTAAATTTTTAGCATATGTTATCCAACCCACTTCGATCGTTCCTACCTCAGGTGTAATTCTTAAATAACTTGCTAATCCACAATAAGTTTTAAGTTTTTTTGAATAGATAGAATAAAAGAAAGGATTTCCAGATAACTTTTCTGTTGTTAGATATTTTTTAAACGAAGAAAAAGATTTATAAGGACCTGTTGGCATATAGATCCAATCAATTCCCTTTTTATCAATTGAAAAATTTTCATAGAGATCTTTTGCATGTTTCTTAACATTTACAGGCTCTAAAACACAATACTTACCAACTAATTTTTTTTTAGTTGGATATTTTGCTTTTTTAAATTTTACAGGAAACCCTATTTTATATTTTTTCATAATATTTTTTTAAAATTCTCGTAGAGTGATCGAGAATATTCATTCATATCTTTCATATTATCTTTGGCTGCTTGGTCAAATTTTTCTAAAGCTCCCTCACCTAATTGCTCCTCTAAAGCTTTTTTATATTCAGGAACGCACCCCCATTCATTTACTGTTGTGTCTTTAATTTCGATATGAAATTGAATTCCATATGCATGATTTTGATATTTAAAAATTTGAAATTTTGTAACTGGAGATGAGGCAATTAATGTTACATCTTTATTGTTTTCAATTCCTTGAACTTCATAAGAGTGCCACTGAAGACTTTTAATTTGATCAGGAAATTCATTAAAAAGCTTATCATTAACTTTTTCTTTACTAAAATTAATATCCATAATTCCAATCTCTGCTGGATTAGACTTAACCACTTTGCCACCAATTACTTCGCCTAAAAGCTGACAACCTAAACAGAATCCTAAATATGGTTTTTTTAAATTAACAACAAATTCTTTTATTCTTTTCTTTTCATCTATTAACCAAGGATATTGATCCTCCATGTATGTATCCATTGGTCCACCCATACAAAACATTCCATCAAATTTACTTAGATCGTCAGGGATTTTTTCTCCCTCATCTAATTCTATTGTTGTTAACTTAAAACCATCAGCTAACATTAGATCTTTAATGTAGCCTGGGTCTTCTATTTTAATGTGTTGTAAAACAATAATGTTCATTTTTTTATTTTAAACCAGAGCATTTCTTTGAACAATATTTTACTTTATCCCAATTCAGCTTCCATTTTTTTCTCCATGCAAATGGTCTTTTACAGACGGGGCAAATTTTTGAGGGTAAGTTTTGTTTTTTCAAACTAATATTCTTTATAATTTTTTTTCCAAAGATCTAAAGCTTCTTCCCATGATGGTATTGTGTTACTCTCATAGCCATAGGTTGATCCTGTAGCAATTGAACTAAACTCTTTCATGGCTTTCGAATGAGTTATTCCATTAATATATTCCATCATATAGTTTCTGTCTTTCCAAGCCGTTAAAGTATGTTTGTATCCATCAACTTCTTTAACTTCACAGAATAAATTACCATCAGCTTTTTGAGCTGCTCTAAAAGATGGAATTGCTAACATCCAAAATTTGATTTTAGAAAGAAAATTTTTTGGTTTAAGGCCTGTGATTGAAATATACATGCTTTAATTAATCATTATTTTTAATACTTTGTAAGGTATCCTATAACCTGGAAAAGAAGCTACGTCTCCAGTAATAACAGTTTTGGGATTCCATCCAAAACAAAAAATTATAAAGAAAAAAATAAAGGTTTTTTTTTTAAGTTTATAAATAAACGTATTTTCAATGTTTTCATAATTTATTGTTATTTTTTTTTGTCTCAGTAGTTGAAAAAAAATAATTAACAAAAATACATATGAAATATTTACCCATCGTCCCCAGTCATATCCCATTGCAAAAAGTAAAATAACTGGCGTCAAACTTAAAAATAAAGCTTTTGAAAAATTCTTAAAATATTTAAATAAAATTAGGTTATTATTTTTAATTTTTGAATTTTTTATTAGAGTAAATAATGGATAAAAACCAATAAAAATAATTAACAAATATCTGATAAAAACTTCTAATGAATATTTTCCATAATTTCCTTCAAATTGTTGAATGATAGAAGATTTGGTTTTAAGAAGACCACAAGACATATAACATCTTTGATTGAATTCTGATTTTAAAATTGAAGCCATCACATTCCACTCCATTTCATTCAAAGGATTAAAAATGAATATGTAGGCAATTATTAAGCTTGGAATAAATGAGATTAAAATTTTTAAAAGATTTAGATCATAATTTTTGATATTTTTTTCTATCACTTCCAATATAAAGATAATTGGGAAAAAAAATATAACTGGTTCCCAAATTAAAATTGAAAGTGAAGTAAAAATTAAAAATGAAAATGTTTTCCAAATGTTTTGATTTGGGACTAAATGATATAATAAGTATAAAGAAAAAATTATAATCTCTTTCCTTGCCAAAACTTCAATTTCAGCAATAGGATATAAAATAAAAATAGGAGTAAAAATTGATAAAAGTACAATCCTCTCAAGTTTAAAATTTTTTAAAAAATTGAATAGTAAGATAAAATAAACTGTACAAACAAATGATTGCATCAAGAATATTGAAAATCTTAAATTTAAATTAAAAAATCGAGAGATTTCAATTGCTATTTGTCCTATTAAACCTCTTTTGGTAAAGCCACCTTCATAATTAATCAACCATTCTGAAATAGTTGAGTCATTTCCAACTTGGTGCTTAACATATAAAAAAAAATATGAAAAAAGTAATAAGATAGTTAAATAGATTGCTAGATAGCTATAAATTTCTTTTTCTTTTTTCATAATTTTTTATTATTAGATAAATTATTCTTTTCCCATAAATTTTTGATTTCCTTATAAGTTTATTTCTTTTCAAACATAAATCGTATCTTGATCGTTTAATTAAAAAATCTTTTTTTCTTAAATATCTTTTGTGTATTCTTACATAATTTTTGTAGTCTAATTTATAATATTCAAAAGCAAATTTAAGCATTTGTTTTGCCGAAAAACTCTTTCCGTTGGAAAGAATAAAATCTTGAGGAGATTTATTTATAAATTTTATTAAATATTTTGTCTGCTCATCGCACCAATTCCATTCTCTTGAAATATTTAAATTTCCGAAATAAGTGAATTTACCATATTTTTTTGCATTAATTGCAGCAATACAAATTTTTGGAATAAGATAATCCTTGTGTCTATGAATAGACTCAGTGTTAAAAAGAATTGCATTATATGTTTTTAATTTTTTTTTATCCCTAAAATATTTCGTCAAATTATGTGACATTAATTTAGAATTTCCGTAAGGGCTGATAGGATTTTTTTTTGAATTGACACTTATTCTTTTGATATTTTTATCAAATATTTCACATGAACTGGCATTTACAAATTTACATCTAATTTTTTCTTCATAAATCACTTTTAAAAAATTTTCACAACCTTCAACATTGCTTTGAAAAGTAATTTTTTTTTTATAAATGATTTTGATGGGGAACTTTGACCTGCAAAGTAAAAAATAACTTGGGGTTTTTGTTGATGTAATAAGAACTTAATTTTATTTTTATTTAAAATATCAAGTTTTATAATTTTTAAATTTTTGTTATTAAGCAAAAATTTTTTTTTTGCAGACTTTACATCTCTTGTAGTAATAAGAACTTGGAAATTTTTATTTAATAACTTTTGAGATAAACTTATACCTAATTGACCTGAGCCACCTATTATAATTGCTTTTTTTTTTCTCATTAATATATTGAATTAGTATGACTATAAGAATATTAGTATTTACTGCTAGTTACAATGAAAAACAAAATATTAAAGAATTAATTGAAAAAATTTTAAAAAATCTTCCACACGCAGATATCCTTATCATTGACGATAATTCACCTGATCAAACAAGTTTGATTGTAAAAAAAATGATAAAAAAATTTCAGCAAATAAATTTGATTGTAAGAGAAAAAAAACTTGGATTAGATACAGCACATAAATTAGCGTTTAATTTTGCAAAAAAAAATAATTATGATTATTTTATATCAATGGATGCTGATTTATCTCATGATCCAATTGAACTCAAAAACTTTATACTACAATTAAAAAACTTTCCATTTGTTATTGGATCAAGATATATTATTGGAGGAAAATGTTTAATGACAGGTTCAAGATTATTTACGAGTATTATTGGTAATTATGCAATTAAGTTTTTATCTGGTATAAATTGCAATGAGTATACAACGTCTTATAGGGGATTTAATTTAAATAAACTTGGGAAATTTAATTTAAATTCAGTGAATGCAAAAGGATACAGTTTTTTTATGGGAACGATATTTAAGATAGTAGAGCATGGTTTTTCTATTAAAGAAATACCCATTACTTTTGCTGATAGAAAAACTGGTGTTTCTAAAATACCAAAATTTGAAATTTTTAGGACTTTGAAAAATTTAATTCTTTTATCTTTTAGGAAGTATTTTTATTAATAAAATTTTGTGCCTCATGTAAAATTAACTTTTTTCTTTCAATTTTCATTTTATCAAAAATTCTTACCATCATTGATAGCCTTGGATTTGTAAGGAAAAATTTTCTATTTCTATCAATAAATCTCCAATAAAGACCATCCATTGTGTTGCACCAATCACCTTTTTTAAAATCCATCATTTTCATGAAATAGCTTGATCCACAGATATAAGGTTTAGTCGCAAAAATTCCACCATCACTAAATAAACCCATTCCATAAACATTTGGAACCATTACCCAATCAGATGAATCAACGAACATTTCCATAAACCATTTGTAAACAATTGTTGGTTTGATTTCACAAAGGTTCATAATGTTTGAGAGGATCATTAATCTTTCTATATGGTGTGACCATCCATAATTTTTTGCATTTTTAATTGCATAATCTAATGGTGGAAGCCCAGTAGTTCCTTCATACCAACTTTTCTTCATTTTTCTATTTTGATTAAAGAAATTTTTTGTTTCCATTTCTTTTGAATAGCCCTGGTAAATTCCTCTCATAAATTCTCTCCATCCAATGACTTGCCTTACATAGCCCTCAAGTGAGTTCATTCTAATTTTATTTTTTTTATGAAAGTCTAAAATTTTTTTTATTATGAATTCAGGCGTGATTATTCCCAAATTTATATAAGGACTTAAAGCACTATGAAATAAAATATTATCTTTCTGATCAACTGCATCCTCATAATCACCAAATAAGTTTGATTTCTCTTTAATAAAAAAGTTCAATAACTTTAAAACATCATCGTATTCGGTTGCAAACCAGAACTGATTTGTATTGCCTGGGTGATCTTTAAAATTTTTTTCAATTATTGGTTTTAACTTTTTTGTATGTGTAGTTTCATTAATATTTGGAAATTTAGGAATTGATATATTCTTAGGTAATTTGTTTCTATTGTCTTCATCAAAACTCCATTTCCCACCTTGTGGATTGCCTTGTTTATCCATCAATATGTTAAGCTCTCTCCTAGTATCTTTGTAAAATGTTGCCATAAACGGCTTTTTAGATTTGTTTAGATATTTTTTAAAATTATCTCTCGAATTAAGAAACATTGGAGTTTGAACAATATTCCATTTTATTTTTTCTTTTTTAAAAAAATTTGAAACTTTGTTTTCAAAAAATTTATCTTCTATTTCAAAACTTGTAACTTCAGTAATTTTTTTTGATTTAATTATTGATTTTAATTTATCAGTGTAACTTGATTTGAAAGTTTTATTGGTAATATCTAAATATTCTGTTTTAAATTTATCTTTTCTAAGTCTATCCAAATATGATCGCATTGATGATAAAAATAATAATATTTTTTGCTTATGATGTTTTTCATATGTACAAAGTTCGTAATCCTCTGCTAAAAAAAATAAGTGATCTTTTTTAAATTTATCTAAATAATTTAATGGAAATAATTGGTTGCCAAGTATAAAAAACAATTTCATAATTAAATATAACTAAAATAAATTTATATGTCAGATAAATATATTGTCTTTGGAGCTACTGGTTCAATTGGTTCTAGTTTAGCAAAAAAATTAAAAGATTCTGGTCATGACATACATCTAGTTGCAAGAAATGAAGAAAGTGTTCAACAATTAGCAAGTCAACTTAATTCTGCCTATACAGTTGCAGATGTTCTAGAAAATAACTTTATCGAAAAGGTAAAATCTGACATTCCTGAAGCAAAAGGTCTAGCTTATTGTGTGGGTTCAATAGATCTTAAGCCTGTTAGAATGGTCAAAGAGCAAGATTTAAATAATTGTATGAAGTTAAATCTTTATTCAGCAGTTGAAGCTATAAAAGGTTATCAAGAAAGTTTAAAAAAAAATAAAGGTTCTATTGTTTTATTTTCTACAGTAGCAGCTCAACGTGGTTTTACCAATCACGCAATTATTGCATCTGCTAAAGCTGCTGTTGAAGGTTTAACAGTTTCTCTTGCTGCAGAATTTGCGCCTAACATTAGAGTAAATTGTATAGCTCCGAGTTTAACAAATTCAAAAATAGCTGAACCAATGTTAAAAAATAAAGTTTTAGCAGAAGGTATTGCAAAAGCACATCCGCTAAAAAGATTGGGTGAGGGACAAGACTCAGCAGCACTTGCAAAATTTTTACTAACTGATGAAAGTTCTTGGATGACTGGTCAAATCATTGCTGTTGATGGTGGTAGATCAAAACTTTCTTAAAGTGAAAAAATATTTTCTTATATTATTCTTTCTGTTCTTTTGTTCTGAAAAAAGTTTTTCAGAAAACTTATCATTTACTAAAATTACAAATCTTGATGAACCTTGGGGATCATCTTTTATTAATGAAAACGAATTAATAATAACTGAAAAAAATGGAAAAATTAAAATTGTTAATGTTTCAAATGGTAATACAGAAATTGTAAACCATAATTTAAATTTTACAGTATCTGGTCAAGGTGGACTTTTAGATATTCTCTATCAAAATAATCAATTATGGATTTCCTACACAGAAGATAGAGGGAACTGGAAGACAAGCACTTCAATAGGTAGAGCAACATTAGATAAAAAAAGTTTAAATTTTAGAAATATATTTCAAGCAAACCCACCCATAGATTCTGGTTATCATTTTGGATCAAGACTGGCTATTAAGGATAATTATTTATTTGCATCTACTGGTGAAAGAGGTGGTGGAATGATTGCTCAAGATCCAACTAACCATCCTGGAAGTATCATTAGAATTCATTTAGATGGTAGTATTCCAAAAGATAATCCAAAATTTGAGGGTAAATCAAATTGGTTGCCAGAAATTTATCAAATTGGTGTTCGTAATCCACAGGGTCTTACCTATTCATCTTTTGATGGAAAAATTTATGCAAGCAACCATGGTGCTAGAGGTGGTGATTGGTTTGGAGAAATTAAAAAAGGTGAAAACTATGGTTGGAAAATTTTAGGTTGGGGTGGAAAAAATTATTCTGGAATTCCAATTGGACCAAAATGGAAACCAGGTTTTACAAAGGCAATTCAATATTGGGTTCCATCAATTGCAACTAGCGCAATTACAATCTACAAAGGAAATGAGTTTAAAGAATGGAATGGCCACGCTTTAATCACGTCGTTAAAAGACAAATCTTTAAGAAAATTAATCTTCAATGATTTAGAAAATGTTCAAGAAAAAATAATTTTTAAGGATAAGATTGGAAGAATTAGAGATATTCAAGTTCATCCAAACAATGGTAAAATTTATTTTTTATCTGAAAATAATTTATGGCTTATGGAAAAAAAATGATTAAATTTTTTTTCTAATTGGAATTATTTTTTATAATTGTATTAATTTAACAATGGCAGAAAAACCTTATCATCATTTACCAGATGGGACTTTTAGAAATCCTGAAGGATCACCTGTTAGAGCTAATGATATAAAATTTTCCTATAAAACATTTATTAAAGAAAAAAAGAAAATTGATATTACTGTTCCCAAAGATCATGTCATTGATAAAAAAATAGTTAAAGAAAATTTAGATAAATTAAAAGATGACGATTATATTGCTTGGATAGGACATGCTACATTCTTAATCAAATTAGGTAAAACAACAGTCATTACTGATCCAGTTTTTTCAAATAATGCAGGTCCTTTAATATTTGGTCCAAAAAGATATGTTGAGCCTGCTATTCAGTTAAAAGAAATTCCAAAAACAGATGTGTTTCTACTTACACACAATCATTATGACCACCAGGATATGTCAACCATTAGAAAATTTCCTTATAAAGATGCAAAGGTTTTGCTTCCTCTTAAGCTTGGTAAATATTTCAAAAAATACAAAGATGTAAACGAAATGGACTGGTATGATGAAATACAAATTAACAAAGATTTAAAGATTTCATTATTACCTGCTGTTCATTGGTCAAAGAGAAGTCTAACTGATACCAATAAAACATTATGGGGAAATTTTTTAATTGAATATAAAAACAAAAAAATATTTTTTGCATGTGATACTGGATATGGAAACATCTATAAAGATCTTGGACAAAAATATGGACCTATTGATTTATCAATGATTAATATTGGAGCATATAATTTTAGACCAATGTTTGACAAGTCGATTTATCATACAACTCCTGAAGAGGCTCTTAATATTGCTCAGGATTTAAAAAGTAAAAAAGTTTTGGGAACCCACTGGGGTACTTTTGTTTTATCATTAGAACCTATAATGGAACCTCGAATGAGATTTAAAGATAGCGCTGAAAAATTTGGTTTTAATAAAGAGGATGCTATTATCTTTAAAATTGGTGAAATAAGTCCACTCAAAAAATTATTAAATTATAATTAAATATCTAGAATTTTCTTTTTCGCTTTATCAAATTCTTCTTGGGTCAAAACCCCATCTTTAAGGAGATTATTTAAATTTGCTAACTCTGAACTAAGATTATTATTTGTGTTAGTAATGTTGGTATCTAATTCTGATTGAGATTGATCTGTCTCCTCATCTTGATTTTTTTTTGGTGCAAACTCAACCTTAGCTTTGAAACCTTTCATTATTGCCGAACCACCTAAATAAAAAACAAAACCAAGAATTGGTACTGCTAATCCAAAAAAAATTATTTTTTCCATTAATTAATCCTCATCCTCATCTTCGTTTCTCCAACCTTTTTCGTACATTAAATACCCAGCTAATATTACTGCAAAAGTTCCTGCTATCATACCATAATCAAAACCAACTTGTTTTCCATAAAGATACCAACCAAGCTGTGTTGCACCAATTGGAACTGCCGTAAGCAATATCATGATTATAGCAATTCTATATTCATATTTTGGCTTCTTCATTTAGAAACATTATCAAAGTGAAGAGAAAATATTTGATCAATACAGTCGTTGAGACAATTAAACTTTTTTAAAAAGTCCTTATTTTTGGGATCTTTTAAAACACTCAATAGTATTTTTTAACAAACAAGCAATTGTCATTGGCCCAACTCCACCTGGGACAGGAGTTAGAGCTTTTGCGTATTTTGAAACTTCATCGAACGCAACATCTCCAACAATACCATTATCTGTCTTGTTAATTCCTACATCAATTACAATCGCATCTTTTTTGACCCAGTCTCCTTTAACTAATTCTGGAATTCCAACTGCAGCTACAATAATATCTGCTTCTAAACACTCTGCTTTAAGATTTTTTGTTCTTGAATGGGTAATAGTTACTGTGCAATTTTCTTTTAAAAGTAATTGAGTCATTGGTTTTCCATTTAAATTTGATCTTCCAACAACTACTGCTTTTTTTCCACTTAAGTTTGGCTCAATTTTTTTAATTAATAAATAACATCCAAGTGGTGTGCAAGGCACAGAACTTTCATATCCAGAGGATAAATTTCCTACATTCATTGGATGAAAACCATCTACATCTTTTGATGGTGAGATTGCTTCTATCACTTTTTGTTTATCAATATGTTTTGGTAAAGGTAACTGAACTAATATACCTGAGACACTATCATCTTTATTAAGCTCATCAATTTTATCTAATACAGTTTTCTCCTCAACATTTTCTGGGTATCTAATTACTTCTGATTTTAATCCAACCTCTGTAGCAGATTTTTCTTTGTTTCTTACGTAAATTTTACTTGGTGCCAACTCTCCAATTAATATTACAGTTAGTCCAGGAACTTTATTATGTTTGCTTTTTAACTCCGTAACTTCTTGTTTAAGTTCTTCTCTTAGTTCAGCTGCTGCTTTTTTTCCGTCTATTAAAATCATAAATTAAAAAATTAATGGTGCGATGTAGAGCTTCATACACATTTCTATAAACCAAATCAACAAAAGTAATATAATTGGAGATATGTCTAATGATCCCAGGTTAGGTAAAAATCTTCTTATCTTTACTAAAATTGGATCAGTTAATCGATAAGTAAGTTCTAAAATAGCATAAACAAATCGATTTCCCGTATTAAGAACGTTAAAAGCTATTAACCAGCTTATAACAACATTTGCTACAACTACATATGAATAAAGTTTTAAAATTTGTAAAGCTAAGTAAAATATAGCAATCATTTTTTTTCAACATAAATTGATTGGCTCGGGAACGCGAATGACGCTTTGTTGCCCTCAACTATTTCCTTAATTTTTATTGCCAATCTTTCTTTTATTGAAAGCCAATCATTCCAACTTCTACTATTTGTAAAACAACGAACATACATATCAATTGAACTGTCTGAAAATTTATCAACTCTAACCGCAACACCAACCTTAATATCAAAGTCCTTGCTTTCCAATATATACTTCTCAATTTCATTTCTGATAGTTTTAAGTTGGTCAACTGTGGTGTCATATTGCAATGTGATATTCCAACTAATCAACCAGTTTGATGTTTCACTTACGTTTACAACTGCATTTTCTGCAAACTGGAAGTTTGGAATTATTGCCAGAGATTTATCAAATTTTCTAATAGTTGTGGATCTAAATCCAATTTTTTCAACTATACCTTCAATAACTCCATCGACAGAAATCCAGTCACCAATTTTAAATCTTTTTTCAACTAAAACCAAAATACCAGAAATTAAATTTTTAAATAAATCTTGAGCACCAAGAGCGACGGCAACACCAAATAATCCTAAACCTGCAATGATTGGTCCTATTTTTATTCCCCATAATTCTAAAACTGCTGCGAGACCTAAAATAAAAATTAAAATTTTTAATGATTTAATAATCCAACCAATTAACTCTCTAGTTAAAATTTGGTCTAAACCACTTAAGATATAAGAAATAGGTTCTATAATTTGGTGTATGACCCAAAAAATAAGAATAGTGATTAATGTTCTATTTATAGTATCTACAACTTCCCTGCCTTCAACAGAAAATGTCATGTAATAACTTGCAATAAAAAAACCTAAGACAATTGGTAAAAATCTTGCTGGACCCACCATTGATTTAACAAATGTATCATCTAGTTTGTTTGTGGTTCTTTTAGAAATTAACTCTAACTTTTTAATTATTAATTTACTTATGATTCCTCTAAATATTAAAAATAAAAGAAAAATTCCTACTCCAATTAAAATTTGAAAAATATCTACGCCAAGAATTCCTTTATTCCAAACCGACAAAAAGACATCTGAAAAATTATTAAATAATTCCATAATTAAATTTTATATAACAAAAACTCTTCTTCTCCAGGATTAAAAAGAAAAATTTTTTTCCATTTTATCTCATTAAGTATTGTAGATGCTTTTTCGCCCATACACATTAAGTTTGTATCCATCCAATCATCTTTCAAGCCTGAATTATTAATGAATTTCAAAAAACTTTTCGCACTATTTTCAGAATAAATATAAACAATATTTGGTATTTTTTTTTTTAACTCTTTAATAAAATTAATATCGTTAAAATAATTATGACTTGTTTTGTAATTAATTAATCTATCAATATTGTATCCTTTGTTTTTTAAATCTTTGTCTAATTCATAAGCAATAGTTTCACCACTGATATATAATAATTTACCGTCTGAAGTATCAAAATTATTTTGAATAATTTCTATCAAGCTATTAACACTGCCTTCAGCAGGTATTACATTTTGAAATCCTAGCGCGCGAATTTTTTTTTCAGTTGCAGACCCTACTGAAAAACATTTGATATTTTTATTTATATTTTTTATGTCCAGAAATTTAATTGAATTGGAGCTTGAAAAAATAAATGCATCGTAATTATTAAAATTGAAATTTTCATGATTTACTTTTTCTATATTTAATAATGGTAGATGAGACACATCATGACCTAGTGATTTAAATTTTTCTATCATTTCAATACTGTCATCTATTGGTCTTGTTAATAAAATATGCATTATTTTTTTTTGTAACTATCTTTTGATTTTTCTTTTAAAATTTTACCGACCTCTATACCTAATTTTTCACAATTTAAAATATTTGAACTTTTTTTTTCATAAAATCTTTGTGTGCCATCTAAAGAAAACAATTCTGCCTCAAGAGTTATTTTGTCTTCTTCAATTACAGAATGTACGCCAACAGCTGTTTCACAATCACCATCTAAAACTTTTAATACATTTCTTTCTGTGATTGCTCTTAATTTTGTATGATGATCGTTTATTTTATTAAGTGTTGTTTTAATTTCCTGATCATCTGACCTACATTGTAACGCTATAATACCTTGTCCTGCACTTGGTAATATTTCTGATACGGAAAATGTTTGAGAAATTCTACTATTTAAACTCAAAGCATCCAATCCTGCATAAGATAACATTATAGCATCATATTGGCCTTCATCTAATTTTCTAATTCTTGTGTCTACATTTCCTCTTATCAACTTGCTTTCTAAGTCATTTCTAATTTTTTTAATTTGAAACTCTCTTCTATATGACGACGTGCCTACAATTGCATTGAAATTTAGTTCACTAATTTTTTTATTATTTTTAGCAATGAAAACTTCTCTTGGATCATTTCTTTTTAAATAAGCATATGTAGATAAATTTTTAGTTTCATTAGCGGGCATATCTTTAAGTGCATGAACAGCAACATCTATATTGCCTTCTAATAATTCAATTTCAATATTTTTGGAAAATAAGCCCTTCCCTCCAATTTCAGAGAGTCTTTTGTCTTTTACTTGATCGCCTTTTGTTACAATTTCTTTTAATTTAATTTGTTCATCTGAAATATTGGCAAGTTTTATAAGTTGATCTTTTACCTTTTGTGCATAAATCAATGCAAGTTTACTTCCTCGGGTTCCAATAATTATTTCTTTATTCATATTTTTAAATTCACTTTTTTATTCAGATTTTACAATTTATAATAATTTATTTTATGACAAAAAAACCAATAATTCTTGGAATCGAATCTAGTTGTGACGAAACAGCTGCAGCAATACTAACTGAAGATAAAAACGGTAAACCTATTATATTATCAAACATAATATCAAGTCAGATTGATGTTCATAAGGAATTTGGAGGTGTAGTTCCTGAGTTAGCAGCTAGATCTCATTTAGAGAAAATTGATCTAATTACAAAAAAAGCAATTAATGACAGTAGGATTAAAGCTAATGAAATTGATGCAGTTGCTTCAACAGCAGGTCCAGGACTAGTTGTTTGTCTATCGGTAGGTCTAAGTTTTGGAAAAAGTTTTGCTAACTGTATTAAAAAACCATTTATTGCTGTTAATCATTTAGAGGGTCATGCGCTTAGTCCAAAACTAAATGCAAACTTAAATTATCCTTATTTGTTACTTTTAATTTCTGGTGGTCATTCACAATATTTAAGTATAAACAAACTTGGAAGTTATCAACGTTTAGGTACCACTATCGATGATGCATTAGGTGAGGCGTTTGACAAAACTGCTAAATTACTAAACATTGAATTTCCGGGTGGTCCACAGATAGAAGTGTTGGCTAAAAAGGGAGATCCTAATAGATACAAATTACCGAAACCTATAATTAATAGAGGTGGTTGTAATCTTTCATTCGCAGGTCTAAAAACAGCAATATTAAAACTGTCAAAAACAATAAAATCAGAACAAGATAAATTTGATATTGCAGCTTCATTTCAAGAAACAATAAAACAAATTATGTATAAAAAAACTAACATTGCTTTTGATGAGTTTGAAAAATTAACAAAAAATAAAAATAAAAAATTTGTGATAGCTGGTGGTGTTGCAGCAAATAAAGAACTTAGAATAATGTTTTCTGATCTTTGTAATGAGAGAAAATATGAGCCTATATTTCCTTCAAAAGAATTGTGTGGTGATAATGCTGCAATGATTGCTATGGTTGGTTTAGAAAAATACAAAAATAAAGAATTTAATACTCTAGACTATGCTGCTAATCCAAGGTGGCAGTTAGATAAAAGCGCTAAATTTTTAAAAGGCGCGGGAGTAAAACTATAACTCTAAGTCTTGTGGTTTATTACCATCAATATAATTTTTATAAATTGACTGATAGGCCTTTTCAATATTTTTTGTGTAAATTTTGGAATTAAATAAATTAGACTTAACTTTATTATTCTTTATTTTTTCATTAAGACTTTTTAAATAACTAGGGTCTTTATATATCTTTAAAGCAGCATCTTTATAATTATTTAAATCATGGGTTATTAATTCACTTAGATCAAGAGAATTGAGAAGACTAGAGGCAACTCTGCTAGCAAAAGAGTTTCCTTTTAAGGTTAAAACAGGAATATTCATCCTTAACGCATCACTGCAAGTCGTATGTGCATTATATGGAAAGGTGTCTAAAAATAAATCTGCATATTGAATTCTCTGTAAATGATCCTCTAACTCTACGCGATCTGCAAATATTAATCTATCTGGGTCTACTTTATTTTTTTCACAGTATAATTTGATATTTTTTTCTGAGAATTTATTATCTTTCAGTAACCACAGAACACTCTTTTCTGTTTTTTTTAAAATTTCAAGCCATACATCAAAAATAATTGGATTAATTTTTTGATGAGAATTAAAACAACAGAAAACAAATGATCCTTCGGTTAAACCAAGTGATTGTTTGCTTATTGAATTTACAGAAACTTTCTTTAAGTCTTCATTGGGCTGATAAGTGTCTGGTAGGTAAATTATTTTTTCTGAATAAAATTTTTTTTCGTCTTCTGTTATTAAAGTTTTATCAGCAACTATGTAATCCATACATTTTGATCCTGATGTGCCAGGATACCCTAAAAAATTGACTTGTATTGGTGCAGCTCTTTGAAGAAATACTCCAAAACGATTATAGTCTCCAGTATAACACATAAAATCAACCGCTATATCTATATCAAGTTTTCTGCAAAGTTCCGTTACCTCTAAATCTGTCATTAAACTAATTTCTATAAAATTACTAAAACATTTAATTATTCTATTTTGTAATTCATCACTTGGATTTAGTTTAGGGCCAAAATAAAATCCATAAAGCTCAAACATAGATTTATCATGTTGCTCTAACATTTTTACCATTAAATGACCCATGGCATGTGTTCTAAAATCTGCTGAAAAAAATCCAATTTTTATTTTTTTTGAAAATTTTTTATTAAATCTAAAATTTATTTTATTTTCAAATTTATATTCACTTTGCCAAACCTTACTACATTCTAGTTGAAGTTTAGGAGAGTCATAAATTGTAGTTACTGTATAAGGTGGTGAAATTTTTTTATTTTCTAAAATTTTATTTTCTACTTCTTTCTTTAATTGAAAAAAATCATTCCAATAACACATTTTATTTTTTGTTATTTGAATACTGCCTAGCAAAAATGCTTTGTCAGGATTTAAAGTATATGCGTTTTCATAATTTCTTAATGCTAAATCTAATTGATTTTTTTCTGTAAAGATATCTCCTTTTTTGTGGTACATCTTATCATTGCTTGGATCTAATCTTAAAACATTTTCTATTTCAATCAAAGCTTGTTCATAATTCTTAAAGTTATAATATAAGTCTACTTTGCTTTTATAGGCGGCTAAATAATTTGGATTATACTTTGTAGACAAATTATAATTATTTATAGCTTTGTCTTTTTTTTTTAATTTCAGGTATGCATTACCTCTATTATGGTAAGCTTCAAAATAGTCATTTTTAAGTTCAATTGCTTTATCATAATTTTTAATTGCTTCATCAAGTTCATTTTTTTTTAAAAACACATTTCCAAGACTATTATAACCTTGAAAATAATTTGGATTTATTTCAATTGACTTTTTCAATTGAACAATTGATTGTTCATATTTTTTTAATTCAAATAAAATAATTGCATATAGATTTAACAAATCATGATTGGGTTTCACTTTTTTAATTAATTCTGAGCATTTTTTTTCAGCCCGAAGAAACTTTTTATTTTTATATAGGTCAATTAAATTTGATAATTCAGAGCTCATAAGTATATTTATAATATATTCAAAATATTTTATTCTTAACAGATTATAATTATGAATTATTGGTTATTAAAGTCAGAGCCTGATGTTTGGTCTTTAGATCAACAAATAAAAGCTGGAGCAGAAGGTGCTCCTTGGGATGGAGTAAGAAACTATCAAGCTGCAAACAACCTGAAAAGTATGAAAATAGGTGATCTTTGTTTTTTTTATCATTCTAATGTTGGGAAAGAAATAGTTGGAGTCGTTAAAGTTATAAAAGAAGCTTACAGGGATAAAACCGATAAAACCGGGAGATTTGTAGCAGTGACCGTAAAATTCAAAGAAAAATTTCAGAAACCAGTAAAATTAGAGGAAATTAAGAAAATTAAGGATCTAAGCCAATTACCTTTAATTAAACAAAGTAGATTATCAGTAATGAAAATTGATTCTAAAAGCTGGAAAATTCTTAACAGAATGAGTAAAAGATAGAATGACTAAAAAGAAAAAAAGAAAAACTAAAAAAAAAACATCTAAAAAAGTCAAAAAAAAAAAATTTAAAAAAGTAAAAAAAAGTAAAACTAGAAAAAAAATTTCTAATAAAACTAAGTCATCAAAGAAAAAAACCAAAAAAAGAATTAAAAAAAATTTAGAAAATAAAGAACAGGAACTTGTTTTGAAGACAAGATCTGAATGGGTAAAAAACAGCTTAGCAAGTAAAGCACAGTATACAAAGAAATATAATGACTCTATAAAAAATAATAATGAATTTTGGGCGAAGGAAGGAAAAAGAATTACCTGGATCAAACCTTATTCTAAAATTAAAGATGTAAAATACAGTAATACTGATGTTAGAATTAAATGGTTCGAAGATGGAACGCTTAATGCTTCGGCAAATTGCATAGATAGACATTTAGAAAATAAAAAAGATGAAACTGCAATTATTTGGGTGGGTGACGATCCAAAAGATACACAAAAAATTTCATATAAACAACTACATCAAAAAGTTTCAAAAGCAGCTAATGGTCTTAAGAAATTAGGAATTAAAAAAGGTGACAGAGTAACAATTTATTTAACTATGATACCTGAACTTGCTGTTCTTATGTTGGCTTGTACAAGAATTGGAGCAATTCATTCTATAATTTTTGGTGGATTTTCAGCAGACTCTATTTCTGGAAGAGTTAATGATTGTGAGTCTGAATATATAATCACAGCTGATGAAGGAGTAAGAGGTGGAAAAACTATTCCTTTAAAAGAAATTACAGATGAAGCTTTAAGAAGTTGTCCAAACGTAAAAAAATGTATTGTAGTTAAAAGAACAGGTAATTCTGTAAGCTGGGATTACGACAGAGACGTTTGGTATGATGAATTAATTAAAGATGTATCTAATCATTGTGAACCTGAAGAAATGAACGCAGAAGATCCGATGTTCATACTTTATACATCTGGTTCAACAGGCAAACCTAAAGGGGTTCTTCATACAACAGGTGGTTATATGGTGTATGCTTCGATGACACACGAATATATTTTCAATTATAAACCAAAAGATATTTATTGGTGTACAGCTGATATTGGTTGGGTGACAGGTCATAGTTATATCATTTATGGTCCTCTAGCTAACGGAGCAACAACAATAATGTTCGAAGGAATACCAACTTATCCGGATAGCTCAAGGTGGTGGCAAATAATTGATAAATACAAAGTGAATATTTTTTACACAGCTCCAACAGCTATAAGAGCGCTAATGAGAGAAGGTGATGGACCTGTTAAAAAAACTTCTAGAAAATCTTTAAAACTTTTGGGAACTGTAGGTGAGCCAATTAATCCAGAAGCATGGATGTGGTATTATAAAACAGTTGGAAATTCAAAATGCCCAATTGTTGATACTTGGTGGCAAACAGAAACTGGTGGAATAATGATTGCACCCCAAACTGGTGCTATCAACCTAAAACCAGGTTCAGCAACAAAACCATTCTATGGAATTAAGCCATCATTAGTTGATAAAGATGGAAATGAAATCAAAGGAGCTGGTGAAGGTAGATTGTGTATTTCTCAATCTTGGCCAGGCCAAATGAGAACTGTTTATGGTGATCATCAAAGATTTATAGATACTTATTTCTCTCAATTTGATGGAAAATATTTCACTGGAGACGGGTGTAGAAGAGACAAAGATGGCTACTACTGGATAACAGGAAGAGTTGATGATGTTATCATCGTTTCAGGACATAATTTAGGAACTGCCGAAATTGAAAGTGCATTTGTAGCTCATCCAAAAGTAGCTGAGGCTGCTGTAGTGGGCTATCCACACGACATTAAAGGTAATGGTTTGTATTGTTATGTTACTTTAAATGCCGGTGAGCAAGAAAATGGAGAACTTGAAAGAGACTTAAAACTTTGGGTTAGAAAACAAATTGGTCCTTTAGCAACTCCTGACATAATTCATTTTTCACCTGGCTTACCAAAAACAAGATCTGGAAAAATCATGAGAAGAATTTTAAGAAAGATAGCTGCTAATGAACATGATCAGCTAGGTGATACTACTACATTAGCTGATCCATCTGTTGTAGATAGTTTGGTAGAAAATAGAAAAAATATTTAAAACTCAATTCTCTCACTAAATTCTTTTTTTATAATATCCCACTTTAATATCATTGAGTTTAAAACGATTTTACGGTCAAGATTTTTTAATTCATCTGCTATTGGAGCCCACTTGAATAAAGAGAGTGCGCTTTGGTTAAATGGATAATCGTTTACTTGATTATCCCAATTCATTTTATCTAATCTTTCTTCAAAAGTACTTTTTGTTTCTTCAATAATATCTTGTGGCATCTTATTTGAAGTTTCATCATCTAAAATGTTATTAAAAATCTCTTTTGCTTTTTCTAAATCTTGAAATTGAAAGTTTATTTTTAAATACGAAAATACATAAAAAGTTAAATCTTGAAGAGAAACTGCATAAATATTCCACTTTGCAAGATTAACTGACTTCATAAACTCATCATTTTCGAAATGTAAAACGTACCTTGTTCCCATTCTTGTTTTTAAATAACTATAAAGAGTAACTTGTGCTACCCACGCTGACTTTGTTTGAATAAACTCCTCAAGATCATCTAAATTTTTTAACTTTTTTTTAGGGATAAATGCTTTAAACAAAGCAAATAAATAAACTTTGAAATCTGAAAATTTCAAATCTCGCCACGTTAATTTGTATTTTGACATAAATTTAGGCTTTTTTATCAGTTATAGAGCAAAATGTCCCTATTTTGAGCAATTTTTACACTTTAAATCCATTTCATAATGGTTAGAGTTTTTGCCAGTTATAACTAACAAGGAGAGAGATATAATGTCTAAACAAGCACAACACTGGGAAAAGACCAGAGCATTGCTATTTATCACTTTAGCAATCTGGGCTGTGTTCTCAATGGGTATCTTCCTTTTTGGAGCTGAGATGAACGAAGTCGGTGGACCTTTTGGTTATCCACTAACGTATTGGTTCACTTGTCAAGGTTCTCTTGGAATTTTCGTAATCCTAATTTTCTGGTTTGCGAACAGACAAGAAAAAATTGATGAAGAGTTCGGCTTTTCTGAAAAAGGAGGCGATTAATGTTAAAAGGTAATTTTATAGACAATTTGCCAAAAGTTTATGGAATCTATACTGGAGGTTTTTTAGCTTTCATAATCATAATGGCAATTGCAGAATCAGCTGGTATGTCTGCAAAAGCAATCGGAATTTGTTTCGTTGCTTTTACAGTAGCCATCTATGCAATAATTGGTTGGCTATCACGTACAGCTCAAGCTGACGCTTACTACGTAGCTGGAAGACAAGTACCTACTGTATTCAACGGTATGGCGACTGCAGCAGACTGGATGTCTGGTGCATCATTCGTTGCAATGGCAGGTGGTATTTACTTCAAAGGTTACGGTTACATGGCGTTACTTGTGGGTTGGACTGGTGGTTACGTGTTAGTTGCATCTTTATTAGCACCATACCTAAGAAAATTTGGCTGTTACACAGTTCCAGATTTCGTTGGTACAAGATACGGTGGTAATTTAGCAAGACTATGTGCGGTAATAGTATTAACTGTTGCCTCATTTACATATGTGACTGCACAAATTAACGCTACAGGTACTATTGCATCTGTTGCTCTAGATATTCCGTTTCAATACGCTGTATACGTTGGATTAATAAGTATTTTATTATGTTCAATGCTAGGTGGTATGAGAGGAGTAACTTGGACACAAGTTGCACAGTACATTGTACTAATTATAGCTTATTTACTTCCAGTATTCTGGATCAGTAACAAAATTGGTGCTGGTTTCTTCCCACACTTCATGTTAGCTGATGAAGTAGCTAGAATAGCTGATTTAGAACAGCAGTTTGGATTTGTGGCTAACTCGAAAGAGGATCTTGCTACAGTACCAAAAGGCTTAGCTGGAATAACTAAAGCACACTCTGCAGTAAATGCTTCACCTTGGGCGTTTATTTCATTAGCATTAGCGATGATGATGGGAACAGCTTCATTACCGCACGTGATGATGAGATACTTTACAACACCAAGTGTAAAAGCAGCTAGAAAATCAGTAGGTTGGTCAGTATTCTTTATCTTCCTACTATATTCATCTGCACCAATGTTAGCGACGCTTTCAAAATTAGCATTGATTGATCCATCACTACCTACAGGTATTATTGGTAAATCAATTTCTGATGTGCAAGCGATTGATTGGTACCAAAACTGGAACCAAGCTAATCTGATGTTTATTAGCGACTTTAACGGAAATGGAACTGTTGAATTAAACGAGTTCTTCATGGGTGGTAAAGCCGTTGTATTAGCAACACCAGAAATAGCAGGATTACCGTATGTAATCTCAGGTCTAGTTGCAGCCGGTGGTATGGCAGCTGCCATGTCAACAGCAGATGGTTTAATTCTAGCAATTGCAAACGCTATATCACATGATGTTTACTATAAGATCATTGATCCAAAAGCGGAAACTGCAAAAAGACTAGTTGTTGCAAGGGTATTACTTGTAGTAATTGGTTTTGCTGGAGCTACAATTGCAGCAATGGAAATCCAAGGTATCTTAGGTTCAGTGATCTGGGCTTTTGACTTTGCGATGTCTGGTTTATTCTGGCCACTTGTACTTGGTGTATGGTGGAACAGAGCTAACAGAGAAGGTGCAATAGCTGGTATGATATTAGGTCTAGTATCTGGTGCTGCGTATCTAATTTGGGTACGTAACGGTGGAGCTGGTTTCTTAGGTATTACACAGTTAACATTTGGTATCTTCGGATCTACTGTTAGTTTAGTTGCAATGGTTGTTGTAAGTTTAATGACTTCAGCGCCTAATGCTGCTACTCAAAGAATGGTTGATGAGTGTCGTGTACCTGCAGGTAAAACTGTAATTGGTAGATAATACTTATTAAGTCAAATTAATTTAAGGGGCGATTTATTCGCCCCTTTTTTTTTGTTCTTTTTTCTAATATAAAACTTAAATGTCATCAGGATTATCAGCAAACTTTCATCCCTTAGTCTATATAATTGATTATACTTTAGGAATGATCATGTGGACTTTAATTGGTAAGGTCGCAATGAATATCTTTCAAAAAGAAGATTCTGAATTTTTTTTTATGAAAATATTTGTAAAGATAACAAATCCTTTTATTAGACTCTTCAAACCAATAACTCCAAAATTTATAATTGCACCATTAGTACCACTATATATTGCATGGTTCTTTTTTATGATTAGATTTTATTTAATGCCATGGGTGCTCGGTTATTCTGTGATGGGTATGCTGTCATTTCCTCTTGAAAGTGAAATTTCTAGACAAATTTACCAATTTTTTAATTCAATTAAATTTTAAAAATTGATACTACTAATAATCACTACCAATGAAAAAAATACAAATATCACCATCAATACTTTCTGCTGACTTTAGTCAACTTGGTAATGAAATAAAAAAATTAGAAAACGGTGGGGCTGACATGGTTCATGTTGATGTAATGGATGGACATTATGTTCCTAATCTAACAATTGGACCTCCTGTTATTAAATCACTAAGAAAGCATACTAAACTTAAGTTTGACGTTCATTTGATGATTGCCCCTGTCCATAAGTACATAGAAGATTATGCGGAAGCTGGAGCTGATATTATTACAATTCATCCTGAAGCAACTGATAGCTTACAAGACTCAATAAATAAAATTAGAGAATTAAAAAAGAAAGTTGGGATTTCATTAAATCCAGAAACAAAAATTGAGATAATAGAGAAATTTTTAAATCAAATTGATTTGGTTCTTATAATGAGTGTTAATCCAGGTTTTGGGGGTCAAAAATTTATGCCCGAAGTTTTGGAAAAAGTTAAAAAATTAAAAACTATTCGTGAAAATAATAATTTTAATTATGATATAGAAATAGATGGTGGAATAAATTTTGAAAATTCTAAAAGTGCAATCGAGGCAGGTGCAAATATTCTAGTATCGGGAACAACAATTTTTAAGAGTAATAACGGTGATATCAAAAAAAATATAGAATTGTTGAAATCAGCTTAGTTATCTATTCTTAATATAATCTATTTTATATGCTGAATAATTTAAGAAATTTATATCTTAATTCTTTTTTATATGACAAAAAAATTTCCAAATACACAGATCTTTTATTTAAATACAAACCAAGCACTTACCTTCTGTCTTCTCTAATTAAAATCAAAACAAAAAAAAATAATATTGCTGATTTTTCATTAGAAGAAATATGGATAAATAAGAAACTCAGTGAGAAACAGTTTAAAAAGTTAAACAATTTTTTTTGGATTTTTAGTTTAGATCTAAAATCTTCAAGTAGTGATGTACAAAAAGTAATTACAAAATGGATAGATATAAATAATAAATATAACTCAAAAAGTTGGGAAATAAGTATTGTATCAAAAAGAATTATTTCATGGTTATCAAATTCTAAATTAACTTATGATAATGGTACAAAAGAATACCAAAAAAATTTTGACATAATACTTCAAAAACAAATTTTACATTTATTAAATCAAGTAAATCATTCAAAGGATTACAAAAATAAAATAATAAGTATTTCTGCAATAATTCTTTTTTCTCTTTGTTACAGTGAGCAAACAAAAAATTTAAATGCTGGATTAGATTTATTAAAAAAATTTATTAAAGAAGCTTTTGATAAATATGGGTTTCCAAAATCGCGTAGTATTAAACATTCTATATTTTACTTAAAATACTTAATACTAATTAGAGAATGGTTTAAAGAATCACAAAATGTAATACCTGATTTTATTGATGAATATATTTTTTATTTAGGTCAATCTTATTCATTCTTTTGGAAAAATATCAATTTTGATCCACATTTTAATGGTAACAATTTATCTAACAATTTTGAATTTGATCAATATTTAAAAAGATGTGGTTATGCATTTAAAAATCAAAATTATGAAAATTCAAATTATGTATCTTTAAACAATAAAAAAATAAATCTATTCATGGATATTGGACCATCGCCTGAAAAAAATTTTTCAGATGAGTATCAGGCTGGTTCACTTTCTTTTGAATTTTTATCAAATGGCAAAAAAATATTTACAAATGCAGGTTATTATGAGGGTACAAATAATCAATTAAATGAACTATGTCGATCTTCAGCTTTACAAAATACTTTAGTCTTAGATGATAATTCATCATGCAAATTTAGTAAGAATTCTAAAGGTGAATATAAAATAAATACAAATCTAAAGATAATTCAAAAAAATATAGTTTTTGAAAAAAATTATTGGAAAATAAATGCTTCGCATGATGGCTATTTGAAACAATATAATTTAATTTATGAAAGAGAAATTGAGTATTTTCCCGAAAACTTTAAATTAATTGGTACTGATAAAATTAAAGGTAAAAAAGATTTACCAAATCTAAAATTTGATATTCGTTTTCATTTAGACCCAACTTCAAAGGTCATGAAAACTCAAGATAATAAAACTATACTAATTGAAATTGGTGATGAAGGTTGGAAATTTAATTGTAACAATTATGAAGTAAATATCGAAAATGGGCTATTTTTTAACAGCAAAAGTACGTATGTTGAAAATCAAAATATTTTTATATCAGGGATAATAAATTCAAAAAATAGTGATATTAAGTGGGAGCTAATAAAAATATAATGTCAAAAATTAAAAGAGCTCTAATTTCATTATCAGATAAACAAAATTTAAAACCACTATTAAATTGTTTAAAAAAATACAATATTCAAATAATCAGTTCTGGTGGAACATTCAAAGCAATTAAAAAACTTAAATTTAAATGTATTGAAGTTTCAGATTTTACTAATTCACCCGAAATATTAGATGGTCGTGTCAAAACTTTACATCCTAAAATTCACGCTGGAATTTTAAATAAGAGAAAAAACAAAAGACATAAACAAGAATTAAGAAAAAATAGCTTTGAAAATATTGATCTAGTTATAGTTAATTTTTACCCATTTGAAGAAACATTAAAAAATACCAAAAACCATAATAAGATAATTGAAAATATAGATGTTGGTGGACCAACAATGGTGAGAGCTGCTGCTAAGAATTACAATGATGTTACAGTGATAACATCGACAGACCAATACGAAGAGCTTATTAATGAGATAAACTTGAACAATGGCTCAACCACAATTGAATTTAGAAAAAAAATGTCTAAGCATGCATTTACTGAAACTGCTTATTATGATTCTTTAATCTCTAATTATTTTAATAAAATAACTAATGATAGTTTCCCAAAAAGAAAGATCTTTAGCGCGAATATAATTAATAAATTAAGATATGGAGAAAATCCTCATCAAATGAGTGCTATCTATTCTTCTAATGGTTTAAATCTAAATCAATTAAGTGGAAAACAATTAAGTTATAATAACTTAAATGACATTTTTGCTGCCTTAACAATTTCAAAATCTTTACCAAATAATTGTGGTGTTGTTATTGTAAAACATGCAAATCCATGTGGTGTATCTATTAAAAAAGATCAAGTTGAATGTTATAAATCAGCACTAGCTTCTGACCCTATTAGTGCATTTGGTGGTATTGTATCATGTAACTTCAAGGTAAATAGTAAATTGGCTCTTGAACTAAATAAGATCTTTCTTGAAGTTATAATTGCTAATGGATTTGATACTAGAGCATTAAAGATACTGAAAAAAAAGAAAAATTTAAGATTAATCGATGCTAATCAATTTAAGTTAAATGAGAGTTATAAAATTAACTCTCACAATGGTGCTTTATTGATTCAAAATGAGGATTTGGTTCAATTTAAGCCTAGAGATTTCAAAATTGTTTCAAAATTAAAACCTTCAAGTTCGCAAATGAAAAATTTAATTTTTGCATTTAATGTATGCAGATATGTAAAATCTAATGCCATTGTTTTAGCTCACAATAACTCAACAGTTGGTATAGGATCGGGCCAACCAAGTAGACTTGATAGCTGTCAAATAGCGATCAACAAAATGAGAAAATTTGTTAATCCAGATGAAGACATAGTTGCTGCATCTGATGCATTTTTTCCATTTGTAGATGGAATTGAAAAATTAGTTCAATCTGGTGTTTCTGCTGTAATTCAACCTGCAGGGTCAATTAGGGATAAAGAAATAATCAAATTTGCAAACGAAACTGAAACTATTCTAGTATTTTCAAAAACAAGGCATTTCAGACATTAGAAATTTTATCAATTTTTGCTGCAAGAATAAAATCGTTTTCAGACAAACCCTCTATAGCATGAGTGGTAATTGAAATTTTAGCATATCCCCATCCATATAAAATATCTGGATGATGTCCCTCTATCTCTGCTATTTTACCCACTTCGTTTACAAATTTTTGACTTTCAATAAAATTTTTAAATTTAAAATTTTTTTCTAAAAAATAAATTTCCTTTGTATTTTTGACTACATCCCAACTATCAACTTTTTTTTGATATTTATGAATTTGAGAAATATCAAAAGGTAAAACACCACCTTCACAAGGAACACATTTTTTATTTAATAAATCACTCATTGAAATTGGAGCGGGCAAAGGGGGTCGAACCCTCGACCTTCTCGTTGGCAACGAGACGCTCTACCACTGAGCTATGCCCGCTTATAAAAAAGAATATATCTACCTCTTTAAAGTCTATCAAGCAATATTAAAATATTTGTAAAAACTTAATTGATCCTTATATTAATAAACATGTCATCTTCTGAACTACCAAAAATTATACCTGTTTTTCCCCTAAGTAATTTTATCATTTTTCCAAAGACTGCAGTTCCACTAAATATCTTTGAACCTAGGTATATCGAAATGGTAAATGATAGTATGAAATCCAATAAACTAATTGGAATGATCCAACCAAAAAAATCTAAAAATGTTGATAATCTAGTTCCAGAACTTCATGACGTTGGTTGTCTTGGGAAGATTGTAAGTTTTAGAGAAACAGAGGATAAGCGTTTTTTAATAGAACTAAGAGGATTAATAAGATTTGAAGTTTTAACTGAAATACATAGTGGAAAAAATTATAGAGAGTGTGAAGTCAAATATAATGATTTTGAAAATGATCTTTTAGATAAAAAAGAAGACCTTAAATTTTCTGATTTAGAATTAATTTTTAAGGACCTAAAGAGTTTATTTGAAAAAAGAGGCTTTATAATTAATTGGAAGGCTTTAGAAAAACAAAGCTTAGATGAAACTATTAATGCTTTAGCAATGGCGTCACCTTTTTCTCTAGAAGAAAAGCAAATTTTATTAGAGGCAAAAGATTTACAACAAAGAAAAACAAAAATTTCTGAAATATTGACCACTTATTCGTATGACGATTTCAACAACACCACAATTCAATAGTTATTAAAAAGCTCCATAGTCTGCAATTAATTTAAATACTTTGTTAAGCTTTTTATTTTTTCCAACAAATGAAATAGTTTGATTTATCAATTTGTTATTTAGCTTTCTTTCAAAATTAAAAATTTCATAAATTAAATCAATACCTTTAGAAAATAAATAATTTTGAGATTTAGTTTTTTTTTCAAATTCAGAGTTTATAGATTGATCAATTGGAAGACCCAGTTCAATTTTACTTTTAATTATTCCAATTAATGTTTTCATATCTCTTAATGTCATATTGTATCCTTGTCCTGCTAAAGGATGAATTCTGTGAAGCATATCGCCAAATGCTAAAATATTTTTATGATAATAAGATCTTAAATTTGAAGATTTTAATGGGAAATAATTGATTTCTGAAATTTTTAAGATTTCTAACCGTTTGTTATATTTATTGGTTAATTCAATAAATTTATTTTTACTTAACTTTATCGTTCCATTAAAAGAATAAACTAAAGACGTTTCATTATTGGATATTGGTAAAAAAGCAAAAGGACCATTTTTAGTAAATACCTGGGTAGCTTGGTTATTTTTAATCTTTTTATGTTTTAAAATTGATGTGTATGCGAACGCATTGTAATTTTTTTCAATTTTTTTAAAAAAATATTTTTTTGTAAAATTGTGATTTAAATCAGTATTTATTATTAAATCATAGTCACCTTCATTAAGAGTTTTTTTTTCTTTAAATTTCTTATTTCTTTTTAATTCATTTTTTAAATAAGTATGCAACTCATAATTTTTAATAATTGAGAATAAATAATCTTTATTAGTAAATGAAATTAACTCTTTATTTAAATTGTTATCACCTAAAATTTTAATGTCATTAATCTTCCAACACAAATTATTGATATTACTAATTTCATTACAAAAAAATTGTATGTTTGATTTTGAAATACCTAGTGTTCTTGATTTTGGATAAGCTTTTATTTTTTTATTTTCTATTAAATCTACTGCTAACCCAATTTTAATTAGTGCTTTTGCTAATGCTAAACTAGTTAGATTATGTCCTAATATACAAACTGTCATATAATTTAATTTTAACAACAAAAATTAGATGATACAAAGTGTTATATTTGATTCATTTTTATGGATATAAAAAACTTAGCAAATACATTTATTAGTTTTACCACAAGAAGATTATTAGAAATTTTTGGTATTGTTTTTATTTTATTAGGGATTTTGTTATTAATTGCTCTGCTATCTTATTCACCAAATGATCCAAATTTTATTTTTCCAAGTACAACTAAAATAAATAATTTGCTTGGTTTTCAAGGAAGTTTTACATCAGACTTATTATTTCAAGCTTTTGGGGTTATTTCCTACTTAATTCCATTAACTTTAATTTTTACTGGTATAAATATTTTTAAATTAAAACAAATTTTTTTTTCTGTCGAAAATATATTTTTTGGAATACTTTATATTATTTTTGGCTCAATCTTTTTTAACTTATTTTACAATGAAGCGTTTGAATTCTACATTAATGGTAATGGTGGATTTGTGGGGGAATTTTTATCTAATTCTTTTTTAGGTAAAATTTTTTTAATGTATGAAAATATCTCATTCTATATTCTAATATTTTTAATTTTTTCGTTTTTTTTATTAAGTATCAATTTCAAATTGAATTCGTTTTTACAAATCATTAAAAAAATTTACTTATATATTTTCTCAAAAGGACAGAAAAATTATACTAATAAGAGTGAAATTATAGAAGAATACATTCCCCAAGATCAAATTAAAAATCTTATACAAGAAGATTTACCTTTTATAAAAGAAAATAAAAATGACATGGGAAACAAACAAAAATATATATTGCCTGAATTAAAACTACTAAAAATTCCGTCAAAATCAGAGAGAAATGAAACGAATAAAAATCAAAATTATGATTCTGAGTTTTTAGAAAAAATACTTTTAGATTTTGGTGTCAGTGGTAAAATTAAAAAATCAAGTCAAGGTCCAGTCGTAACATTAAACGAATTTGAACCTGCTGCAGGTGTAAAGGTCTCAAAAATTATTAATCTATCAGATGATATTGCAAGAAATACCAGCTCTGAGTCAGCTAGAATTTCGACCATTCCCGGGAGTAGCACAATTGGTATTGAGCTTCCTAATCCTAGTAGAGAAAATGTTTATCTAAGTGAAATTTTGGATAATTCTGATTTTAAAAAAAAAGATATTAAATTACCTATTGCTTTAGGAAAAAGTATATCAGGAACTCCTTTAATAGGAGATTTATCAACCATGCCTCACTTGTTAATCGCTGGTACTACTGGTTCGGGAAAATCTGTTTGCATAAATACAATTATTCTTTCCCTTCTCTATCGCCATTCTCCTGACAAATGTAAATTTATTTTAATTGATCCAAAAATGTTAGAACTTTCAACATATGAAGGTTTGCCTCATTTATTATGTCCTGTGATTACTGAAGCTAAAAAAGCAGCATCTGTATTGGGTTGGGTCGTAAAAGAGATGGAGAGTAGGTACAGACTAATGACTAAAGAAAATGTTAGAAACATTGATGGTTATAATGCAAAACACAAACTGCCTATGCCATACATAGTTGTAGTTGTTGATGAAATGTCAGATCTAATGTTGGTTGCTGGAAAAGAAATAGAAAATTATATTCAAAAATTATCACAAATGGCAAGAGCGGCGGGTATTCATATCATAATGGCAACTCAAAGACCAAGTGTTGATGTAATTACTGGAACTATAAAGGCTAATTTTCCTACAAGGATTTCTTTTCAAGTAACTTCTAAAATTGATAGCAGAACAATTCTTGGGGAACAAGGAGCTGAACAACTGCTAGGAAAAGGTGACATGCTATATATGTCGTCAGCTAATAGAATAGTTAGAATTCATGCTCCTTTTGTTTCTGAAAATGAAATTGAAAAAATAAACAACTTTATAAGATCTCAAGCAGAGCCTGATTATGTTGACGAAATTCTGAATTTTGCTGATGAAAAGGATTCAGGAAGTGTTCAGAATACTGGTGATAAGGATGAATTATATCAATCTGCAATAGAAATAGTGAAGAGTGAAGGCAAAGCATCAACTTCATTTCTTCAGAGAAAACTTCAAATTGGTTATAACCGTGCCGCAAGAATAATGGATATGATGGAAGCTGATGGAATTGTTAGTAAGGCGAACCATGTTGGAAAAAGAGATGTTCTTTAATGAAAAAGTATTTTTCTTTAATCATTTTTTTTTTTCAAATTATACCTGCAGATGCCTCTATTAAAATTGATGTTATAAATAAACTTAAAAAAACTGAAAATATAAGCTTTAATTTTATTCAAAAAATTAATGAGAAAACTGAAAAAGGTAGTTGCACAATTTTGTATCCAAAAAAAATTTTTTGTGAGTATTTTGATAAAAAAGGAAAAATACTTGTTTCAAATGGCAAATCGTTAGTTATTAAAATTAAAAATACAGGTGCATATTATTTCTATCCATTAGAAAGAACTCCCCTTAATTTGGTGTTAGATAAAGAATTTTTAATTAGCAAAATAGAACAGCTTGATGCTAGCCAGGAAGATAAAAATATTATACGATTTCAAATAATTGAGAATAATCAAAAAATAAATATTTTTTTTGATAAAAAAACGAAAAATCTAAATGGTTGGGAAATTACTGATATCTATCAAAACAAAAATTTAACAACTATTTCAAATATTCTAGAAAATCAGATTTTAAATGAAAAACTATTTTTATTACCAAAGAGAACAGACTAAACTCTTATAGTTTCTTCCTTAAATACCTTCATTCCTCTTGCTAAATAATTATTTAATGCATTTTTATGATCTAGAGTACATGTATGGAGCCATAACCTTGATATTTTTTCTTTAAACGCTTCTTTAATTCCACATGACAGAAAATACGATCCTAGCTTTTTATTATGATATTCTTCTAATAAACCAAAGTAAGCTATCTCTTTTTCATTTTTTAATGGGTGATAAATAATTTCAAAATAACCTGCTAGATCTTTTTCATTTTTTAATACAAAAGTTTTTAAATTTTTATTATTGATATATTCAATCCATTGGATATCAGTCCAAATTAGTCTGTCTGTCCATCTATATTTTTTTCCAACATTTTTGTAAAAAAACTTATTCAATTGAAAATCTGGTTCTTTTATTAATTCAATATAATAATTTTCTGAAGGTTTAGACGAGTCATTTAAATCATCCAAAGATTTTATTTCTAGATAGCTTCTTTTAATTTCTAATGTCACTCTACCATCTTACCAACTCTTTCACCCCCAAATAAATGAAAATGAAGATGTGGTACTTCCTGACCACCATGTTCGTTGATATTTGCTAAAGCTCTATAACCTTTTCCTGTATCTACTGATATACCAAGTTTCTTTGCAACTGTGTTTATTCCTTTTAATAAACCAACCATCTCTTCAGAAGAGGCATTTTCACTAAAATCATCTAGATCTATATATTTGCCCTTTGAAATTACTAAAGCATGAATTTTTTTTTGAGGATTAATATCGTGAAATGACAAAACATAATCATCTTCATATATTTTGTTACAAGGAATCTCACCTCTAAGTATCTTTGCGAAAATATTATTTTCATCGTATGTCATTTTTTTCTTTTTTCCAATTCACCCATCACTTCTTCGATTTTTATACCATTAGCTTCTAAATACATTGTTAAGTGATAAAAAACATCTGCTGCCTCATGAATTTTATTAGTATTTTTTTCTACAGCCTCTATTAACTCATCAATTTCTTCAATGACCTTTGCTTTGCTCAATGAGGTATCTGATAACAATTTATTTGTGTAAGATCCTTCAACCGGATTTTCTTTTCTCTCTCTTGCTAATTTAAATAAGTTTTCAAGTGTACCAAGCATATCAAATTCTAACAGGTATTCCCTTTGAGTCCAAATATTCCTTCGCTTCTTTAATAGAATATTTTCCATAATGAAAAATAGAGGCAGCTAAAACAGCACTAGCTTTTCCAGTTTTTATACCTTCAGCTAAATGATCTAAATTACCAACACCTCCAGAAGCTATAACGGGTATATTAACTGATGACGATATTGATGACATCAGATCAATGTCATATCCTTTCTGTGTACCGTCTCTGTCCATTGAAGTCACCAAAAGCTCCCCTGCTCCATTTTTTTCCATTAAAATGGCGAAATCAATAGCATCAATTCCTGTACTATTTCTTCCACCATGAGTGAATATCTCCCAACTTTCATTATTTTTTTTAGCGTCTATTGCAACTACAATACATTGAGAGCCAAATTTCTTTGAACTATCTATAACTACACTTGGATTTTGTACAGCAGCAGTATTTATAGAAACTTTATCAGCACCACAATTTAATAACTTATTGATATCGTCAACACTTCTTACTCCACCCCCAACTGTTAGGGGAACAAAACATCTTTTTGAAGTTTCTTTAACTACTTCATAAATTGTATCTCTATTTTCATTAGAAGCTGTAATATCCAAAAAACAAATCTCATCCGCACCATTATCACTATAGATCCTAGCTTGTTCAACTGGGTCACCAGCATCTTTTAAATCAACAAAATTAATTCCTTTTACAACTCTGCCATTTTTGACATCTAAACATGGTATGATTCTATTTTTAAGCATCTAATTCTTTAACTAACTCTTCTAGTTTAATATCTCCATCATAAATAGCTTTTCCAACTATAATACCTTCAATATTTTTATTACTAAATCCTTTAGCTTTTTTAACATCATCAATTGAAGAAACTCCACCAGATATAACTACTGGGCACTTTGAAGTACTGGCAACCTTAACTGTTTCTTCAAAATTAGGGCTTTGTTTCATACCATCTCTATTAATATCAGTATATATCAGCCTACTTGCACCATAATCATTTACTTCCTTTAAATAATCTAAAGTTAACTGATTTGAATTTTCTTTCCATCCCGAAACAGATAAATAGCCATCTTTAGAATCCAAGCCTAGAGCAATTTTATTTGGAAATTTTTCACACGCCCCTTTTAAAAAATTTTTATCTTTTATAGCTGCACTTCCCAAGATAACTTTTTCAACACCTGCTTCGACATATCTTTTAATATTTTCATAATTTCTTATTCCACCACCAATTTCAATTTTAAGATCGAATTTAGTTACTATCTGTTGGATAATATTTAAATTAATTGTTTCACCAGTTAATGCTCCATCTAAATCAACTATATGTAAATTTTTAAATCCATGATCTTTGTATTTACCTGCTTGTTCAACAGGAGACATTTCATATTCGGTTTTCCTATCAAAGTCTCCTTTAACTAACCTCACGCATTTTTTATCTTTAATATCTATTGCAGGAAAAATTTTCATTTATAAGTTAATAAAGTTATCAATTATTTTTAAGCCAATCTTATCACTTTTTTCTGGGTGAAATTGCGTTCCAAAAATATTTTCTTTTTCAACAGAACAAACAATATTTGATGAATAATCAGTTGTAGCTGAAATTACATTTTTATCATTTGGTATAAATTCATAACTATGCACAAAATACATATGAGAATTATTCTCTATATCTTTAAAAATTTTACTATCTTTGACTATATCAATCTGATTCCAGCCAATATGAGGTAGTTTAAACTTTCCACTTAGGTTGTCTATTTTTGAAACTTTGCCTGAAATCCATCCAAGTCCTTTAGTTTCAGTTTCTTCATATCCAATATCTGCAAACATTTGTAAACCAACACATATTCCAAGAAGTGGCTTCTTATTATTAATCACAAATTCATTAAGTGTTTCTGAAAGTCCATTTATAGAATTTAGGGCATCTACACAGCTCTTAAACGAACCTTGTCCTGGCAAGACAAGTTTGTCACTAGATCTTATCTTTTGTATGTCTGAGGTAACTTCAATATCTATTTTGTTTTTTGCAACTTCTTTAAAAGAATTTACTACTGAACTTATATTACCTGAATTGTAGTCAACAATTGTGACTTTCATTAAATTTATAAAGAACCTTTAGTTGATGGAATTAATTTTTTGTTTCTTGGATCCATTTCTAATGCTGTTCTTAATGATCTTGCTAAACCTTTATAGCAAGACTCAATTATATGATGGCTATTTTCTCCATAAATATTTTCTACATGCAAAGTAACTCCAGCTGCTTGAGAGAAGGCTTGAAACCACTCTTTAAATAGCTCTGTATCCATCTCACCTAATTTTTCAACTTTAACTTTTACTTTCCAAATTAAATAAGGTCTATTGGATACATCAACAGCTACTCTGGTTAAAGTTTCATCCATTGGTATCATTGCATGAGCATATCTTTTTATGCCAACAAATTTTTTTGCTGCCTTTTTAAGAGCTTCACCTATAGCAATACCAGTGTCTTCTGTTGTGTGGTGAAGATCAATATGAGTATCACCTTTAGCCTTAACTTTTAAATCTATTAGTGAGTGTTTTGATAATTGTTCTAGCATATGATCTAAAAATCCTATGCCAGTATCTATTTCGTATTTTCCCTTACCATCAATGTTTACTTCAACACTAATGCTTGTTTCTTTAGTTTTTCTCGCAATTTTACCTTTTCTAGCCATATGTTCATGAAGGTATATATGGATTAAGAAATATATCAATATCAGTAATCGCTACTTGAAGAATAAAAATTAATATCCACCTTATTAATATGACTACAATAGTATTAGTAAGAAAAAACAAAGATGTAGTAGTTGCTGGTGATGGTCAAGTAAGTATGGGCAATACCGTAGTTAAAAGTACAGCATCAAAGGTAAGAAAGATTGAAAAAAGAGATGTTGTTGCAGGTTTTGCTGGATCAACCGCAGACGCTCTAACTCTATTTGAGAGACTTGAAGGAAAGCTAGAAAAACATGCAGGTAATTTATCAAGAGCGGCTGTTGAACTTGCTAAAGACTGGCGTACAGATAAGTATTTAAGAAGATTAGAAGCATTAATGGCTGTGGGTGATAAAAATAATAGTTATATTATATCTGGGACTGGTGATGTTCTAGAACCTGAAGGGGATGTAATAGGAATAGGTTCTGGTGGTAACTATGCCTTAGCAGCTGGTAAAGTATTGATGGAAACTGATTTGACAGCAGAAGAAGTTGCAAAGAAAGCAATTAAAGTTGCTGCAGATATATGCGTATTTACAAACGATAATGTTAAAATTGAAAAAATATAATGGATAAATCAAACGTTACTCAACTTCATCCAAAGGATAATAAAAAAAATGAAGCTTCACTTGGAAGTTCTTTATCACCAAGAGAAATAGTTTCTGAATTAGATAGATTTGTGGTTGGGCAAAATAAAGCTAAAAGAGCTGTGGCTGTTGCTTTGAGAAACAGATGGAGAAGACAAGCGCTCGATGGTGAAATGAAAAATGAGGTTTTACCAAAGAATATTTTAATGATTGGACCAACTGGAGTTGGAAAAACTGAAATTTCTAGAAGATTATCTAAACTTGCAGAAGCACCTTTTGTAAAGGTTGAAGCAACTAGATTTACTGAAGTTGGATATGTGGGTAGGGACGTAGAACAAATCGTTAGAGATTTAATTGAAATTGCCATTTCAATGGAGAAGGTTAAAAAAAGAAAAGAAGTTAAAGCTAAAGCTCAAAAAATGGCTGAAGAAAAAGTATTGGATGCTTTAGTCGGTAAAAAAGCTAGTCCTGCTACAAGAGAAAGTTTTAGACAAAGATTAAGAAATGGTGATTTAGACGATAACGAAATTGAAATTGCTGTAAGTGATGCTGGTGGAGGAAATGGTGCCTCTTTTGAAATTCCTGGTATGCCAGGTGCAAATATAGGCATGATCAATATTAGCGACATGCTTGGAAAGTCAATGGGGCCTAAAGAAAAGAAAAAGAAAATGACAGTAAAAGAGTCTCATGAAATTTTAATAAATGATGAATCTGATAAATTAATTGAACAAGATAAAATTATAAAAGCGGCTAAGATTTCTACAGAAAATAATGGAATAGTTTTTTTAGATGAAATAGATAAGATTTCAGCGAGAACTGATAGAGTTGGTGGTGATGTTTCAAGAGAAGGTGTTCAAAGAGATTTATTGCCTTTAATTGAGGGAACAACAGTTAACACAAAATATGGACCAATCAAAACTGATCATATTTTATTCATCGCTTCAGGAGCATTTCAGCTTGCAAAACCCTCTGATCTTTTGCCAGAATTACAAGGAAGATTACCAATCAGAGTGGAACTAGAAGCATTAACTAGTGATGATTTTAAAAGAATTCTTAAAGAACCAGACTATAGTTTAATAAAACAATATGTGGCACTTCTTAAAACTGAAAATGTCGAACTTGAATTTTCTGAAGATGGGATAGATAGAATTGCAAATATAGCATCAGAGGTAAATGCAACTGTTGAAAATATTGGTGCTCGTAGATTACACACTATAATTGAGAAAATATTAGATGATATCAGTTTTACAGCAACAGATAGATCTGGAGAAAAAATTTTAATTAACAAAGCTTATATTGACAAAAATTTAGATACTTTAGTAAAAGACTCTGATCTTTCTAAATTTATTTTATAATTTTTTCTTTTTTAAAAAAATATAGAAAGCTCCCTCCCCGCCTTCTTGAATATTAGCCTCTTTAAATTCTGTTATCAAATTCATTAGCTCATTATTGTTCTTTATATATTCAGGAACTGAATATCTTAAAATACTTAAATCTTTTGATACGTAAGGATCCTTTTCGTTGTTTGAGTGTAAACCTTTACCCGTTACTATTCTTAATTTATTGAAACCATTTTCATAACTATCAAGAATGAATTTTTCAATTTTCTTGTTTGCTTCATCTAACGTAAATCCATGTAAGTCAATTTCAGAACTTTTATAGTTTTTTTTATTTGATTGAACTGAATCTTTGTTAGGTAATTTTTCTTTTTTAGATAAAAAATTTTGCCAATCTTTCTTATCTTGATCTGAAATTTTACTCAATTATGTTAGGGTTTCTATAAGTTGCCAATTTGGATTATTTGATCTTGTGTCTCTTGAAAAGATCCAAGTGTCATATATTTTTTTAATTTTCTCAGGATCACCAGAAATAATTTTTTTTTCTTTATCTCTAATACAAGTAATAACTTCGCTTACAAAATCTACAGTAACTTTTAAAAAGTTATCTTCTTTTTTATGTTCTTTTATTGTTGCTGAATTTACACCGATAAAAGTAATCTCTGCAGTATGACCTCTCTTATCTCGTTCTTTTAAAGCTTCATTAAATTGAGTGAAAATTTCTTTACTTAGTAACGGTTTACTTGTGGTTAACTTATTATCACTGTCACTAAAATCAGTGATAATAGTTTCGTATGCGATTTTAGCACCACTAATAAATTCCTTTTGTGCCACATCATCAAAATTTTCTCTAGGCTTAGGTTGATTTTCTTTTTGAACATCTTTTAAAATTTTTTCAAATTGTGTGGCTGGTTTTCCCTCAAAGCCACTTCTTCTTCCAAGAATTCCTCTTAATCTTAAGAAAATAAAACCTGCGATCATCGCGAGTAGAATAATGTCTATGTACTCAAAGCTGTAATTCATGCATTAATAGTAATTACTATGTTGATTATTTCAACCAACAAATTACATTAAAGTCAAATGAACACACTGCTATTATCAATTATACTCATTCCAATTATCGAAATTTATCTATTTATTAAAATAGGCTCTCAAATTGGAGCTTTTAAAACTATTTTTTTAATATTTTTTACTGCTGTGGTTGGTGTGTATTACGCAAAACATGAAGGACTAAATACAATTAAATCTGGGCTGACCAATATGGTTAGAAACCAAATACCTGCATATGAGTTAATTTCTGGCGCTGCAATTGCATTTGCAGCAGTATTGTTAATTATTCCTGGCTTTGCCACTGATACTTTGGGTTTTTTATTAATTTTTCCTCCCACGAGAAAATTATTCTTCACTCGTATCAGCAAAAATTATGAAAACAAAAAAAATGAAAAAAAGAATTTTATCGAAGGGGAATTTGAAGATATAGAAGATGACCATGACAGAAAAATATAAAATTTTAGGACAATATATAAAAGACTTATCAAGTGAAACACCTGATATAGAAACATATATATTTGTAAGAGAAAATATTTCAAAATATCATTTGAATATTGATATTAACTCTAAACCGCTAAAAAATAAAATGGTTGAAATTAATACAACCTTAAAATTTGAGGATAAGGAAGAAAATGAGAAAAGATCTTATTTTGAAATTGTTTATGCAACAATAATTAGAGTTGACGAAAAAGTAAGTGAAAAAAAAGATTTAGAAAAAATAATTCTTTGTGATGTTCAGAATCAAATATATCCTAATTTGGAGAAGGCTTTTCTTAACTTAATTCATAATTCCGGTCATCCAGAAATAAAATTAGAAAAAAAAATAGATTTTGAAAAACTTTATAATAATCGATTTAGTTAAAATAATTTTTCTTTAAATCATTTTTTAAAAAACTTTTATGTAGGTTAATTTCATCTTCTGATGGTTTAATAATTTTTTTATAATATTGAATATTATCATCATTCATCTGTACTGCATTTTTATTTTCACTTTTAAAATCTAAAGTTGGTTCTTTTTGATCTAAAAGGTTAATATATACTTTGGCTAATAAATCACAGTCAATTAAAGCTGTATGCCTCGTTCTTCTAGAGTTATCTATTCTATATCGTTTACATAAAGAGTCTAAATTAATAGGCGAACCTGGAAATTTATTTCTCGCTAGCACAAGTGTATCTACAACTTCATTATTAATTTTTTTTTTTCCAATAGTTAACATTTCATTATTTAAATGCCCTATATCAAATTCTGCATTGTGAATAACCAATCTCTTGCCTTCAATAAAGTTAAGGAAATTATCTGCTATTTCAGAAAATTTTTTTTGTTTTGATAAAAATTCATCTGAATATCCATGAACTTCAAAAGCCTTTTCTGAGACCTTTCTTTCTGGATTTAAATAACAATGAAATGTTTTCTTGGTTGGAACCAAATTTTCTAATTCTATACAACCAATTTCAACAATTCTATGTCCATCTTTAACATTTAAACCTGTGGTTTCCGTATCAAGTATTATTTCTTTCATGTCTTAATTGTGTAAGTATGTATTTTACAGATCTTTTAGCTTTTTTTGTAGTAAAATTATTTTTAATTATAAAATCAGATTTCTTTTTTTTTGCTAATAATGGAAGCTGAATTTTTTTAAATAACTTTAGCAATTTGTTATTAAAACTCTTTCTTTTTAATAATCTGGATTTTATATCTTTATTTTTAGAGTCTATGTAGATAATCACGTCATTTTTTAATCGAAGTTTATTCTCTAAATAAAGTGGGATATCTAAAATCACAAACTTTTTATTTTTATTCTTCTTTAGAAATATGTTTAGTTTTTTTCTAACTATCGGATGTACAATTTTTGAGATTTTTTTTAAATTTCCAGGATTAGATAAAATACATTTTATGAGTTCTTCTTTTTTTAGCGGGAAAGAGAAGATCTGTTGAGGAAATTTTTTTCTAATTAATTTATTAAAATTTTTATCTTTTTCATAAATTTTAGTTACTTCTAAATCTGCATTAAAAATAGGAAATTTAAATAATTTTGAAAAATAACTTTTACCCGATCCAATATCACCTACTAATGCTATTCTAATCATTTAAGTAATTCAAAAATTTTTGATCTATTTTAGGATTAATTCCAGTCCAAATTTGAAACGCTTTTTGAGCTTGTAAAAGCAACATTAGCTTTCCATTTATAATGACGTGTCCTTTCTCTTTTGCTTTTTTTAAAAAATTAGTTACTGGAGGATTATAAATTGTATCATAAAAAATTATTTTATTTTTTAAACTATCAAAGTTCAAATTTATTTGATCGTCTGGCTTTAATCCAAGACTAGTAGCATTTATTACGATATCGCAATCAATCTCATGATCCCATTCCAAAGAATTTATGTTAGCAAATGTTTCTTCTAATTTTAATAACTTTTCTTTCGTTCTATTTTTTATATAAATTTTTCTTATTGATAAATCTTCAAGGGCAGTTATTACGGATGGGACTACCCCACCAGCACCCACAATAAGAGCATCTTTATTTTTAAGGCTAATGTTTTGATTTAAAATTGATTGTAAAAAACCATACACATCAGTGTTATCACCAATCACCAGATCATCTTCTTTATATAACGTATTCACTGATTGAGTTTTTTTTGCAAGATCCGACAATTTATCAAGAAAAGGTATTATCTTTTGTTTGAACGGAACAGTAACATTGGCTCCACTTATATTTCCTTCTTTTATTCTCTTAACTAAATTTTCTAGCTTACTTTCTGATAATGTTTCTTTTTTATAAGTAGCGTTAATATTATTTTCATTAAACCAAAAATTATGAATTTTTGGTGATAGGGAATGTTCTACAGGATTCCCGATAATAAGATAATTTTTATTCATTATAATTTTTTAAGTAGTCTTTTATATTTTCAACCGGAAGACCCATAATTGTATTTTCATTTCCTTCTATCTTAGAAAATAAGGACCTACCTAATCCTTCAATTTGATATACATTATAAGCATATAAGGCTTCATCACTTATTTTAGATAAATATTCTTTCATTTCCTTTTCAGTCATACTTTTCATTGTTAATGTGGCTTTATCAGTGAAATTCCAAATCATATTTCCACCCTTAGATATACAAACGGAGCTGATTAAATAATGCGTTTGTCCATTTAAATTTTTTAGAATTTCATATGCTTGATCTCTGTTTGTTGGTTTTGAAATAACTTTGCCGTTAAGATCAATTACACTATCTGCTCCTATCACAAACTCATCAGTAAATTTTTGACTTACCTTGTTCGCTTTTAATTCTGCTAAATTTTTTGAAACTTCTTCGGGTGATGCTTTTTGTTTTTCTAAACTTTTTTTAACAATATCTTCATCGACGTTTGATGGCTGGACTTCACAGTTTAAACCATTTTTATCGAGAATTTCTTTTCTAACTTTACTTTTGGAAGCTAAAATTATCTTTCTACCCATTTTTTTTACTTATATATATTTCATGAATTTTTATAATTGATGCTGCTGTTTCCTCTACTGATTTTCTAGTAACATCAATTGAAGGCCAATTATACTTTTTAAATAACTCTTTTGCATCTTGTACTTCTTTCTTAATTTTCTCTAAATCTGTATAATCTTGACTTTTAGTTTCTTTGAGAGAATTCATTCTATTTTTTCTTATATCTACAAGTCTTTCTGCTTCTGTGGTGAGCCCTATTACACAAAAATTTTGTGGATCTTTTTTTAAAATATCTGGAATAGACTTTTGATTAACTAAAGGGATATTTGCTGTTTTAAAACCTTTGTTTGCTAAATAAATTGATGTTGGAGTTTTACTTGTTCTACTTACACCTAATAAAATAATATCAGATTTTTCAATATCATTAAGAAGATTTCCATCGTCATGGTTCATTGTATATTGTATAGCTTCAATACGTTCGTAATACTCTTCATTTAAAGCATGTTGACCGCTCGGTTCGTGGGAAGCTTTTTGATTAAACAATTTAGAGAAACTTAATATTAAACTTCCTAGTACGCCAAAACATGGAATTTTTTTTTCATCACTTTTATTTGCTAAAAATTTAGCCAAATTATTATCAACTATTGTATACAAAATAATTGAATTTTTCTCTCTTTTAGCAATATCAAGAATCTTTAAAACTTGATTTTCTGTTCTTGTAAATGAATATGAATTAACTTTGTATTCTATATTTTGAAACTGTGCTTTAAGAGATAAAAAAATTCTATCTAATGTTTCTCCTGTTGAGTCAGAAATTAGAAAAATTTGATAAGTATTACTCATGTATATCCTGTTAATATCTTTGTAATATTTAAATTAAATTTAACAAATTTATTTTTTATTTAAATTGATTGAAAAATAAGGGTTTTATTCACATTTTGAAAATACTGTAAAAAAATTATACAAATGTTTAATTAAATTTAAAATAACTCAAAAAATAGGAAAAAATTATTAAATAAAAGCTGAATAAAGTGTTAATAAGTTTTAATTACCATTATTCACAGTACTTACTAATATAACTATCTAAATATATATAATTATTAAATGACACCTATTCATAAAGTAATTAAAGAAAATAACACTGATATTAATCCTATATGGATAATGAGACAAGCTGGCAGGTATTTGCCAGAGTTTAGAGAAATTAGAAAATTAAACCCAGACTTTATCAAATTATGTCTTAATGCTGATTTATCTTCAGAAATAACTTTACAACCATTAAAAAGATTTAACCTCGATGCAGCTATAATTTTTTCTGATATCTTAATGTTACCATATGGATTAAATCAAAAAGTAGAATTTAAAAAAGATTTTGGCCCATTATTAGGTGAACTAAATTTAGAAGAAGCTTCAAAATTAGATGAAGTTGATTTTGTGGAAAGGGTTTATCCAGTTTATAAAGCAATAAATCAAGTAAGCAAAAATAGTTTAACAGATAAAAAAAGTACCATAGGGTTTGTTGGTGCTCCTTGGACTTTATTAGTTTACATATTAAACAAACAATCACCCAAGTTAAAGTTAAAAGATGACTTTTTTAATGATGATTTTTTAATAAATAGAATTTTATTTTTAATCGAGAGGTTTTTAAAATTACACATTAAGAATCAAATAGATAATGGTGCTGAAGTAATACAAATTTTTGATAGCTGGGCAGGCTTATTGGAAGAAAAAGATTTGCCCAATTATGTATATATTCCTACTTTAAGTTTAGTAGATTATGTTAAAAGTTTAAATGTTCCGGTAATTTGTTTTCCAAAAGGCATTAAAAATTATAAAAATTATTGTGATATAGTTAAACCAGATGCAGTTTGTATAGATTATGAAGTTAATCCTATGGAAATTGTAAAAAATATAAAAATACCAGTTCAAGGTGGTATGGATCCTAAAGTATTATTAACAGATAAAGATAACTTAAAGAAAGAAGCCAAAAGGTATTTAGATATTTTTAAAGATCATCCATATATTTTTAATTTGGGTCATGGTATTTTGCCGGAAACAAAACTTGAAATGATGGATTATCTAGTAAAATTTGTAAAAGATTATTAAATGAAAAAAGCTGTAATTTTACTTAATTTAGGAGGACCAGATAAACTAGAAAATGTAGAGCCATTTCTATTTAATCTGTTCTATGATCCTGCAATATTAAATTTACCTAAATTTTTAAGATACCCTTTAGCAAAATTAATATCCAGCAGAAGAGCACCAACAGCAAAGAAAATTTACGAAGAGCTTGGTGGAGCATCACCAATTTTAAGATTAACTATAGACCAATCAAACTCATTGGAAAATAAATTAAATGAGGAAGATCAAAATAATGAATATAAATGTTTTATTGTTATGAGGTGTTGGCACCCTAGAGCTGAAAATGTTATCCATGAAGTCAAAAATTTTAATCCTGTGGAAGTAATATTATTACCTTTATATCCACAATATTCAGCAGCAACATCGGGATCGTCAATAAAGGAATGGCACGATGTGTGTAAGAAAAACGATTATAATGTTAAAACATCAACAATTTGTTGTTACCCAACCGAAGCAAAATTTATTGATGCACATATAGACGAAATTTATAAGAAAATTAAAGATCTAAGCAATTATAAGTTAATCTTTTCTGCTCATGGTTTGCCAGAAAAAAACATTAAAAAAGGAGATCCATACCAATGGCAGGTCGAGCAATCAGTTAATAAAATTGTTAACAAGATGAATATAAAAAATTTAGATTGGATTTTAAGTTATCAAAGTAGAGTTGGACCACTAAAGTGGATTGGTCCATCGACTGAAGATGTAATTGTAGAAAATTCAAAAATGGGAAAAAAGATTGCTTTAGTACCAATTGCTTTTGTATCTGAACATTCAGAAACATTAGTAGAACTTGATATAGAGTACAAAGAATTAGCAGACAAAAATGGATGTGTGGAATATGTGAGGATCCCTGCTCTTGGAGATAATGTAAATTTTATATCGTCCTTATCTAATTTAGTAATTAATAAAGAAGATAATAAATTAACAGAAAGCTTATACCCTCCAAAAATACAATGTCCTAGAAATTTTAAAAAATGTCCTTGTTTAGATTATGAATAGTTACTTGTTATTTAAAAGCATACATTTAATAGCAGTAATCTCTTGGATGGCTGGTTTGTTGTATCTACCTAGAATTTTTGTTTATCATTCAGAAAATAATAATGAAATTGTTACTTCAGTATTTAAAACTATGGAGCGTAAACTGTTTTATTATATTATGACGCCAGCAATGGTTTTAAGCTGGTTGTTTGGATTACTATTAATATCTAAAGTTGGTTTTGATCAATTAGGAGCTTTGTGGTTACAATTAAAGCTCATATTTGTTGCGCTTCTTACATCTTATCATTTTTATTTGGGAAAATTGTTAAATAAATTTAAAATTAATGAGAATAACAAATCATCTAAATTCTTCAGATATATTAACGAAATACCCACATTACTTCTAATATTAATCATATTTGTAGTAATTTTTAAGCCAATCTAGGGTTGAAATTTAATTTGTAAGCATTATACTCAAAAAATCTTATCTTATTTAAATCCAATCAAATATGAATATTCAAGAACTTAAATTAAAAACATCTGAACAATTAATTACTCAGGCCGAGGAACTTGGTATTGAAAATGCAAGCACTTTAAGAAGACAAGAAATCATATTTGCAATTTTAAAAAAAGTTGCTGAAAAAGAGGAAATAACAGGCGTTGGTGTGCTTCAATTATTACAAGATGGGTTTGGTTTTTTAAGAGCGATGGAGTCAAATTATTTACCTGGACCAGATGATATTTATGTAAGTCCAAGCCAAATTAGAAAATTTGGCTTAAGAACAGGTGATACAGTTGAAGGAGCGGTAAGAGCCCCAAAAGAAGGGGAAAGATATTTTGCACTTTTACAAGTAAGCAAGATCAATTTTGAAGAACCAGATAAATCAAGACATAAAATTGCTTTTGATAATTTAACGCCTCTGTATCCAAATAAACAATTAGTTATGGAGATTGAAGCGACTAAACCTGATAAAAAACAAGATTTAACTCCAAGATTAATAGATCTTGTAAGCCCTATTGGTAAAGGGCAAAGATCAATAATTATTTCTCCACCAAAAGCTGGGAAAACAATCATGCTACAGAGTATTGCGAATTCAATTGCGAAGAATTATCCAGAATGTTACTTGATTGTCTTGTTGATTGATGAAAGACCTGAAGAAGTTACTGACATGCAAAGAACCGTCAAAGGTGAAGTTATAAGTTCCACATTTGATGAACCCGCACAAAGACACGTTGCGGTAGCTGAAATGGTAATTGAAAAGGCAAAAAGATTAACAGAACATAAAAAAGATGTAGTCATTTTGTTAGACTCTATAACGAGATTAGGAAGAGCCTATAATGCTGTAATACCAAGTTCTGGTAAGGTTTTAACAGGTGGTGTTGATGCAAATGCTTTACAAAGACCAAAAAGATTTTTTGGTGCTGCTAGAAACATTGAAGAAGGTGGTTCATTAACAATTATTTCTACAGCACTAATTGACACTGGAAGCAGAATGGACGAAGTAATTTTTGAGGAATTTAAAGGAACCGGTAACAGCGAAACTGTACTTGATAGAAAAATCGCTGATAAAAGAATTTATCCTGCAATAGATATAACCAAATCGGGAACAAGAAGAGAAGAGCTTCTTTTTGATAAAAATGATCTTCAAAAAATGAATGTCCTAAGAAGAATTATTGCTCCGATGGGGACAATGGATGCCATCGAGTTTATAAGTTCAAAATTGAAAGATACAAAGAATAATGCTGAATTTTTTAATTCTATGAATAAGCCAGCATAATAAAAATATTTAATTTCACTTACTTTCTTTTTTTTAGATTTTATAATTATTTTCTTATTTATATTTTTTATTAAAAGTGATCAAATAAACTTATTTTAAAATGACTATTTTTGCCTTATCTACAGGATCAAATAAATCAGGCATAGCCATAATTAGAATATCAGGGCCCGAAACCAAAAGAGCGTTAAGCAAATTAACAAAAATTAAGTTACCAAATCCAAAAGAAGCTAAACTATGTAAAATATATAATCCTGAAAATAATGAATTATTAGATCAAGGAATGCTGTTGTGGTTTCCTGGACCAAATAGCTACACAGGAGAAGATTTAGCGGAATTCCATATACATGGGAGTAATGCAGTTGTAAGCGCTCTACTCAGATCTTTGTCGAAAATAGAAAATTGCAGGCTGGCAGAACCTGGAGAGTTTACAAAAATTGCTTTTGAAAACGGCAAGATAAACTTGCTTAACATAGAAGCTTTATCTGACCTTATTTCATCTGAAACTGATCTACAAAGAAGACAAGCCATAAATCTTTTAAGTGGCAAGGTTTCAAAAAAATACGAAGAGTTGAGAAATAGATTATTAAAAATTTTAGCTAATGTTGAAGCAAAAATTGATTTTCCAGATGAAGATTTACCAAAAGATATTTTGAAAAATATTAAAAATGAAACGCACGATATAATTAAAATTATAAATTCGATCTTGAATGATAATAAAGTTGGAGAAAAAATTCGTAACGGATTTAAAATTGTCATTGTGGGCCCAACAAATGCAGGCAAATCAAGCTTATTAAATTACTTATCAAAAAGAGAAGTTGCTATTGTTTCTGAAATTGAGGGCACGACTAGAGACACAATTGAAGTTAGTTTGAATTTAGATGGATACCCTGTGCTCATCTCAGATACGGCTGGAATACGGGAGACAAATGATCAAATTGAAAAGAAGGGTGTTCAAATTGCTATAGATAAGGCTCAAAATGCCGATATGAAAATAATATTATTAGATGCAAAAAACCCACATTTTAAAGGGTTTTTTGACCAGTTATATGACGAAAATTCTTTAATTGTAATAAATAAATCCGATTTAATTTCAGATGATTTTGATACAAATTCCATTGGTAGTCTGGAACATATTTTAATTTCAGTTAGGGAAGAAACAAATCTTAATACTTTTGTTGAAGAAATAAAAAAAAAGTTAAAACATAAATTTGCTATTAATGAAAATATTTTAATATCAAGGGAAAGACATAGGCACAATTTAGAAAAATGTATTTCGCATTTAAAAATCTTTTTAGAAAAAAAATCAATAAATGAATTTGATAAAGCGGCAGAGGATTTAAGGTTGGCAACTAGATACCTTGGTCGAGTTGTTGGAGATGTTGATGTCGAGGAAGTCTTAGGAAAAATTTTTAATGATTTTTGTATTGGAAAATAAAAATATCCTTTATTAAAAAGGTTTTTCGGACCTTGTAAATATACTATTGCAATATAAGTTTAGGATGATGAAAAAAGAGTATAAATTTGATGTAGTAGTAATTGGTGGAGGTCATGCTGGATGTGAGGCAGCTGCTGCATCTGCAAGGCTAGGTGTCAACACAGCTTTATTTACTAATGACTTTAATACAATTGGTGAAATGTCATGTAACCCTGCAATTGGTGGTTTGGGTAAAGGACACCTTGTTAGAGAAATAGATGCCTTAGATGGTGTAATGGCGGAAGTAGCTGATAAGTCGGGTATTCAATTTAGATTATTGAATAGTAGCAGAGGTCCAGCTGTAAGGGGGCCTAGAACTCAATCTGATAGATCATTATATAAGAAATATATGCAAGAAAAACTTGTAAACTACTGTAATTTAACAATAATTTCAGATTCTGTAATTGAATTTATTTTTAATAAAAATTCAATAAGTGGTTTTGTTACTAAATCTGGTTCTAATATTTTTTCAAAGAAAATAATTCTGACTACTGGTACTTTTTTAAATGGTCTCATCCATATTGGTGATAATAAAATTCCAGCTGGAAGATTTAATGAAAAACCAACAATCGGATTAAGTGAGCAATTAAAAAATTTTGATTTTAAAATTGGACGATTGAAAACTGGAACACCTCCAAGATTAGATGCTAGAACAATTAACTTTTCAAATTTAGAGGAACAGTTTGCAGATGACAAACCATATTTTTTTTCTTTTCTTACAAAACAAAATCTAAATCAACAAGTTAGTTGTCGTATGACTTATACGAATGAAAAAGTTCATTCGATTATTAAAAAAAATTTAAATAAGAGTGCGATGTATTCTGGCTCAATACAAGGTGTTGGTCCGAGATATTGTCCTTCTGTAGAAGATAAGATCGTAAAGTTTGAAGGAAAAAGTAGGCATCAAATTTATCTTGAGCCTGAAGGATTAAATGATTATACGATATATCCAAATGGTATCTCAACTTCACTCCCAGAAGATGTTCAGCAAGAAATATGCAATAATATCAACGGTTTAGAAAATGTAAAAATAATTAGACCCGGTTATGCAATAGAATATGATTATGTTGACCCTAGAGAGTTATTTTTAACTCTTGAGACAAAAAAAATTAAAAATTTTTTCCTAGCTGGACAAATCAATGGTACGACTGGTTATGAAGAGGCTGCTGCCCAAGGACTTATCGCTGGCATAAATGCAGCGTTATCTGTTAAGGACCAAGAACCTTTTATTTTAGACAGATCCGAGGCCTATATCGGAGTAATGATTGATGATCTAGTTACTAAAGGCGTAGCGGAGCCTTATAGAATGTTTACTTCAAGAGCAGAGTACAGACTTTCCTTGAGAGCAGATAATGCAGATATACGTTTAACTGAACGAGGAACTAAAATTGGGCTAATATCAGAAAATAGAAAAAACCATTTTTACGATAAATTAAACAAAATTGATGAAACCAAAAATGTTATGAAGTCTCTAAAGATATCTCCTTCTAAGGCTGAACAATTCGACATTAAAATAGCTAAAGATGGAATACTTAGAAGTGCTGAAGATATTTTATCAAGAAATTCTGTAAAAATGCATAAAATTAGAGAAATTTGGCCTGATGTACCTTTTTTTAATGATGAAATTGATGAGCAGATCGAAATAAATTGTCATTATAAAGGCTATTTGAATAAGCAGAATGCAGATATATTAGCATTCAAAAGAGATGAAAACTTAGTTATCCCTGAAAATGTCAATTACGACAACCTATCAGGACTATCGAACGAAGTTAAAGCCAAATTTAAGATAATTAAACCAAAAACTTTAGGTCAAGCGCTTAGAATTGATGGTGTAACTCCTGCTGCAGCATATATTTTGTTGTCACATGTCAAAAGAAAGTCTATTAAGCAAATAGCTTAATGGACGATTCAGTAATTGAAAGAAACATAAAAAGATTTTTTCCAAATGTTTCACGTGAAACTTGTATAGATCTAGAAAAATATATTGATCTTATTATACAAGAGAATAAAGTTGTCAATTTGATAAGCAGAGCAAATATAAATAGAGAATACATAGTTAAAAGACATATAATTGATTCAATGCAAATTACTGATTTTATTGATTTTAATCAAAAAAAAATAATAGACCTAGGATCAGGATCAGGATTACCAGGAATTTTACTTTCAATTCTTTCAAAAAATAATGGGAGTAGAATTAAAACAGTTATGTACGAAAAAAGTTTTCATAAGGCCAATTTCTTAAAACAGGTATCTTCTAATCTAAATTTAAACACAGAAGTAATCAAAGAAAATATTTTTGATAATACTGACAATGATAAAGTGATTATCACTTCAAGAGCATTCAAACCTTTACCAGTTGTTTTAGAATTACTTTACACAAATTTTAAAAACTTTAAAAATCTAATCATCTTTATGGGCAAGACTGGAAATGAAATTTTGTCTGAAACACTGAAAAAATGGAGATTAGATTATGAGACAAAAAAAAGTATTACAAGCAACGATTCATTTATTTTGAATATTAAAGATATAAAGAAAATATGAAAATAATTTCGATAATTAATCAAAAAGGTGGTGTTGGAAAAACAACAACAGTAATTAATTTAGCCGCAGGTCTTTCACAACTAAACAAAAAAGTTTTAGTTATTGACTTAGATCCCCAAGGAAATGCTACCACAGGATTAGGCCTTTCTAATACTGAGGACTCTGATTTAACCATTTATGGAGTGTTAAATGGATCAAAATCAATATTAGATTGCATAAAAAAAACTGAATTCTCTAATTTAGATTTAATTACTTCGAATGTTGATTTGTCTGGCTTAGAGGTGGAAACAGCTGGAGATGAAAAAAGAGCATTTATTTTGAAAGAAAAACTAGCTGATTTTTCTCAAGAAAATAAACAAAATTATGATTATATATTGATTGATTGTCCCCCTTCTTTAAGCCTGTTGACAGTAATGGCGCTGGTTTCCTCTGTAACTTTATTAGTTCCACTTCAAACAGAATTTTTTGCATTAGAAGGATTAACACAATTAATGAAAACTATAGAAAGGGTAAAATCTAATTTAAATCCAAAATTAGGAATACAAGGTATTTTACTAACTATGTATGATAAACGAAATAAACTATCTTCAGAAGTGGAGAAAGAAGCAAGAGAGTATTTTAAAGATAAAGTTTATAACACTGTAATACCTAGAAATGTAAGATTATCAGAAGCTCCATCACATGGAGTACCAGTTTTAATTTATGATAAAACTTGTCCAGGAAGTAAATCTTATTTTAGTTTTACAGACGAATTTTTAAATAAAGAATTTCAGATTGAAAGTGTTGCTTAATGAATAAATTAAAAAAAGGATTGGGTAGGGGACTATCGTCTTTAATTGGCGAAACTAAATCAACGAATAAAAATAATACAGTTGAAGTTAGCAAGATCGTTAAAAACAGATTTCAACCAAGAAAAATTTTTGATGAAAATAAATTAAATGAATTAACGAATTCCATTAAAGAAAGAGGTGTTCTTCAGCCTATAATTGTTAGAAAACACAATAAAGATAATGATAAATACGAAATTATAGCTGGAGAAAGGCGTTTTTTAGCAGCGAAAAAAGCAGGGCTAGAGGAAGTCCCAGTAGTAATTACAAATGTTGATGATTTAAAGTCCTTAGAATTTGCAATAATTGAAAATGTACAAAGAGACGATCTTAATCCCCTTGAAGAAGCCCAAAGTTATCAACGTTTAATAGATGAATTTTCATATGATCATGAAAAAGTTTCAAAGTTTATTGGTAAGAGCAGAAGTTATATTACTAACAGTTTAAGAATATTAACTTTACCCAAAGAGGTTTTAAATTTAATTGAAACAAGAAAGATTACTGCTGGGCACGCAAAAATTTTAGTAGGACTAGATAACGCCGAATTTGTGGCAAATAAAATACATGATAAAAAGTTATCTGTTCGACAGGCAGAAAATCTAGTTAAAATTTTTAAAACTAAGAAGAAATCTTTAAAATCAAGAGATGTAAATGTACAGACATTAGAAAATTCATTAATAGATAAAATAGGCTTAAAAGTAATAATTTCTAATAGCAGAAATAACAAAGGTTCAATTAAAATAGAGTATAAAGATCTAGATCAATTAAACAGATTAATTGATGTTATTAAATCTAATTATTAATTATTTTGATTTGTTAAGTATAAAATCTGATAAAATGTGCACTGAGTTATGAGTATTAGTTTTTACTAATAACTCTATTTCATTTATTTCTATAATAAGTTTTTCGACTTGATTTAAAGTCCAAGATTTTATTTGTCTTTTTATCAAATCTTTATCTTTCCAAAAAATTGGTGGTCTAGCACTAGCAATTGTTTTATCAATGTTTTTTTGTTCAGTAAAAATATCTATTAAATTTAATAATCTTTTTGCCTTAAACAGAAAAATTCTGATTATAATGATTGAATCATCTGACCCAAAATTATTTTCATTCATTAAATATCTAATTTGTTTATCGTTTTTTGCTAAACAATTGTCTACTAGTTCACCAATATCGTGATTTTCAGCTGTGTTAGTTAATATCTTTATTTCATCAGCAGAAATATTTGATTTATTTTTTGTATACATTTCTATTTTTTCCAATTCATTTTTTAAATTTTTTCGTTCCCCATTACTTTTATTGACAATCAAGTTTATTGTTTCAGATGATACAGAAATTTTTTTATTACGAAAAAAATTGGTTACTAAAGCTGATAAAGTTTGAACATTATCTTGATAAAAAGGGATGGAAGCTAATTTCTTTTCTTTTTCAAATAAATTTCTTAATTTTGAGCGTTTATCAAGCATATCTGAAAACAGCACTATTTTAACATCCTCAATTTTTTTTTGACTTAATTCAATGATATCTTCTCTAATTTTTTCCGTGACATTCTTAACAATAATTAATTTTTCTTTTTCAAAAAAAGATAAAGAAAATATTTCATTATAAAATTTTTCAAAATTTTGATGAATTTCTTTTTCAGTATATTGATATGAATTTTGTGAAAATTTTTTAATAAAAACTTTATCTAAATATTCCTCTTTTAGCCCTTCATTTACACCATGAAATAAAAAAAAATTATAATTTTTATAATTTTTTTCTAAATCGAAATTTTTAATAATCATTGCAAATTTGATAGATATTTTAAAACGTCTTCGACTAATTTACTAAGTAAAATTTCTTCTAGATCTTTTTCATACTGATTGAGTTTAAATTTATCAGAGTTATTATTATAATTTATATTTCTTCTTAAATTTTTCGTGTTAATTATATTATCTTTATTACTTGTTTGAATTTCTAGTATTAAAATCATTTCAAATATTTCAGGATCCCCTTTAGAGTTTCTTGTTTTAATTTCGATAGATTTATTAATATTAATATTAAGAATTAATTGATTTGTATTTTGTATTTCTGTTAAAAAATTTAATGATTTGGCTAAACTTTTATTTAATTTGTTGCTGTCATTAACTATTATTTCTTTAACTGAAAAATTGATTTTTTCAGTAGAGTATATAGGTCTGAAATCACAATTAGTTAAAATTAAAAAAAGAATTAATGTAAAAAAAAATCTTTTCATTTAGTGATTATATTAATAATTTTATCTTTTACGTAAATATTTTTTACAATTTCTTTATCTTTTAAAAATTTCTCTAGTTTTTTATTTTTTTCAATTACTTTGAGAACATCTTCTTCACTAACGCTGCTTTCAAATTCTAGTAAATCTCTTTTTTTACCATTAATTTGGACTACAATTTTAATTTGGTCAATATTGGAAATAAATTTGTGATCTATTTTAGGCCATGTATTTTTTTCTCTTATCTCTAGTTCTTCTAAACATTCATTTGCTAAATGCGGAAGTACTGGAGATATAGCTCTTAAAATTTTCTGAAAACTATCTACAAGAACTTTTTTACTATGATGATTGTTAATATTTTTTGATAAAAAATTGTAAATTTCATGTAGATTAGCAATAATTACGTTATAATGAAAATTCTCTAGATTACTTGTGATTTTATAAATAATTTTGTTTGTAAAATATTCAATGTTCTTATTATGATTTTCGTTTATCTTAGGATTTTCTTTAAAGGAAATTATATTGCGGTGAATCTGCCAAAATTTTTGAACAAACTTATGTGAAGAAATCATGCCTTGTTCTGACCATTGAACATCTTTTTCAGGAGGACTGTCAGACAAAATGAACATTCTTACCGCATCTGCTCCATAATGATCAATAATCTTTTGTGGATCAATAGTATTTTTTTTAGATTTTGACATAGATTCGCTGGGACCTACTTTAATTTTAATGTTTGAATTTGTTTTTAGAAAATAATTTTTTCCATCGTTACTCTCAATTTCTTCAGGTGAAACCCAGTTATTGTGTTCGTCTTTATATGTTTCATGACAAACCATACCTTGAGTGAACAAACCATCAAAAGGCTCAAGGTTTATAAAATCTTTTTTACCATCACCTAGAGCTCTCATAAAAAAACGAGAATATAATAAATGTAAGATTGCATGTTCAACTCCACCAATATATTGATCTACAGGCATCCAATATTTTATATCCTCAATATCAAAACCAACTTCGCTGTTAGTTGCAGAACAAAATCTCAAAAAGTACCATGAAGAGTCTACAAATGTATCAAGAGTGTCAGTTTCTCTTACACAATTTTGATTATTTATCTTGATATTTTTCCATTCCACCTGATGATCCAATGGATTTCCTTTGACATTTAAATCTATTTTCTCTGGAAGTTTTACTGGCAAATCTTTTAAAGGAATTTTAACAACATCACCTTTTTCATTATAAGCAATCGGAATGGGACATCCCCAATATCTTTGTCGTGAAACACCCCAGTCTTTTAGTCTAAAATTAGTTTTTTTTTTTCCTAATTTTTTTTTTCTAAAATTTCAATTGTTTTGATAATTGATTCATCTGGGCATTTTAAACCATTTAAAAATTTAGAATTAATAATTTTGCCTGGTCCTGTATAAGCATCGTTAGTGACAGAAAACTTTTCATCCTCATTCAAAGGACAAACAACAGTTTTAACATTTAAATTATATTTTTTTGCAAAATCTAAATCTCTTTGGTCATGAGCTGGACAACCAAATACAGCCCCAAAACCGTAGTCCATTAAAACAAAATTTGCAAAATAAACTGGAACTTTATTATTTTCATCCAAAGGATTAATTGCAATTATATTTGTTTTAAATCCAATTTTATCCGCTTTTGCAATCGCTTCTTCAGTTGTTCCAGCTTTAGAACAATCTTCCTTAAATTTATCGAATTCTTTATTACCTTCAAAGTATTTGGAAATAGGATGATCTACTGATAATGCCAAAAAAGAAAAACCAAACAAAGTATCAGGCCGAGTTGTAAAACATTTTATTTCATTAATGGGAAGCTCAGTTTCAATTTTAAAACTTATTTCACAACCAAAAGATTTTCCAATCCAATTTTTCTGCATAGTCTTAACTTTGTTTGGCCATTTATCTAGAGTTTCAAGGCTTTCGAGTAATTCAGAGGAAAATTTAGAAATATTAAAGAACCATTGATTAAGTTTTTTTCTTTCTACAATTGCACCTGATCTCCATCCTTTACCATCAATTACTTGTTCATTCGCTAAAACGGTTTGATCCACTGGATCCCAATTTACATAATTTTCTTTTCGATAAACAAGACCTTTGTCGTATAGTTCTAAAAAAAAAGCCTGCTGATGCTTGTAATATTCTTCTGAACAAGTGGAAATTTCTTTAGACCAATCAATAGATAATCCTAGTTGTTTCAATTGTTTTTTCATTGTTGAAATATTACTTTCAGTCCATGCTTTAGGATCTAGATTATTTTGTTTTGCTGCATTTTCAGCTGGCATTCCAAACGAGTCCCACCCCATTGGATGTAAAACGTTATATTCATTCATAAACTTGTAGCGAGCCAACACATCGCCTATAGTATAATTTCTAACATGACCCATATGTATCTTTCCAGAGGGATAAGGAAACATTTCTAAACAATAAAACTTTTTCTTATTTGAATTTGGCTCCGATTTAAAAAAATTTTTGCTATCCCAAAAATCTTGCCATTTTTTTTCAACAATTTTGAAGTTGTATCTATCCATAATAAAAATAAAAATTATATTACAACAAATTGAATGTGATTTAACTAAATTTAAAAACTATTTTTCAGGTTTTGTTCTGCCTAAATAAGGTTTTCGTTTTTTTTTTGTGTCATTTCTTTCCATTAAAGCGGCCTTCTTAAGTATGGCTAATTTGATTTCTTCAGATACATTCGATTGAATTAAATTGATATCACAATTAGAAGAAAGCTTGATACATTTTTTTTCATGGACACTAACTTTTAAGGCATCTGCTCTTATTTCATTTGATAAAAATCTAACTGTTATCTTAAGTTGTCTATCAGTTTCACTTGTGTTTTTACCTTTAAACCAATCTGTAATAATTATACCACCAGAATAACTCGCGTTTGTAAGAGGAACAAAATCTAAGATTTCAACTGAAGCTCTCCACAATTCATTAGATGAGGCAAAGTCAAAAGTACCACCAGATTTACCCTCTAATAAATTTTGAAATCTTACACCTTTTCCTTCTTCAATATTTCTTTTCACTCTTTCTTCAACGTTAACTGGATTGTCTTTGACATCAGATCTTTTGAAAAAATTGTTTCCACAAGAGGTAGTTAAGATTACTAAAAATAAAATAATTAGAGTTTTAAATAATTTATTCATAAAAAGTTGAATTATGCTAAAAAACATTAGAATTCTAAAAATTCAATAAAATTATGTTCTGTAGTGTTGTAAAAATATCACAAATTAAATAAAAAGCACATAAAATAGGGAATTTTTTAAACAATTAATGACATTAGTGATAATTAATCATCGTTCATATGAATAACAATAAGGAGATTAATATGACTAACTTAAAAAAAGTAGGTCTTACAGCACTAGCAGGTTCGCTAGCTGCAGTAAGTGCTAATGCTGGTGAATTAGCAGTATCTGGTTCTACTCAGTTAACATACGTAACTGGTGAATCTGCTAACTCAGCAAGCAAATTTGGACAAGGTAGTGGATTTTCACTAACTGGTTCAGGTGAAATGGATAACGGATGGTCAGTATCACATGCAATTCACTTTGCATCAGCTGGTGTTTTCGATTCATCTGCTACAACATTAACAATGGGTGATATGGGATCAATCGCTATTGGTGGTGCTGCAAGTATTAATGGTGCATACGATGAAGCATATGCAACTGCATATGAAGAAGTATCAGACGGTACTACAGCAAGTTCAACATCAATGAACACTATGGGTGCGTTTGCTGGAAATGGTATAACGTACAATGCTCCAGCAATAGACGTAGCTGGCGCTTCTGTAGCTCTAGGTTTTGAATACACACCTCAAGGAGATGGTGCTGAGGCTACAGATGGTACCACAGCAGCTAGAACTGATGCTACAGGAAAAGCTATGGGTCTTGGTGTAACAGTTACTACTGACATGGGTCTAACTCTTGGTGCTTACGGTGCAACTATGGAAGATAACGTTGCAGTAGCTTCAACAGCAGATGCTAGACAGGACAGATTTGATGGTACTTGGTTTGCTAAGTATGCATTTGGTCCAGTAGTAGTTTCTTACCAAACATCATATGTTGATGCTGGTGTAGAAGGTGCAGCAGTAACAACTGGTGTAGCTAAAACTGTAGGTACATCATCTGGTGTTTTCGAAGCTGAAGCTTTGTCACTTGCGTTTAACGTAAATGATGATTTATCAATTTCTTACACAGATATTGATGACACATATGACAACCAAGATGACAATGGTACATCTGCACAAACTGCAGACGTAACACAGTCTATGGAGTCAATTCAAATAGCTTACTCAATGGGATCTATGTCAATTAAGGCATATACTACTGAGACAACTAATCCAAACTACCTTCAAGATGCAGCAACAAGAACTGTAAACGAGATCGCAGTTGGTTTAGCATTCTAATTATTTGAAGTCTAAAAATTTAAAGCGGCCTAAGTTTTCTTAGGCCGTTTTTTTTTGCCCAACTTATTGAGGCAAAACCAAGAGAATTAGTAGTTTTTAGTTTTTTATAATTTTTCTCGTTTATACCACCAAGAGCAATTATTTTTTTTTGTGATTTAACAGCTAGTAAATTAAATTTAATAATACCCAAAATTTTTTTTGTTTTCTGAATTTTGAAAATTGATGAAATAAATATTTCCTCACAGCCTTGCTTTTCTTTAATTTTTATTTCTCTGATATTATGAGCAGAACCAATGATATTAAATTTTTTCGGTTTATTATATACACAACTATAATTTATTTTTTTATTATAAGATGGGATGTAAATCCCATCTAACTTTAAATTTAATGCCAATTTGATATTATTAGATATAAACAGTTTTCTCTTTTCTTTTTTACAAAAATCTTTCAATTTTAAGATGGTTTTCAAATTATTTTGGTTACAATAATTTCTATAAATAAGATTTATGTTATTACTTAATCTAGATAATTCTGCTAAATTATATTCATTTATAAAACAATATAATTTAGGTAAAAAATTTTGCATAAATCTATTAATAACTTAATTAGTATTGAAGAACAAATAAAGTCCAGATTTACTCAATCGATAAAATCACAAATTATTGCAGTCAGTAAAACATTTCCTATGACTGAAATAAAACCTCTTATAAACCACGGCCATATTCATTTTGGAGAAAATAAGGTTCAAGAATCTATAGAGAAATGGACTAAAGTAAGAAATTCTTTTCAAAATATCAAACTTCACATGATAGGTAAATTACAAACAAATAAAGTAAAATATGTAATACCTCTTTTTGATTACATACATTCACTAGATAATTTAAAATTAGCAGAAAAAATTTCTGAGGAACAAAAAAAAAGAAACAAGTATTTAAAAATTTTTATTCAAGTAAATATTGGTGACGAGCAACAGAAAAGTGGTATTGATTTGAAGAATTTGAAAGAATTTTATACAAAATGTACTTTGGATCTTAAATTAGATATAATTGGTTTAATGTGTATTCCTCCCCAAGATGATGATGTTAAAAAGTATTTTACACATATGCTTGATTTAAAAAATTCTTTAGATTTGAAAGAACTTAGTATGGGCATGTCTTCTGATTATATAGAAGCAATAGAACACGGTGCAACGTTTGTGAGAATTGGCTCAAAAATTTTTGGAAATAGAATTTAAAGAATTTTTATTTTTGTTTTTCTATCGATAATCTTTAATATTGTTAATAAATCATTTTCCTTAAGAGCAATGCAGCCAAGTGTCTTTTCATAATTTTTTGTTAAATGAATAAAAATAGCACTACCTTTTTTTTTAATCGGTTTATTTGTGTTATAATTTATTGGTATTAATAAATCATAAATTTTATTTTTTCTAAATAATTTCTCATGTTTAGTTTTGTTATCAATTTTAATCAGCTTGTTATAATTTTTACTATTTATATCATCACACCATCCCATATTTCTTTTGATTGATATTTTTTTTAATTTTGTTTCAGGATTCTTGAACTTGTCTTTTCTGTAAAACAAAGGGCCCAAAGAATAAACACCTTTTGGAGTTTTTCTGTCCCCTTCTATTTTGTTTGATGTAGAACCATTCTTACCAATTGAACATTTAAATTTAAATTCATCCAATAAAAGAGTACTATTGTTTTTTAAAATAAGTTGCATTTTATGAGTTCTAAAAATTTAATAATTTTAAGTTCACCTTTTTTATTTGAGATTTTAAAGGAAATTGAGGAAAATTTAAATTTTAAAATAGATCACTATAAAGATCAAGAATCTTATCTAAAAGATTTTTTAGAATTAAAAAATTACCTAGTTATTTCAGATAAAACAAACAATATTAAAAATTGTAAAACATTATCTACTCCAAATAAAATAGATAAAATTTTAGAACAAATTAATATTTGGTTCTTAAGTAATAAATTTTCAAACCAGTCACATATCAAAATAGGAAATTATTTTTTGAACCTAAATTCAAGACAAATTATAAAAGATAATAATAAATTAAATTTGACAGAAAAAGAGACAGAATTAATTCTATTTATTGTAGAAAATGAATTTGTAACTTTGAAAGAATTACAAAGAGAAGTCTGGAAACACACGTCTGAATTAGAAACACATACTGTTGAAACTCATATTTATAGATTAAGAAAAAAATTTCTAGAAAAATTTAAAGAAGATGAATTTATAAAACATGACAAGAGAGGATATCATTTAAATTGAAAAAGAATTTAGTAGCAAAAAATTTAGCAGATAGAAGATATAAGTTAAAAGTAGTTAAACCTAAAAAGGGTAAAGGAAGTTTTAAAAGAAAAAAGAATTAAATCCTTGCACCAATTTTTTGAATAATCTTAGATGATAATTCAGTTCCTTTTTTCAGACTTTCTTTTGTAGAGAACTTATTAATAATTCCATGAAGATAGCCTGCTGCAAACAAATCCCCTGCGCCAGTCAGATCTTTAATTTCTAGATTTTTGTGAGCTTCACATTCTTCAACTTCATTTTCATTGATTGAGATAGCTCCTTTTTCACCTCTTGTGATAACAATATTTTTACTTAATTGTTTACAGAAAGAAATCACATCATCAAATGAATTTACTCCTGTTAAAGATAAGATTTCTTGTTCATTTGCAAAAATAATATCTAACTCATTTTTCACTAGATTTAAAAAATGTGATTTATGTCTTTCAACACAAAAAAGATCTGATAAAGACATTGCTACTTTATTTGAGTACTTTATTGCTTTATCAAAAGCTTTTTTTGGATCGCCCTCATCCCATAAATATCCTTCAAGGAAAGTAATTTCTGCGCTTTTAATTATTTTTTCATCTACATCATTATCATTTATTTTTCCAGCAGTTCCTAAGTATGTACACATAGTTCTTTCAGAGTCTGGTGTAATCAAAATTAGACAAGACCCAGTAGGAATTGGTTCTGTTTTTTTTTTATATAAATAATCAACATCTTCTTTTTTAAGGCCTTCTTCATATTTTTTTCCCAATTCATCATTATTAACTTTACCAATAAAACCAACTTTATTACCTAACTGCGATAAGCCGACTATAGAATTAGCAACAGATCCGCCAGAAATAGTCTCTTCTATTTTTAATGAGGATATTAGTTTTTCAAACTCTTCTTCGTTAACAAGTTTCATTGTACTTTTGGTTAAAGAATTACGTACTAAAAATTCATCTGAAACTTTACATAAAATATCAACAATTGCGTTTCCGATTCCAATTATTTTCATTATGGTTTTTTTGCAATAAATGGTTTTTTTCTATTAGGATAGCAAGAAGTACAAATTTTACAACTTATTCCAAAACAATTTCTTGCTTTGCAATATTCTCTTCCATAATAAATAATTTGAAGATGAAGTTTATTCCAGTTTTTTTTTGGGAATAGCCTTTTCAAATCCATTTCTGTTTGAACAACATTTTTTCCATTTGTCAAACCCCACCTTTGTGCAAGTCTATGTATATGCGTATCTATGGGAAATGCAGGATAACCAAATCCCTGAGACATCACAACACTAGCTGTTTTATGACCAACACCTGGTAGTTTTTCCAACTCCTCAAATGTTTTAGGAACTTTCCCTTTATGATTTTCAATTAAAATCTTCGATAGATTATAAATGCTTTTCGCTTTAATTCTAAAAATACCAATTTTTTTAATTAATATTTCTATCTTTTTTCTTCCTAGTTTAACAAAGTGTTCAGGTTTAAAATATTTTGGGTAAATATCTTTTGTTACATTATTGACATTAACATCGGTACATTGTGCTGACAAAAGAACTGATACAAGCAAAGTAAATACATTCCTACTTTTTAATGGGACTTCAATTCTGGGGTATGTTTTATTTAGTATTTTTAATACTATTTTTGCTCTTTGAATTTCATTCATTATTTGAAATTCATTAGATCTCGCATTGAATACAAACCAGGCTTTTTTTTCATTAACCAGCTTGCAGCTGATAATGCGCCTTCAGAATATAAAGCTCTGTCAAAAGCTTCATGATTAAGTTTTATGATTTCCTTTCCACTAGAAAATAAAACTTCATGTTCTCCAATAATTTCTCCTTTTCTTATTGAATTAAAATTTATTTTATTTCCATATGGAAAATTTTTTTTATTTAAAAACTTTTTTCCAATTAAATTGGAAAAATTTTTATTTTTTCCAATGGCTATACCATTACCTAACATTAATGCAGTTCCAGATGGATAATCTTTTTTGTGCTTGTGATGCACTTCAAAAATTTTACTTAAGTATTTTTTTCCAAGAGATTTTGAAGCAATTTCAGTTAAATACATTAACAAATTTATACCAAGACTCATATTTCCTGCTTTTAAAATAGGTATTTTTCTTGAATGCGATTTAATTAATTTTTCCTCTTTTTCCGTAAAACCCGTGGTCCCTATAACAATTCTTTTTTTTAATTTTGTGGCTATTTTTAATACTTCAAAAGTACATTTTGGTACTGTGAAATCAATTATTACATCTGTTTTTTTAAAAGCTTCTTCAGTATTTAGTTGTGGTTTAATACCATTAAATTTTTTATTAATAATTTTGTATTCTGTTAAACTTGTAATTTTGTAACCTTTTTCTTTTTGGGCAGTTTTAATCAATTGTTGACCCATACGGCCCATACACCCAGTTATAGTAAGGTTTATTTTTTTCATAACTAATGAATTTTATATATGTCTTTTAATTTATTACAAAGATTAGTTTTTCCAGAAGCTTTTCGCTTTTTGGAAAAATTGTTTGATACTAGGATTGGATTTTTCGTTTTCAATTTCTCTGAATTGTTCTAATAACTCCTTTTGTCTCTTGTTTAAAGAAACGGGAACCTCAGTTTCAATTTGTACATATAAATCTCCATTTCCACTTCCTCGCATATATGGCATACCTTTGCCCCTCAACCTAAATTGTTTACCTGACTGTGTCCCTTCAGGGATTTTAATTTTTGCTTTTCCACCATCAATTGTTGGAATTTCAATTGTAGTTCCTAAGGCTGCATCAGCTATTGAAATAGGACATTCAAAAAATAAGTTTTCATCAGATCTTTTAAATAATTCGTGAGATTTAACGTTTATGAATAAATACAAGTCACCATTGGCGCCACCTCTTGTGCCTGCTTCACCTTTACCGGATAATCTAATTCGTGTTCCATCATCAACTCCTTGAGGGATTGCGACAGCTAGTTTTTTAGATGTTTGTTTATTTCCTTGACCATTACAATCGTTACATGGATTTGTAATTTCTTCACCACTTCCCGCGCATTGAGGACAAGTTTGCTGAACTGTAAAAAAGCCTTGGTTAGTTCTTACTCTTCCATTACCTCCACAATATGTGCATCGATCTGGTGAATGACCAGGTTTTGATCCATTGCCTTTACATGTACTACATTTTTCAGAAGTAGAGAATTGAATATTTTGTTTTTTGCCTGTGTATGCTTCTTCAAGAGTTATTGATAAATCGTATCTTAAATCTGATCCTCTGTTGCTTGAGCTTCTTCTATTACTTCTTCTTCCACCTCCACCAAAGTCGCCAAAAAAATCTTCAAAAATATCTGAGAAATCTGATCCATTAAAACCACCAAAACCACCTTGACCACCGCCACCATTTTCAAATGCAGCGTGACCAAAATTATCATAGTTTTCTTTTTTACTCTTGTCTGAAAGAATTCCATAAGCTTCACTAGCTTCTTTGAATTTATCCTCAGCAGTTTTGTCACCAGGATTTTTATCTGGATGATATTTTACCGCTAGTTTACGGTAAGCTGATTTTATATCTTCAGGACTTGCGCTTTTGTTTACGCCTAGGACATCATAATAGTCTCTTTTAGCCATCAATTTAACCTAGACAATTAGTTGTCTGTTAAGCGCTTTTTTCTTTATTTTCGTCTTTTACTTCTTCGAAGTCAGCATCAACAACATTATCGTCTTTTTTATCCTTGTTGTCTTTTCCATCATCTTTTCCAGACTCTGGCTTTGTATTTTGTTGTGATTTATAGATTGCTTCACCAAGTTTCATAGATGCTTGAACTAGAGCTTCTGTTTTTTTCTTGATATCTTCAATATTATCACCTTTAAGAGCCTCTTTCACAGCTGCAGATGAATCTTCAATTGCCTTTTTCTCTGCATCAGAAATTTTAGATCCATGTTCTTTAAGATTTTTTTCTGTCGAGTGAATGAGAGTGTCTGCTTGGTTTCTTACGTCAACAGACTCTCTTTTCTTTTTGTCTGCTTCTTTATTAGCCTCTGCATCTTTAACCATTTTTTCAATTTCTTCATCACTTAACCCACCTGATGCTTGAATTTGAATTTTCTGTTCTTTACCAGTTCCTTTGTCTTTAGCAGACACATTTACTATTCCATTTGCATCAATATCAAAAGTAACTTCAATTTGAGGAACACCTCTTGGAGCTGGAGCTATTCCAACTAGCTCAAAATTACCTAACAATTTATTGTCTGTTGCCATTTCTCTTTCACCTTGAAGTACTCTTATTGATACTGCAGGCTGATTGTCTTCAGCAGTTGAAAAAACTTGGCTTTTTTTTGTAGGTATGGTTGTGTTTTTGTCTATTAATTTTGTTGATACTCCACCAAGTGTTTCAATACCAAGAGACAAAGGAGTAACATCTAATAATAGTACATCTTTCACGTCACCTTGTAAGACACCTGCTTGTATAGCAGCTCCCATAGCAACCACTTCATCTGGGTTAACACTCTTATTAGGGTCTTTTCCAAAGAAGTTTTTTACTTCATCAATTACTTTGGGCATTCTTGTCATTCCACCCACCATTACAACTTCATCAATTTCACTTGCAGTAATCCCAGCATCCTTAAGTGCTGTTTGACAAGGTGGTACTGTTCTAGCAATTAAATCTTCAACTAAAGCTTCTAACTTAGCTCTAGTCATTTTTAAGTTTATATGTTTAGGTCCAGTTTTATCAGCTGTGATAAATGGAAGATTAATATCAGTTTGTTCAGCTGATGATAATTCAATTTTGGCTTTTTCTGCAGCTTCCTTTAATCTTTGAAGTGCTAGTTTGTCAGACTTTAAATCAATACCATTATCTTTTTTAAATTCAGATATTAAATATTCAACAACAGCATTATCAAAGTCTTCTCCACCTAAAAAAGTATCTCCATTTGTTGACTTAACTTCAAATACACCATCACCTAATTCTAAAATAGATACATCAAATGTACCTCCTCCTAGATCATAAACTGCAATTTTTTTGTTTTGCTTTTTATCTAAACCATATGCTAACGAAGCCGCAGTTGGCTCATTTATAATTCTTAAAACTTCAAGGCCAGCAATTTTACCAGCATCTTTTGTAGCTTGTCTTTGTGCATCATTAAAATAAGCTGGAACAGTAATTACCGCTTTTGTTACAGCTTGGCCTAAATATTTTTCTGCTGTTTCTTTCATTTTCTGTAAAATGAAAGCTGAAATTTGTGATGGAGAATATTTTTCTCCTTTTGCTTCAATCCATGCATCATTTTTTTCAGAATTTACAATTTTAAATGGAGCCGCTTCTATATCTTTTTTTACAGTTGGATCATCAAAATTTCTACCAATCAATCTTTTTACTGCAAAAATCGTATTTTCAGGGTTAGTTACTGCTTGTCTTTTGGCTGGCTGACCAATTAGTTTTTCATTTTCATCAGTAAATGCAACAACAGAAGGTGTTGTTCTAGCACCTTCAGCATTTTCTAAAACTTTTGCCTGACTTCCTTCCATGATCGCAACACATGAATTGGTAGTTCCTAAATCTATTCCAATAATTTTACTCATAATTAATATCTCTCCTTCGTCATATAAGTGTTTATTTTTAATCTACAAGTTGCCACATGCATTATTTCTTCTCCAAATTTTCTTTGTTTTCTTCGACTTTTTTGTCAGTTCCTGAAGGTTTTTTTGCTACCCCAACTAGCGAAGGTCTTAACAAACGATCTTTTATTGTAAAACCTTTTTGAATTTCTTGAATTATAGTTCCAGGTTCTTTAGTTGCATCTTCAATTTCCATCATTGCTTGGTGATAGTTTGGATCAAGTTTTTTATTTAAACTTTCTATTGGTTTGATGTTATTTCTGCTGAATATAGAAATTAAATCTTTACTAATAATATCAAAGTGTTCCAGAGTTTTCCTCAACGCTTCTGTGTTTTTCAATGTATCGTCACTTTCAAGGACTACTTTAGATCTTTCAAGGTTATCAATTAAAGTTAAAGCTTCTTTTGCAAATGAAGATCCGCCATATTCAAAAGCATCTTCTTTTTCCTTTTCGAACCTTCTTCTTTGATTTTCCATTTCAGCAAAAGTTCTAGCCAACTTATCTTCAAGTTCAGCAATTTTATCTTCTGGAGAAAGTTCTTTTATTTCTTCAGGTGACTCTGAACCAGAAGAGGGAACCTCTTTTTGTTGAGTATCCTCTTCAGCATTTGAAATTTCTTGATTTTGTTCTTGATTATCGGTTTGCTCTTTGTCCATGGGAACATATATGGTAAGAAATCTATAAATTTCCAGATGTCTCAAAAAAAAATTAAAACTCTTCTCATTGGCACTAATAATAAAGGAAAATTAAAGGAAATTAGGAATTTATTACCAAAATATATAAATCTTTATTCAACATCAAACTTTAAAATACATAGTCCAAAAGAGGACGGAAAAACATTTAAAGAAAACTCACTGATCAAATCCAGATATTTTTCATTAAAAAGTAATCTTATTTGTTTAGCGGACGATTCAGGCTTGGAGGTTGATCTTCTAAATAAAAGGCCTGGTATTTTTTCTGCTAGATGGGGCGGGAGAAAAGGTGATTTTAATAAAGCAATTAAAAGGGTTTATAAAGAATTAAATAAAGTAGATAAAAATTGGAAAAAAAAAAAAGTAAAAGCAAGATTTATTTGTGCGCTTTCAATAAGTAACTTAAACAAAAAAATTGTTTGCGTTCAAGGCAAAGTTGAAGGCCACATATCATCTATACCAAAGGGAAAAAATGGATTTGGTTATGATCCTATTTTTATACCATTCGGAAAGAGAAAAACATTTGGGGAAATGAAACCATCTCAAAAATATAAAATGGATCATAGGTTTAATGCTTTTAAGAAAATTAAAAAATTTTTATAAGTTCTTTATTTTCAATTTTATAAAAATTTAAACGATGATTTATTTCGTTATTTTTTATATCAAAAATTCCTATTTTTCCTTTAAATGAATTTTTTCTTTTAAATATTTTGTTAATATCAGACAAATCAAAATTATTTTTAAAAGATAAATAATAAACTAATCCCACTAAATCATAGCTTAGAAGTGATAAATGATTAGGTTCTTCTTCAAAATCTAATTGATATCTTAACTTATATTTTTCAAAATTATCTTTATTTATTGATGGATAATAAATTGGTTGAATATCTTTTTCATTAATTAAACTTTTATCAAACCATTGATTGAGAGTTATGAAATATTTATCTTTTGGAGAAACATCTGAGTAAAGTAAAGAAGTAGTTACACTTTTTAAACTTTCTTCAAAGTCAGCAATTATTATGGAATTGAATCTAACATCACCTAAAGTATATTTCATTTTTAATTGTTCAATTTTTTTTTCTTTATTAAATTCATTAGAATTTTCTAATCTATAAAGTTCATCTTCAAGATTCTGTTTTCTAATTTTATAATTAGTTATTTTTTCAATTTGATTTGTAAGTTTAGTTGGCTCTTTTTCATAGAAATGGGTTTTTGAAATTTTAATTCTAGATTTTTTTATACTTTTTTTTAACTCTTCTTCATAATTCAATTTAGGTATTAAAAATATAGTATTATCGATTTCATTATCTTCTAAAAATTTTTTTATTGTATTAAGTTGAGATGTTGAATTGACACCAGAGCTTATAACATTTTTTGGTAAATCAATTGTTTGATTTGTGAATGATAAAAAAATCATATCTTCTATTTCATCAAGATATTTTAAGCTCTCAAAAAATACAGGACCAATTGTTAAATTAATTCCTTCAAGCTTTAATTCATTAGCAGATTTTAAAGTAGTTGCTGGATCAGATTTAGTATCTTTAATTATTATCTCTAATTTGTCTGTATTTATGTCTTTCATAGCCATTCGGACAGCTTTGGTTATTGATTGTCCGAGCTCATAATTTTCCCCTGAGATTGGTATAAGTAAACCTATTTTAAGTTTAGTATCTTCGTTAGCGTATGAGTTAGTTAAATAGAAAATTATAATCATAGTTGAAATAATTAACTTTGAAATTTTATTCATTTGAATAGTATTATAACAATTTATTTTCTAAATGAGCTTAAATTTTAAATCTGACAATAATAAGTTTAAAAAAGGTCTTTATCTAATATCAACTCCTATTGGAAATTTAGAGGACATAACCCTAAGAGCTATTGAGATTTTAAAAAATTCAGATCACATATTGTGTGAAGATACCAGGGTTTCTAAAAACTTATTAAAAAAGTACAATATAAATTCAAATTTAATTTCTTATTATAAATTTAATGAAGCGAAAAGTTTAGATAAAGTTATCAAACTATTAAAATCAGGCAGTCTAATTTCATTGATATCAGATGCTGGAACACCAATAATTTCTGATCCTGGAAAACTTCTAGTAAATGAGTGTTTGAAAAATGATATTAAGATCGTTCCAATTCCAGGTCCTTCAGCAGTTACAAGTGCAATCTCTGTAAGTGGATTTTCTGAAAAATTCTATTTTTACGGATTTTTGCCTGAAAAGAAAAAAATATTAAATGATGATTTATTAAAACTTTCAAGTTTAGATTGTTCGATAGTATTTTTTATTTCAGCAAGAAAATTAGAAAAAGCTTTAACAGAATTTAAAAAATATTTTTTAGAAAGAAATATCTTGATTTGTAGAGAAATGACAAAAATTTATGAAGAATTTGTCAGGAGCACTGTTAGAGAAATTGATATATCTAATCTAACTCTAAAAGGGGAGGTTACAGTAGTGATCTCAGAAAAAATTGATGAAAAAAAATCTTCGCAAACTTTAAGTGAATCAGATAAGAATAAAATAAACAAAATGATTAAAAAATTAAGTATTAAAGAAATTACCGCATTAATTTGTTTGGATAAAAAAATTTCAAAAAAAGATGTTTATAATTATTGCTTAAAAATTAAGAATGAAAATTAAGATAATATTATTATTTATTATAGGATTATTTCTTACAAACTGTGCCGGAGTAGCTTCAAAAGGTATCTTCGGTACAGGTGTGAGTGTTGCGTTTGATCCGAGATCTGTAGGCACTCAAATTGACGACTCCATAATGGAGAAAAGTTTAAAAACTAAAATTCTCTTGAGAGACAAAAATCATTTACTTAAAGTAAAAACCAAAGTGCTTGATGGAAGAATTTTTTTAACAGGAACTGTTGATGATCCTGAAGAGAAACTACAACTAACAAAACTTGCTTGGGAAACTAAAGGAGTTAGATCAGTTAGAAATGATATTAAGATAAAAGAAGAATTTAATTTTTCACAATCTGCAAAAGATTTATTAATCACCTCTCAATTAAGAACTGCTATTATCCTTAATAAAGAAATTAAAGCTTCTAATTATCAAATCGATACATATAAGAAGAAAATATTTATTTACGGTATAGCTCAAACCTCAGACGAAAAAGATCTTGTAATTAAAGAGGCAAAAGAAATATTAGATGTCGAGGATGTTATAGCTAGCATTATGTTAGTTGAAGATCTTAGAATTCAAAAAAATTAATTTTCTAAATTATAATCAATAATATCCGATGAGTAAGCTGCAATAGAGGCTAAGTTTAAAATCTCTGAAGTTGAACATCTTAGAGGAGCTATTTCTATAGGCAAGCCTAAACCAATTAACAAAGGCCCTATTACTTTGCTATCACCAAATGCTTTTATCATTTTATAAGATATAGATGCCGCATGTTGACCGGGCATGACTAGTATATTTGCATTACCTACAATTTTAGAAAAAGGATACAATTTTTTATACTCCTCATTTAATGCAACATCAGGCTGCATGTCTCCATCAAATTCAAAATCTACTTTTTTATTTTTTAAAATTTCAACAGCTTCTCTGATTTGTTCTGTTCTGCTTGTTACTGGCTGTCCAAAAGTTGAGTGGGAAACAAAAGCAACTTTGGGATCAAATCCAAATAATCTAACTACTCTTGCTGCTGAAATTGCTATTTCAGATAGTTGTTGGGATGTTGGCCATTCATGAACACTTGTATCAGCAACAAAAATTGTTTTCCCTTTGTGAACCACAAGATTCAATCCAAACATTATTTCCCCGGCTCTTGCACCTACCACTTGTTGTACTTTTTCTAATGAAGCTCCAAAACGTCTTGTATTTCCAGTTACAGCACCATCAGCATCACCACAAGCGACCATACAAGAAGCCCAAATTACACGATCATTTCTCACAAGTCTGTCACAATCCCATTCCAAAAGACCCTGTTCCCTTTGAAGTTTTTTAAATAAGTATTTTGTATATTTTTCTCTTTTTGAATTGTCTGTTGAATTAGTTATTTCAAAATCAAAATGATCATCATAACCAATCTTTTGGATTTGTTCTTTAATTTTTGCTTCCTTTCCTACCAATATAGGAATACCTAATTTAGAATTTTTAAATGCAATTGCAGCTTTTAAAGTATTTTCATCTTCTCCATCAGCAAATACTATTCTCTTCTGTTTGTTTTTAATTAAGTTGTTTATCCCATTCATTATTGTAACTGTTGGATCTAATCTTTGTTTTAATTCATCTTTGTATGTATCAAAATTTTTTATCTCTTTTCTTGCAACACCCGTTTCCATTGCAGCTTTTGCAACAGCAGCAGGGATAACACTTATTAATCTCGGGTCAAAAGTTGAGGGGATAATATATTCTTTACCATAATGAGGCCTGTTACCACCCATTGCGGCTACAACTTCGTCAGGCACATCCTCTCTTGCTAAATTAGCAATAGCATGAGCTGCAGCAATTTTCATTTCCTCATTAATTGTTTTAGACCTAACATCTAAAGCGCCCCTAAAAATGTATGGAAAACCAATTAAATTATTTACTTGATTTGGATAATCAGATCTTCCTGTTGCAATAATTGCATCATCTCTTACTTCTTCAATTTCCTCAGGAGTAATTTCTGGATCTGGATTTGCACAAGCAAATATAATTGGATTTTTTGCCATCTTTTTTACGAAAGCTTTTGGTAAAGCTCCTTTAGCAGACAAACCTAAAAAAACATCTGCCCCATCTATAGCATCTTCTAAAGTTCTTTTTTTTGTTTCAATTGCGTGTCTAGATTTCCATTGATCAACTTTTTCTGGTCTGCCTTTATAAATTACACCTTTTCTATCAAGCATAATCACATTTTCATGAGGCACCCCTGTTCTTTTAAATAATTCAGTGCAAGCTATTGCAGATGCACCAGCTCCATTTACTACTACCTTAATATCTTTGATTGATTTACGACTTATATCTAAAGCATTTATTAAGGCAGCTGTTGTGATAATTGCAGTTCCATGTTGATCGTCATGAAAGACTGGAATATCTAAAATTTCTTTTAATTTTTGTTCAATTATAAAACAATCTGGTGCCGCTATATCTTCTAAATTTATACCTCCAAAACTGGGTGCAAAATTTTTTATACTTTGAATTATTTCATTAGCGTCTGAGCAATCAATCTCCAGGTCTATAGAATCTATATCTGCAAATCTTTTAAATAAAACTGCTTTTCCTTCCATTACTGGTTTAGAAGCAAGTGCTCCTAAATTACCCAATCCTAAAATTGCAGAACCATTACTAATTACGGCCACTAAATTACCCTTACTTGTATAATCGTAAGCTGTCTCAGGATTTTCACTAATTTTTTTTACAGGAACAGCTACCCCAGGAGAATAAGCAAGGGCAAGATCTCTTTTTGTTGTCATATTTTTTGATGAAACAATCTCAATCTTGCCAGGTTTTTTTTTAGTATGAAACTCTAATGCTTCTTTATCAGTGTAATGATCAGCTTTTGTTTTTTTCATTTTCAGTATTTATATGTACAAATAGGACTAAATTAAGACTAATATGATTTATGAACTTAATAATATGATTTATGAACTTAATTAAGTCAACAGGCACATTTAGTTTCTTTACCGTATTAAGTAGGATATCTGGATATATAAGAGATATCCTAATAGCTTTTTTTTTAGGAACTGGCTTTATAGCGGATGCTTTTTTTGTGGCATTTAGAATTCCAAATACATTTAGAAGATTGTTTTCAGAAGGAACATTTAATGCAGCATTTATACCAAGTTATACATCTGAACAAAGATTAGGAAAAATAAAATCTGATAATTTTGCAAATCAAGTTTTTAATATTCTATTAATAGTATTGTTTCTTTTAGTTATTATTGTTGAATTATTCGCACCTTTTTTTGTATCATTGTTAGCTCCAGGCTTTATTGAAGATGATCAAAAAATAGATTTAGCAATTAAATTAACAAGAATTACCTTTCCTTTTTTATTGTTTGTATCTCTAGCATCTTTTTTTGCTGCAATATTAAACTCTAATAATAGATTTGCTGCAGCAGCCGCATCTCCAATTATTTTAAATTTGATATTAATAATTACATTGTTAATTTCAGCCAACATTGGAGATCAACTTGCTTACCAATTGTCTTACGCAGTAACAATTAGTGGGATTATACAATTATTATTTTTATATATTTTTGTTAAAAAATATTTCTCATTGAATTTATCTTTTAAAATTAATTTTAATCAAAAAATTAAGTTTTTTTTCAGGAAATTATTTCCAAGTATTTTTGCTGCAGGTGTAACTCAAATAAATGTTTTAATTGGCACTATTATTGCGTCCTTCCAAGCAGGAGCTGTTTCATATTTATACTATGCCGATAGAATTTATCAGATAAATTTAGCAATAGCTGGAATTGCTGTGGGCGTAGTTATACTTCCACAACTATCAAAATATATTCAATCAAAAAACAAAGAAAAGATTAATCTTATTCAAAATAAATCAATTGAACTTTGTTTATTTTTATCATTACCAGCCTCTATAGCTTTATTTTTAGGCTCAGAGGAAATAGTATCTGCTTTGTTTGGATATGGATCTTTTAATGAGCAATCTATAATAAATTCTTCAAAAGCTCTTTTTTATTTTGCATTTGGTTTACCAGCATTTGCTCTAATAAAAATATTTTCAAGTTTCTTTTTTGCAAATAACGATACCAAAACTCCTTTTTATATTTCTTTAGTTTCGGTAGCATTAAATGTTTTCATAAGTGTATATTATTTTAAAGAGATAGGATTTATAATTATACCAATTGCAACTTCAATTTCATCATGGTTCAACACAGTTATTTTATTTTTATATCTACTAAACAAAGACTTATTTAAATTTAACCAAAGTTTTTTAATTCAATTTATTAAAATAACATTTGCTTCCCTAGCAATGGGAATATTTTTTCATTTTATGATTATCGAATTTAGTTACTATTTACATAGCGATTATTCATTAAAAGCAATTTTTATTTTGATTTTTGTATTTTTAAGCATTCTTTTTTATCTTTTGGTTTCTTTTTTAATTAAAGCATTTAAATTAAGTGATATTAGAGCTAAATATTAATTTGTTATGAGCAAGAAAATTTTTTCAGGTGTTCAACCTACTGGTAATTTGCATTTAGGAAATTATTTAGGTGCTATTAAAAATTTTGTAAAATTAGGAAATGTTCAAAATAATCATTGCATATACTGTGTTGTAGATCTCCACGCAATAACAGTAAAACAAGATCCAAAATTATTAACTGAAAATATTCGAGAAACTGTTGCAACGTTTGTAGCAAGTGGGATCGATCCTGAAAAAAATATAATATTCAATCAATCAAGGGTTTCAGCTCATGCAGAAGCAGCATGGATCTTTAGTTGTGTAGCTAGAATGGGTTGGTTAAATAGAATGACTCAATTTAAAGAAAAAGCAGGGAAAGACAAAGAAAAGGCGAGTGTTGGGTTATATTCATACCCAGTTTTAATGGCAGCTGACATTTTGCTTTATGATGCAACACATGTGCCTGTCGGCGAAGATCAAAAACAACACTTAGAATTGAGCCGTGATATAGCTCAAAAATTTAATAATGATTTCGAACAAGAAAACTTTCTGAAAATCCCAGAACCATTAATTCAAAAAGAATTTTCTAGAATTATGAGTTTGAGAGATGGTACAAAAAAAATGAGTAAATCCGAGGTTTCAGATTCAAGTAGAATTAATTTAACTGATAATAAAGATGCAATTATTTCAAAAATCAAAAAAGCTAAAACAGATCCTATGCCTTTACCAGCAGACATTAAAGAATTAGATAAACGACCTGAAGCAAAAAATTTGTTGAGTATCTATTCAAGTTTAAATGATGTTGCTTTGGAAAAAACTATTAATGAATTTTCAGGTAAAAACTTTTCAGAGTTTAAAGAATCTTTAATTCAAGTTTTAGTTGATAAACTTGAACCAATATCCGATGAAATAAATAAATTAATGTCAAATCGAGATTATTTAGACAGAATTCTTGATTTAGGTTGTGAAAAAGCAAATAATATTGCTTCAGAAAAAGTTAAAAAAATAAAGCAAATAGTCGGATTTAATTAATCTAAATTAACAAGTTTTAATTTTAAAATTTATTACTATATTTACAGCATGTTTGTCCAAACAGAAAATACACCTAATCCTAATTCTCTAAAGTTTTTACCAGGAAAAAAAGTTTCTAATAATGGATCTTTTGAGATCACAAAAAAAGGAAATATTAACAATGATTTGATAAGAAATTTATTGTCAATAAATGGTGTTGAGGGAGTATTTTTAGGTGAAGATTTTATATCGGTAAATAAAAAAGATAATATCAATTGGGAAGAAATAAAACATATTGTTATTTCTTTTATCAATGATTTTTATTCAGATGGTAAAGAATTTGTTATTGATAAAAATTTAGATGAAAAAATTTCAAATTTTTCTGAAATTGAAAAAAATATTATAAAAATTCTAGATCAGAAAATTAGACCAGCTGTTGCCAAAGATGGTGGTGATATAAAATTTAAAGAATTTAAAGATGGGATTGTAAGAGTTCAATTACAAGGAAGTTGCTCAGGATGTCCAAGCTCTACGATGACTTTAAAGCAGGGAGTTCAAAATTTACTAAAACATTATATTAAAGAGGTTAAAGAGGTAGAAGCAGTATAATGAAAAAGATAAAGTTTATAAATTTCAACTATAAAAAAAAAACAACTGAAACAATTTACTTATTTGGAAATAGAGTAACAGGAACTATTGGACGAACTTTAATTTCATGTATCTTAATTTTATCATTTTTTTATATTGCTCCTATTGTTGTTAATTTTGTAGATGAAGACATACTTACTAATGAGTTTAAAAATAATTCTAGAAAAATTATGGTTTATAAACTTGATGGTAAAAGCAGTAATGAAAAAGACGAATTAAGTGATAATGATGAAATTTTTAACGAAAAAGATTTGTTATCGGATATTTTAACATTAAATGATTTTGAAAATGACTCAATTCGTTTAAGCGCATCAACCATAAAACAATTATTTGAAGATACAAACTATAGTTTAAGTGATGTGAGAAAAAATAAATTAGTTAAGCCAGTTGCACTTACTTGGCTACCACATGAAATAAAGAAAATTGAAAATACAAACAAAAGAAAAGAATTATTTCTTCAAATTGTATTACCTTTGGTTTTAGAAGAAAATAATAAAATTAAGTTAGATAGGATAAAGCTGTTTAGTATAATTAATAAATCTAGTAATTCAGAAGTTGAAAAAAAATGGTTAAATAAAAAGTACAAGCAATATGGTGTAAATTCAAAAGATCTATCAACATTAAAAATTAGAATGGATGAAATACCTACTTCATTAGCTTTGGCACAAGCTGCTAAAGAAACTGGATGGGGAACTTCTAGATTTGCTTTAGAAGGGAATGCTTTGTTTGGACAATGGACATGGTCTGGAGAAGGATTAAAGCCAAAAGATTCAGACTCATCAGAGGGTCACAAAGTAATGAAATTTAACATTTTACAAGCTTCTGTTAGAGCATATCAAAGAAATTTGAATACACATAAATCATACAAAGAGTTTAGAAAAGCAAGAGCTGAATTAAGATCACAGGGTAAAGAATTAGATAGTATGATTTTATCTGAACATCTAGATAAGTATGCAGAAACGGGTACAAAATATGTTGAAATTTTACAAAAAATTATTGAGCAAAATAATCTAAAAGATTTTGATGACGCAAAGCTTTTACCATCAAGCAAAAAATTAGAGAGTTTAATTTAATTTCTTACAGTAAATTGAGTTCCAAACCATCTCCATTTACCTTTATCATTTAACGAGCAATTAATTCTTCCTCGTCTCGGTAAAAACTTATCTTCAAATTTTATCTTCATTATATTATTTTCAAAAGTAGAATTTGTTTTTTTCCAATTACCACCATCATTAGAATAACAAGAAATATTATTTATATTTTTTTGTTCATCAAAAAACTCAACTAATAATTCGGGAGGGTTAGAGTTATTATTTATTTTTTTTTCTTCTGGTTTAATAGATTTATATTCAAGAGGGTTATAATTTATGACAGATTTAAATCTTTTTAAGTCACCATATTTTTCATTAATGGGAAATCTTGGTAGTTCGTATTTATCTTTATTCAAATCAATTACCCCAGAATGTTGTCCAAAAGCAATATTAAAGTTTTCTGAGATATAATCTTTCATAAATTTTGAATATTCTCCAAAGGGATAAGAAAATATGGTGGGAATATAGCCAAGTTTTTCTTTAAAAATTTTATTAGCAGTTTCAATATCATTTATAAAATCATCATTACTAAAATCAATTAGGTATTCATGAGTATGAGAATGATGTCCAATTGTGCCTAAGGGTGATTTTTCAATTTCTATAATTTGTTCCCATGTCATGTAACCATTTTTTCCAACTGGTTCAGTTGAAACAAATAAAATAAATGGAATATTATTTTTTTTTAAATATGGCCATGCCTCATTGTAGAACGAACTAAAACCGTCATCAATTGAGATCAATATTTTTTTTTCTTTTTTACTTATATTAAATTCTTCTTCAAAAAGCTTGGGATCATAAAATTTATATCCAAGATTTTTAATCATTTGCATTTGTTCATCAAACACATTCATTCTGATGTTTGTTGAAGGATATTTGTTTTCATTAAATCGATGATACATCAAAGACAAAACGCCCTTATCATTTGAAAAAAATTTACTATCATTTTCAGATGCAATAGAGTTAAATGATAAATGAAAATAGCAAATGACAAAACTAATAATTGATGTCGCAAATGAGAAAATTTTTTTAATGTTCATCAATAAAGATAATATTCATAAAGTTGAACATGAAAATAGTAAAATTAACTACGAAAAATTATCAATCCTGATTAATGAATTTTTAGAGAAACATAAAAAAAATTTAAATAATATCTCCGAAATATATGTAAATAGAGGTCCAGGTAGTTTTGCAGGTATCAGAAATTCTTTATCAACTGTAAAAGCAATAAATTTGGTTAATAATACAGATTATTTTTGTTTTAGTTTTAATGATTTTAGAAAAGAAGATGATGTTAGATATGAAAATATTCCAGATTTATGTAAAAAATATAAGATTAAAAAAAATTTGATTAATCCTGATTATTCAGGTTAAAACTAACTATGTCAGAAACCATTGAAGAAAAATGTTTATTAAAAGGGGTAAAACTTACAGATCAGAGACGTGTAATAGCTCAAGTTATGTCAAAATCAACAGATCACCCAGATGTTGACGAACTATATAAAAGAGTTTCAAAAATAGACTCAAAAATTAGTATTGCTACAGTTTATAGGACTGTAAAACTTTTTGAGGAAAGTGGAATTTTGACAAAACATGAATTTAAAGGAGACAAAGCTAGATACGAGGAATTAAACGAAGGTCACCATGATCATTTAATCGATGTAAAAACCGGAGAGATTATTGAATTTGTTGATGATGAAATAGAAAAATTGCAACAAAAAGTTGCCAAGAAGTACGGTTACAAATTAGTAGATCATAAATTAGAGTTATATGGAGTAAAAATTAACTCAAAAAAATCATGAAGAAAATTTTTATTAAGACATTTGGTTGTCAAATGAATGAATACGATTCTAATCGTATATTTGACACTGTAAAAAAAATTGGTTTTGAAAAAACAGATGTGCTTGAAGAAACAGATTGTTATCTATTAAATACATGTCACATTAGAGATAAAGCTAAAGAAAAAGTTTATCATGATATTGGAAGAATAAAGAAAAGTTTCAGATCAAAAAAAAAACCTTTCGTAATTATAGCAGGATGTGTTGCACAAGCTGAGAATGAAGAAATGCTAAAAAGAGAACCATATATTGATTTGGTTATCGGGCCACAGGCGTATCATAAAATTAATTCAAGAATTGAGGAATACTTTAAAAAACAAAAAAAATTAGAGGAAACAGATTTTGATGCTGAAGCAAAATTTAATTATCTAAATCAAATTAAAAATAGTTCAAGCAAAGTATCTTCATTTTTAACAATTCAGGAGGGATGTGATAAATTCTGTCATTTTTGTGTGGTACCTTATACACGTGGTCCAGAATATTCTAGATCCTTTAATGAAATTATAGATGAAGCTAAAAATTTGTCTTTTAATGGAGTTAAGGAAATTACTCTGCTTGGACAAAATGTTAATGCTTACAAATATGATAATTATAGATTATCTGATTTAATTCTTGAAATTGAGAAAATTCCAGAAATAAAAAGAATTAGATATACAACATCTCATCCAAGAGACATGACTGATGATTTAATTGAAGTTTACGGGATTTCTAAAAAATTGATGCCATTAGTTCACTTACCTGTTCAAAGTGGATCTGATAAAGTTCTAAAATTAATGAATAGAAAACATTTGATAAGCGATTACCTCGAGACTTATGAAAGATTAAAAAAAATAAATTCTAAAATAGAATTTTCTAGTGATTTTATAATTGCATATCCTGGTGAAGAAGAAAAAGATTTTAATGAAACTTTTGAATTAATTAAAAAAATTAAATTTATCAATTCGTTTTCTTTTATTTTCAGTCCTAGACCAGGAACCGTAGCGTCTAATTTAGAATTAATTAATAAAGAAATTTCAAAAGAAAGATTAGAAAAAGTCCAAAAACAATTATTTGAACATCAAATTTTAATGAATAAATCTTTAGAAAATCAGGAAATTGATGTTTTGGTTGAAAATAAAACTGAAGAAAATAACAAGTTTTTTGGTAGATCTGAGTACATGACTTCAGTTATATTTGATGGTAATGATGAAGATGTAGGACAAGTGATAAAAGTAAAAATTAACAATAGTAATCAAAACACATTGTTTGGTGAAAAAGTAAGAAAATCGGAACAAAAAGTAGCTTAAATTGAGTAATACAATTAAAAAAGATATCCAATCTTCTTTAAAATTTGTTTATTCAGAAAATAATTCTCTGAGTGTAATTTTTCATGAAAATGACTTGTTAATGGGTGTAGTTGGTGAGTTTAATAAAAATTTGAAAGAGTTGGAAAAGCTTACTGGAGCAAGTATTTATTCTAGAGGAAATTCAATATTAATTAAATCAACACCTGATAAAAATGAAATAGTAAAAAATGCAATTCAATTTTTAGCAAATCAATTTATTAACAACGAGAGTATTGAACAAAAAGATATTATATCTTCTATAGATCAATTTATGATTAATGAAAAAGTAAAAAATACTAATGTTACTGATATTATAAAAACACCAAAAAAATCAATTATTCCAAGATCTGAGAAACAGAAAGAATACGTAAGAGCTCTAAGACAGAGTGAAATAATTATTTCTGCAGGCCCAGCCGGTACAGGAAAAACTTTCTTAGCTGTGGCGATAGGATTAACAATGCTATTAGAAAAGAAAATAGAGAGAATTATACTATCTAGACCAGCTGTTGAAGCTGGAGAGAGATTGGGTTTTTTGCCTGGAGACATGAAAGAAAAAGTTGATCCATATTTAAGACCTTTATATGATTCACTTTACGATCTTTTTCATTTTGAAAAAATTCAAAGAATGATTGAAATAGGAGATATAGAAATTGCCCCTCTTGCATTTATGAGAGGAAGAACTTTAAAGAATTCATTTGCTATTTTAGATGAGGCACAAAATGCTACAGAAACTCAAATAAAAATGTTTCTCACAAGAATAGGTGAAAATTCAAAAATTGTAGTTAACGGAGACCCGTCTCAAATTGATCTGCCCAATAAAAATATGTCAGGCTTGAATAGATCCAAAAAGATACTATCTCATTTAAGTGAAATTTCAGTTGTTGATTTTGATCATTCAGATGTTGTAAGACACCCTCTAGTCTCTAAAATTGTTAAAGCATATAACAATAATGATCAAAGTTAATGTCATTACAGAAGAAAAATCTTGGTCAAAAAAGATAAAAAAGATAGGGTTATTATTTGATAAAATTATCAAATATTTTCCTAATAAATTTAAATTTTTAAATCAGAAAGCATATTTAACACTTCTACTTTCAAATAATAAAAAAATTAAAGTTTTAAATCATAAATTTAGAAAAAAAAATAAACACACAGATGTGCTGTCTTTTCCTTTCGAGAAAAAAATTCCAAATAAGAAAGAGATTTATTTGGGAGATATTATAATTAGTTTCAATTATATGAATCATCCAAAAAATTTAACAAATGAAGAATTCACTGAAAAAACAGTAAAAATTTTTATACATGGCTTCTTACATTTGTTAGGTTATGATCACATTAATGATATTGATTATAAAAAAATGCATACAGCAGAAAAAGATATCTTTAATAAAGTAAAAAAATTATTGAATTAAATTGAAAAAAAAATCTTTACTAAAATTATTTTTTTTGTTTATTTTAGGTGCCATCTCTTCCTTAAGTTTGCCGCCATATAATTTTTTTATAATAAATTTTTTTACATTTAGTATTTTTTTTGGTTTTTTATTTAAAGAATTAGAGAAAAAAACTAATTATAAAAAATTCTTTTTTTATGGTTGGTTTTTTGGTTTTGGATTTTTTTCAACAAGTTTATATTGGATTACGATATCTTTAACATTTGAAGATCAATTTATATTACTGATACCATTTGCATTAATTTTAATTCCATCTTTTTTGGCAATATTTTATGGGTCAATCACGATAGCTTTTAAATTGTTAAGACCTAAAAATTTAATTAGTGCTTTTTTTCTCTTTTCATTACTTTTTGGGTTAGTTGAATTTATAAGAGGAACTATTTTTACAGGTTTTCCGTGGAATTTAATTGTCTATAGTTTCTCCGATAAAATAACTTTTTTAAGTATTTTATCTTTGATTGGAACTTATTCATTAAACTTAATTGTTTTAAGTTTTTTTACAGCTCCGGCCTTGTATATATTGAGAAATTCAAAGAAAGAGATTGGTATTTGTATAATATTATTTCTTTTACCCATTTTTTTTTTGATTTATGGAAATAATCAAAAAAAAATATTTTTTAATAAAGATTTAACCGAGATGCCTCACACTATTAGGGTATTAGGATCAAATATTAGCCTAGATAGATTTTATTATAATGTTGATTCTGAAAAAGTAATTTCAGATTTAATTGATCTTAGCTCACCAGATTTTGGTAAAAAAATAGTTTTCCTATGGCCTGAGGGTATTATCCCAAATACATACGTTAGCACAATGTCTTTATATAGAGATATATTTGCAAACAGGTTTAATGAAAATCATTTGATAGCTCTTGGAATTACAAATAGGGAGATAAAAAACAATAGTTATAAGTTTTTTAATTCATTATCTATATTTGATAATAATCTAAATTTGTTAAGCAATTATAATAAAGTCAATCTTGTACCATTTGGAGAATTTTTACCATTTGAGAGAACTCTAAACAAATTAGGTTTACAGACAATAACAAATAATTTTGGATCATTTTCAAAAGGAAAAAATAGAGAAATAATTGATTTGAATCAAAATTCAAATTTCGAAATAAGCTTCTTACCGCTTATATGTTATGAAATGATCTATACTGGCAGTCTTTCAAAAAAAAAGGATTTTAATTTTATTTTTAATATTTCAGAAGATGGATGGTTTGGTAATTCAATTGGACCAAAACAACACTTTAGTCATAGTATTTTTAGAGCAATTGAAACTGGAAAATATATTATGAGATCTAGTAATAATGGAATGGCAGCAATAATAAATCCATTAGGACAAGTTGAAAAAAAGCTAGATTATGGTGTTTCTGGTTATATTGACTTTAATAAGATGAGAGATTTTAAAACAACTATGTTTTCCACATATGGTAACAAAATTTTTTTCATTATGATTTTATTGTATATTTTTTTAACGTTTTCATTTAATAGAATGAAAAATGAGTAATTTGAAAAATTATCTTTTTACTAGTGAATCAGTATCGGAAGGGCATCCCGACAAAGTATCTGATCGAATTTCAGATATGGTAGTTGATACATTTCTATCTGGTGATCCTTATTCAAGAGTAGCTTGCGAAACTCTAACCACTACTAATAAAGTTGTTTTAGCTGGTGAAGTGCGTGGACCAGAAATTAATAAGGATGAGTTAATTTCAAAAGTAAGAGATTGCATAAAAGATATAGGGTATGATCAAGATGGCTTTACTTGGAAAGATGCTACTAAAATAGAAAGTCATTTACATTCACAATCTACTGATATTGCGATGGGCGTAGACTCATCTGGTAATAAAGATGAGGGAGCTGGTGATCAAGGAATAATGTTTGGTTACGCATGTAATGAAACAGATGTGTTAATGCCAGCACCTATTCATTATTCTCATAAAATTTTAAGATTGATGGCAGAGGACCGAAAATCAGGAAAATTAAAAAATATCGAACCAGATTCTAAAAGTCAGGTAACTTTTGAATATGTTGATGGCAGGCCTGTCAAAGTAAAATCGGTTGTAATATCTTCCCAACATTCTCAAGATGTAAACCAAAACGATGTAAGAGAGCTTCTTAGACCTTACATGTTAAGATCAATACCAAAAGAATTTTTAGAAGGTTTTAATGATGAAGAATTTTATGTAAACCCAACAGGAAATTTTGTGATTGGTGGGCCTGATGGTGATTGTGGTTTAACTGGTAGAAAGATTATCGTAGATACTTATGGAGGTGCTGCACCTCATGGAGGTGGAGCTTTTTCTGGAAAAGATCCAACGAAAGTTGATAGATCAGCAGCATATGCAGCCAGATATATTGCAAAAAATGTTGTTGGCTCTAAGATCGCTGACAAATGCTTAATACAATTAGCTTATGCAATAGGTGTTTCTAAACCTTTATCAATTTATGTTGATTTATTTGATGATGACATTGAAAAAAATAAATTTGTTGTAAATAAAATTAATGAAAATTTTGATCTAAGCCCTAGAGGCATCAGAGAAATGCTAGGATTAAATAAACCAATTTACGAAAAAACTGCTGCTTATGGTCATTTTGGAAGAACACCAGAGTCAAATGGAGCTTTTTCATGGGAAAAAACAGATAAAATAGACATTTTTTCTAAATAGTTTTTATTGATTAATTAAAATTCTCTAATATATTTCCTTCACATTATTGAATTATCAAAATGGGCGTTAGCCCATTTTTTTTTGGAGTAAACAAAAATATGTTAAATAAAAGAGCTGATAAATTAGAATTATTGAGAATAGCAGAAGCTGTAGCACTAGAAAAATCAATAGATAAAGAACTGATTATAAGTTCAATGGAAACTGGTATAGCAAAAGCAGCAAAATCTAAATTTGGTCAAGAAAATGAGATTAAAGTTGTTATAAATCGAGACAATGGAGATATTGAGCTTTTTAGAAAACTAACAATTGTAGATAATCCAGAAAATACAAATACAGAAATAAAATTAGCGGATGCAATAAGCATTAATGATGAAAATAAATCAAAGACCATTGGGGATGAAGTATTGCAACCATTACCATCTTTTGACTTTGGAAGAATAGCTGCTCAAACTGCAAAACAAGTAATAAGTTTTAATGTTAGAGAGGCTGAAAGAGAAAGACAGTACAATGATTTTATTGACAAAAAAGATACTATTTTAAGTGGAATTGTAAAGCGTTTAGAGTTCGGAAATGTAATTGTTGATCTGGGAAGAACGGAAGCAATAATTCAAAAAAATGAAATGATCCCAAGAGAAAATGTTAAAGCAGGAGATAGAGTAAAAGCATATTGCTATGATGTTAGAAGAGAACCTAGAGGTCAACAGATTTTTTTATCCAGAGCACACCCAAAATTTATGGAAAAACTTTTTGTTCAAGAGGTTCCAGAAATATATGATGGATTGATCGAAATTAAATCTTCTTCAAGAGACCCAGGAAGTAGAGCAAAAATTTGTGTTAGAGCAGTTGATACTTCATTAGATCCTGTAGGTGCTTGTGTTGGTATGAGAGGATCAAGAGTTCAGGCCGTGGTAAATGAATTACAAGGAGAAAAAATTGATATCGTTAATTTCTCTGAAGACCCAGCAGTATTAGTTTCAAATGCTTTATCACCAGCAGAAGTTCAAAGAGTTAATGTTGATCTAGAGAGAAAAAAACTTGATGTAATACTTACTGAGGAAAACTTAAGCAAAGCTATTGGTAGAAGAGGTCAAAATGTTAGACTTGCAACAAAATTGCTTAACTATGAAATTAATATTATGACTGATCAAGAAGATTCTGAAAAAAGACAACAAGAGTTTAAAGAAAAAACAGATAATTTTGTAAAAAACTTAGAACTTGATGAAACACTTGGTCAACTTTTGGTAGCAGAAGGATTTTCAACAATTGATGATATTAAAGATAGTCCATTAGAAAATCTGACAAAGATAGAAGGTATTGAAGAAGATACTGCAAAAGCGCTTATAGAAAGAGCACAAGAATTTCATGAGAAAGATAAAGAAGAAATTTCTGAAAGAATTAAAGGACTTGGTCTTTCTGAGGATCTTAGAAGTTTAAAAGGACTAACACCAGGTATGCTTATGACCCTGGGTGAACAAAAAATTTTAACTTTAGAAGACTTTGCAGATCTTGCATCAGATGAACTTACTGGTGGTTTTGATTTTGTAAAAGGAGAGAGAGTGAAAATTCAAGGATATTTAGAGGATTTTGCTTTATCAAAAACTGAAGCTGATGATCTTATAATGTCAGCAAGAAATATAGTTTACAAAGATTAGGGATGAGAAATGGAGAACAAAAAAACGAAACTTACTATTTCTGGAAACCCAAAAAAATCTTTTAAAGACTTTAATTCCCCAAAGCCGCAAGGAAAAAATTTATCTTCATCTAGTAGAGGTTTCAGTAAGTCTACAGGAAAAGGAAATTTTAAAAAACCTGGAGTAGCTGGTTTTAAACCATCAAATAATTTTGGTAAAAGTTCAGGGTTTAAGCCAAATTTCGCACCAAAAACCCCTTCAACATTAAGTGATTTTGAAAGAAGAAAGCTTGCAGAACAAAGGGCTACAAAAAGATTAAAAGGCGATTCTGAAAAAGATAAGAAGTCTAAATTAGATATAAAAAAAAGAGACACTAAACTTACAGTTTCTAGAGCATTGAGTGATGAAATAGAAACTAGAGAAAGAAGTTTAGCATCCGTCAAAAGAGCAAGACAAAAAGAACTTAAAAATGCAAATAAAGAAGAGGATAAAGAAAATCTAAAATCTATTAAAAGAGATATCAATATTCCTGAAGCAATTACTGTTAGAGAGTTAGCAAATAGAATGGCAGAACAATCGAGTAATGTGATTAAATATTTGTTTGGCATGGGTGTTACAGTTACAATTAATCAAACTTTAGCAGCAGATACAGCAGAATTCTTAGTAAAAGAATTTGGGCATAACCCAATAAGAGAAGAAAAAGCAGAAGAGATAATCCAAAAAATAAAAGAATCTCGTACAGAAAATTTAATAAATAGAGCACCTATAATAACAGTGATGGGACATGTGGATCATGGAAAAACTTCAGTTTTAGATGTTTTAAGAAGCGCTAATGTTGTTTCAGGAGAATTTGGGGGCATAACTCAACACATTGGAGCTTATCAAGTTGAAAATGGAAAAGATAATTTAACATTTATAGATACTCCTGGTCATGCAGCATTTACTGAAATGAGAGCTAGAGGATCCAAGTTAACTGATATTGTAGTTTTAGTAGTAGCAGCAGATGATGGAGTAAAACCACAAACTGTGGAGTCTATAAATCACGCAAAAGCTGCAAATGTCCCAATTGTGGTTGCTATAAACAAATGCGATCTTCCAGAGGCAGATCCTCAAAAAATTAAAAATCAACTTTTAGAACATGAATTAATAGCTGAAGATTTGTCTGGAGACACATTAATGGTAGAAATATCAGCCAAGACAAAATTGAATTTAGATAAATTAATTGAAGCTATTTCTCTTCAAGCAGAAATTTTAGATTTAAAAACAGATTTTGAATCAAAGGCCACCGGTGTAATTTTAGAGTCTAAGATAGACGTAGGGAGAGGACCAGTTGCTACTGTTATTATAACGTCTGGAACTTTAAAAAAAGGCGATTTTTTTGTTAGTGGTTTAAAATGGGGAAAAGTTAGAGCAATCATAAATGATAAAGGCAAAAACATTGATAAAGCCCCTCCTTCGACTCCTGTTGAAATTTTGGGAATTAATGGTGCTGCAAAATCAGGTGATGATTTTATCGTTTTAGATTCTGAAAAAGAGGCAAAAACATTAAGTGAAAATAGAGCTGTAGAAAGTAAAGATGAAAAAAATCCATTATCATTTGTTTCTCAAGAATCTGCTTTCTCTGATAAATCCTCTGAAGAATTAAATTTGATAATTAAATCAGATGTACATGGTTCGTCTGAAGCAATTAAAAATGCAATAACACAAATTAAACATGAAGAAGTTAAACCAAAAATAATTTTAGCTGATATCGGTATGGTAACCGAAACAGATGTTACTTTAGCAAAAGCATCAAATGCAGTTTTAATTGCGTTTAATGTCAAACCAAGTAAAGAGGCAAAAAAATTAGCTGAGAATGAAGGAATCAAAATATCTTCCTACAATATTATTTATGAAGTTCTTGACTATATCAAACAAAAAATGTCAGGTCTGCTAACACCGGATGTTCAAGAGACAATAACTGGCACAGCACAGGTTTTGGAAATATTTAAGGTTTCTGGTGCTGGAAAAGTAGCTGGTTCTAAAATTACTGAGGGGGAAATTACAAGCGCATCAGATGTGAGAGTTATTAGAGATGGTTCTATAATTTATACTGGGAAAATAAGCTCAATTTTTAGAGAAAAAAACCAAGTTAAACAGGTAAGTAATGGCCAAGAATGCGGAATTACTTTAAAAGATTATATGGATTTTCAAAAAAATGATACAATAGAGGCGTTTAGGGTTACGTCTACAGAAAGATCAATATAATGGCTGATAGAATAGGCAAAACAATGTCACAAAGACAGCTAAGAGTTGGGGAGATGATTAAACAATCATTGAGCATGATATTTTTAAGAAATGAAGCAAAAGTTCCAAATTTAGAAACCAACACAATAACAGTTACTGAGGTTAGAATGAGCCAAGATCTTAAAATTGCAAAAGCATATGTGCTTCCATTAGGAGGTAAAGACGCTGATGAAGTTATAAATAAACTTAAAGAATATTCTTTTTTGATAAGAAAAATTCTTTCAAAGAAGGTTATCGTAAAATTTTTACCAAAATTACTTTTTAGAAAAGACGAATCTTTTGAGTATGCGGAAAAAATTGAAAATTTAATTAAACAAACAAATAAATAGGAAAAATATGAGTAAAAAAGCAAGTGAATTAGCAATGCATGAAAAGGACACTGGTTCATCAGAGGTGCAAATAGCATTGTTGACTGAAAAAATTGAAACTCTTTCAAAACATATAAAACAATTTAAGAAAGATAAACATTCTTCAGTTGGTTTATTAAGAGCGGTAAATAGAAGAAAGAAATTGTTAGAATATCTAAAGAAAAATAAATTAGATTCTTACAAAAATGTATTGTCTAAATTGAATTTAAGAAAATAAGATCGAAATAGATAGCACGGAACGAAACGAAAAGAAAGAAACGGAAAAGAAATGTTTAAAGTATATAAGAAAGAAATAGAAGTAGCAGGAAAGAAAATAAGTTTAGAAACAGGAAAAATAGCAAGACAGGCAGATGGAGCAATTATTGCTAAATGTGGTGAAACAGTTGTATTAGCAACTGTTGTAGGAGCTAAAAAAGTAAACCCAGATGTAGATTATTTTCCATTATCAGTGAATTATCAAGAAAAATATTATGCAGCTGGAAAAATCCCTGGTGGATATTTTAAAAGAGAAGCAAGACCAACTGAAAGCGAAACATTAATATCAAGATTAATCGATAGACCGATCAGACCGCTGTTTCCAGACGAATTTAAGAATGAAGTACAATTATTACCAACTGTAATTTCATATGATAAAGAAAATGAAGCAGATATTTTGTCTATTACGGCTTCTTCAGCAGCATTAGCAATCTCTGGTATGCCATTTCTTGGCCCAGTTGGAGCATCAAGAGTTGGTTATATAGATGGAAATTACGTTTTAAATCCATCAAAGGAAGAGCTCAAAAAATCTAAGTTAGATTTAGTAGTAGCAGGAACCAAAAATGCTGTTCTAATGGTCGAGTCAGAGGCAAATGGTTTAACTGAAGAAGAGATGTTAAATGCAGTAAAGTTTGGTCATGAAGGTTTTGTACCAGTAATTGAGACAATTGAAGATCTTGCTAAAGATTGTAGAAAACCAGAATGGGTTTTTGAAAAAAAAGATCTTTCAGAAGTTAAAAAAGTATTAGAGGATAAGTTTACAGATGATCTTAAAAAAGCTTTTGGAACAAGAGATAAGCAAGACAGATCAAATCAGATTTCTGAAATAACAGATAAAGCTAAAAAGTTATTTGAAGAAAATGAAAATTATACTGATCTAGACGTTAATTCTGAACTTAAAAATCTTGAGAAAAGAATAGTAAGAACAGATATTCTAAAAAATAAGAATAGAATAGACGGTAGAGGCCTATCAGATGTAAGACCAATATCATGTGAGGTTGGAATTTTACCAAGAACACATGGTTCAGCTCTATTTACAAGAGGAGAAACTCAGGCAATAGTAACAACGACTCTTGGTACATCCGATGATGAGCAAAAAATTGAAAGTTTAGATGGCTTACAAAAAGAGCGATTTATGCTTCACTATAATTTTCCACCATTTTCAGTGGGAGAAACTGGTAGAATAGGAACTGGTAGAAGAGAAATTGGACATGGAAAATTAGCATGGAGAGCGATCAATTCATCATTGCCATCAAAAGAATCTTTCCCATATACTTTTAGAATAGTATCTGAGATCACAGAATCTAATGGCTCTTCATCTATGGCTACGGTCTGTGGTGCGTCACTAGCACTAATGGATGCAGGGGTACCAATTAAAGAACCTATCGCTGGTATTGCTATGGGATTGATTAAAGAAGGTGATGATTTTTCAGTTTTATCTGACATTTTGGGTGATGAAGATCATTTAGGTGACATGGATTTTAAAGTAGCTGGAACTAAGGATGGTATTACTTCTCTACAAATGGATATTAAAATTACAGGCATTACATTTGAGATAATGGACCAAGCTTTAAAACAAGCTAAAGATGGAAGAATTCATATTCTTGGTGAAATGAATAAAGCACTATCAGTTTCTAGAAGTGATGTTGGAAAACATACTCCTAAAATGGAAAAAATTACTGTTGATAAAAAAGATATTGCAGCAGTAATTGGCAAAGGAGGCGCAACTATTAGAGAAATAGTTGAAGTTTCTGGTGCTAAAGTTGACATTAATGATGAGGGCGAAGTAACAGTTGCTGCACCGGATGAAGAGTCTAGAAATAAAGCAATGCAGATGATTAAAGATATTACTGCAAAAGCTGAACTTAATAAAATTTATAGTGGAAAAGTTATGAAGATTATGGAGTTTGGAGCATTTGTAAATTTCTTAGGAAAACAAGATGGGCTTGTTCACATTTCAGAGCTTGCAGATAAGAGAGTAGCAAAGGTAACTGATGTTGTTAAAGAAGGTGACGAGGTTAAAGTTAAAGTTATCGGTTTTGACAGAGGAAAAGTAAAACTTTCTATCAAACAAGCAAATTCTTAAAAATCTTAAGGGTCAGATGTAATTAGTAATATAACGTTCTATAAGAAAGAATTTATAGAGATTATGATAAACAATAAAAAAAAAATTTTCTCAATTTTTGGTTTATTAGTCATAATTTCTTATTTCATAGGCGTTTTAACATATAAATATCAAATGCCTCCTTATACACAAATAAAATTTGTTTATAAAAAAATTTTTACTAAAACTAAAAAACTAAATTTTGAAGAAAGAATATTTGAACAATATATGGTTAAAAGAAAAAAATTTTTATCTTCTCATGATACACTACCAGCAGTACAATTAGTGAAATATTCACCTGGAATGAATATTTGGATAGACAGAGGATATTACAATAAGAAAAATGATGATAAAATTGATGATTTATATCTTATAAAACATCAAAGGCACAATCATAAAGATATAGTAATCAAATCAAAAAAAAAGTTACATATCATAAGAGCACTGTGTATGCTTAATGATAATTCTAGTTATAACAATTGGAAAAAACTAAATTATAATTTATTGATAATTGGCGAAAGTTGTATTCATGATAAAGTTATTTCCAAAGAATTTGGCGCAGGTTCTATAATTATATCTTCAGGGGGAATGGTAGCTTCAGATCCAATTTTTGTTAAAAATTTAAATAACATAAGTGAAATTGAAGTAATAATAAAAGACTAATTTAAAAAAATTCATAACATATAATAATTAAAATATTCAACTTAGATACTAAATAAATATATTAGTAATTAATTCTTCTTAAGGTAAAAAATAGAAAATTTCTTTTATGAATCTATAAATTTAATAATATATCTAAATGATTAATTTGAAATTAAACCGTAAACTATTTGACAATTTCAATCGTGATGGTTTTATTATTTTAGAAAAATTTATAGAAAGAGATTTTATTCAAAATATAAAAGAAAGATTTAAACCATTATTTAAAGGTAAATTTGAAACTGGGATTGAACCTGATGAGTGGAATTGGAAATTTGACAAAAACCCAACTGATTTAACCAGACAAATTTGTAATGGATGGAAATCCGATACTTTGATTAAAAGTTTTGTATGCCATGAAATTATTGGAAAAGCTTGTGCAGAATTAATGAATTGGAATGGTTCAAAATTGATTCAAGATAATGTTTTATGGAAACCCCCAGGAGGAAAAACTTTAGGTTATCACCAAGATGCTGCCTATAATGATTGGATTATTCCTCAAACTATGATGACTTGTTGGATGTCATTAGATGACACAAAAAAAGAAACAGGTACTCTTGAGTACGTGAAAGGTTCACATAAATGGGGATTGCAACCACCCAAAGGAGAATTTCATTCACCAGAAGATTATCGAGAACAATTAAAAATCTTTGCAAAAAAAAATAATAAAAATTTAGATATTGTATATGTAGAAGTACCAGCTGGTGGAGTTGCATTCCATCATGGATATACATGGCATGGTTCAGGCATCAATACTTCTAAAAACCATAGAAGAGCAATCGTTTCCCATTGTGTACCATCTGATGCAAGATTTCATCCAACAAATAACGGTGGAACAGCAAAAACTTATAAAAAATATAAAAAAGAAAATAGTGATCAATTACTAGATGAGTTTTTCCCTTTACTTTGGGAAAGAAATTAAATTACGATCTTAAAGTACAATGACTATTTTTAACAATACAGCCAGCTTTTTCCATTTCATCATCAAATATTCTTGGATGATTTTTAGCATATTTGTTAAATAAGTAGTTGTGAAAATATGGTCTAAACTTTCCATCATCAGTAAAAGCACCAGATTTATGTCCATCTGAAATAATTGTTTTTATCAATTTGCCTTTATTGTCATATAGAGCAGTTTCACCATAACAATTACAAAAATAGCTTCTATTTTTAGATGATTCTAAATCAATAAATATTGAAGTTCCTCTTATACCTATAGTTCCTTGGGGAATTTTAACTTTTAGCTCATCTTTTTGCTTACTGAAAACTGCATGAACAGACCCTTTAATAACTTCAGTTAGTTTGTTAGAAATAAATTTTAGTTTTGTCTCTGGTCTTATTAAATAAAAATCATCTTTAACTTTTATAATTGATTTTTCATTTTTGGTTTCAACAATATTGTTATTTAAGTCATTAAATCCGTTACTTACTGATTTTGAATTTATAAAAAATTCTCCATTAAGAGTTTTATTTCCATTATCTGCTAAAGCTGATATAGGATTTAAACCCCAAGCTATTAAAGCTGAACTTAATGTTTTACAAAAATCTCTCCTATTCATATCTCTCTTATAGCTAAATTTGAAACAATTTTAAGTAATATTTTTAGGATCTGGCATTCCAACTTTATTGTAACCTGCATCAACATAGTGAATTTCACCTGTTACGCCGTTTGCAAGATCACTTAACAAGTATAAAGCAGAATTTCCAACATCATGAATATCTACATTTCTTTTTAAAAATGAATGATCTTCATTCCATTTGTATAAAAATTTAGCATCCCCAATTGCAGACGCTGCTAATGTTTTTATAGGTCCAGCGCTAATAGCGTTAACTCTAATTCCTTTAACGCCAAGATCTCTAGCTAAATATTTAACGCTAGCCTCTAAAGCAGATTTGCAAACTCCCATCACATTATAATTAGGAATTGCTTTAGTAGACTCATACGTAAGTGTGATCATACTTCCATTTGGCTTCATTATTTTTTGAGCTTCTCTTGCTACTTCTGTAAATGAAAAACATGAAATTAGCATACTTCTTAGGAAATTATCCCGTGTTGTATTTAGGTATTCACCTGATAGTTCTGATTTATCTGAGAAAGCTACTGCATGGACTACAAAATCTATTTCCCCCCAAGTTGCCTTGATATCTTCAAATAGTTTAATAACTTCTTCTTGCTTTTCTACATCACAACTAAATGTAACATTTGAGTTTAATTTTTCTGCAAGTGGAACAACTCTTTTTTTTAAAGCGTCTCCAAGATATGTAAATGCTAGTTCAGCACCAGCCTCAGCTAGTTTTTGGGATATACCCCAAGCGATTGATCGTTCATTCGCTACTCCCATGATTAATCCTTTTTTACCTTTCATTAAGCTCATTATTTTACCTTTTCAAAAATTAAAGCTGCATTAGTTCCACCAAATCCAAAACTATTAGACATCACAGTGTTAAGAGTCGCTCCTGTTTCAGTTTTTGTTACTATAGGAAACTTTTTAGCCTCATCATCCATATCATTAATATTTGCTGAGCCCGTGATAAAATTATTTTTCATCATAATCAGACAATATATTGCTTCATGAACGGATGCAGCACCAAGAGGATGACCTGATAAAGATTTTGTTGAACTTATTTTAGGTATCTCATTTCTAAATGTTTCTTTAACTGCATTAAGCTCAGTAATGTCACCTACTGGCGTAGAAGTCCCGTGGGTGTTTATATAATCAATTTTATTTTTTGTTGTAGCTAAAGCCATTTTCATACATCTCACAGCTCCTTCTCCTGAAGGAGCAACCATGTCATAACCATCAGATGTTGCACCATATCCAGTTAATTCAGCATAAATTTTTGCCCCACGAGCTTTAGCGTGTTCGTATTCTTCCAAAACTAATACACCTGCACCACCAGCAATTACAAAACCATCTCGAGTTTTGTCATAAGCTCTTGATGCTTTTTCAGGAGTATCATTGTACTTTGATGAAAGTGCAGTCATTGCATCGAACATCGCTGTCATTGCCCAGTGTAATTCTTCACTTCCTCCAGCAAAAACAATGTCTTGTTTTCCCATTTGAATTAATTCACTAGCATGTCCTATACAATGCCCACTAGTAGCGCAAGCTGAACTCATTGTATAATTTACACCTTTGATTTTAAATGGAACTGCTAAGGTAGCAGACGCAGTACTTGCCATAGTTCTTGGAACAATAAACGGCCCCATCAATTTTGGAGTTTTTGCCCTAGTTTTATCAACTGATAAAACTACATTTTCTATTGAAGGTCCTCCTGAACCCATTACAATTCCAGTTTTAAAATTACTAATTTGATTATCTTCTAATCCTGAGTCTTTTATAGCTTCATTCATGGCAACGTAGTTATAAGCAGAACCAGAACCCATAAATCTAATTGTTTTTCTATCTACATGATCTTCTAATTTAATATTTGGTTTTCCATGAATATTACTTTTTAAGTTATGTTCTTTATATTCCTCACTAAATGAAATCCCTGATTTTGAATTTAATAATGATTGATGAACCTCTTCTTGATTATTTCCCAAACAAGAGACTATCCCTAAACCTGTAATAACTACTCTTCTCATGATTTAAATAACCCCACTTTCAAACTTTCTGCCGTATAAATTTTTTTGTCATCTGCATAAACAACGCCGTTAGCTAAACCTACTGTTGTACCACCTGGAGACATAATTTTTTTCATATCTATTTTATATTTTACAAGTTTAATATTTTGTAAAACTTCACCTGTGAATTTAACAGTTCCAACTCCAAGTGCACGACCTTTTCCTGGATTTCCTAACCAACCTAGAAAAAAACCTACCAATTGCCACATCGCATCTAAGCCAAGACAGCCTGGCATCACAGGATCGTCTTTAAAGTGACAGTCAAAGAACCACAAATCTTTTTTGACATCTAATTCAGCAGATAATGAGCCTTTTTTGAACTCACCATCGTTTTCATTGATCTTACTTATTCTGTCAAACATAAGCATTGGAGGGAGAGGTAGTTTGGCATTTCCAGGACCAAAAAGATCCCCATTTCCACATTGAATTAGATCATCGTAGCTAAAAGAGTTTTTTTTCATAAAATTTGAACACTCTTAATACTTGATTTATATTAAATATAATATAGAAATAGTTTAGAATAATTATAATTTGCATGACAAAAAGCGTTGATTTTATTGATAAATTAAGAGAATCTGGATTAAGACCAACAAGACAAAGACTTAAAATTTGTGAAGTTTTGTTTGATAGAGATACTACTTTCCATTTTACAATAAATGATCTTACTAAAATAATTAGCGAAAAATTAAATGAAAAGATTTCATTAGCTACTGTTTATAACACTGTTCATGCATTCAAGAACAAAGGATACTTAAAAGAAATCTCAATCAATAGTGATAAAAGCTATTTTGATACAAACACTTCAGTTCATCACCATTTTTTTGATGAAGATACTAATAGGTTAATTGACTGTGATGAGAACGATCTCGATGAAATAAAAATTAAAAAAAATATCACTGGAAAAAAAATAAGTTCTGTTGAAGTGTTGATTAAAGTTGTAAGTGATTATCAAACTCAAAAATAATTTAATAAAATCAGTTATTTAAAAAATACATTAAAATGATTCTAAACTGTTGACATATAGTTTAGAATGATTATATGTTTGTCATATTTAAATTAAGGAGAAAATAATGTCTTTAAAAGGAAGTAAAACAGAAGAAAACTTAAAAGCAGCGTTTGCTGGCGAAAGTCAAGCTAACAGAAGATACCTTTATTTCGCTCAAAAAGCAGATATCGAAGGCTATAACGATGTAGCTACAGTTTTTAGATCTACAGCAGAAGGTGAAACTGGTCATGCTCATGGACACTTAGAATACCTAGAGCAAGTTGGTGATCCTGCAACTGGTAAACCAATTGGAGAAACTAAAGCAAATTTAGCTTCAGCTATTGAAGGTGAGACGCATGAATACACTGATATGTACCCAGGTATGGCTAAAACTGCAAGAGAAGAAGGTTTCGAAGAAATTGCAGACTGGTTTGAAACTTTAGCTAAAGCTGAAAAATCACACGCTGGTAAATTCCAAAAAACTTTAGAGTCTATTAGCTAATAAAATATTTCTAGTGGGCGTGCATAACGCCCGCTAACTCAATCTTAAAATTTTTACAAATATGATAGAACAATTATTACAAACACTAAAAGATTGGTTTAACGAGCCTGTTTTAATTTTATCTCTATCATTAGTAGTAATAACTAACATAATTATATGAGCAAAGAAGGTAGTACAGAGGCGCCAATAAGACACCCAGTTGATTTTGAGCATCCAGATTTTACAAATCCAGAAAAACTTGATGCTGAAATGAGAAGAGTTTTTGATATTTGTCACGGGTGCAGAAGATGTTTTAATTTATGTGATTCATTTCCAAAACTTTTTGACATGATAGATGAGTCAAAAGATGAAGATGTTGAAAGTTTATCAAGTGATCAATTTGCACCGGTTGTTGATGCTTGTACCTTATGTGATATGTGTTTTATGACTAAATGTCCTTACGTACCACCACATGATTTTGACTTAGATTTTCCACATCTAATGCTTAGATATAGAACAGCGCAAAAAAAACTGGGTAAATTACCAAGTATTCCAAGACAACTAGCTGAGATAGATAGAAATTCAAAAATTGGAGTGATATTTTCTGGATTAATAAATTGGGCTTCAAATATTAAAAATAAATTATTTAGAAAAATCTTAGAATTAATAGCTGGTATTGATATTAGAGTGCAATTACCAAAATATAACTCTGAAACTTTTTCTAACTTTTTCAAAAAAAATAATAAAAAATTAATATTTGAAGATAAGAAGTCTGAGAGAAAAGTTGTAATTTATTCAACTTGTTTTGTTAATTTTAATAAAAAAAATACTGGGGTTGCAGCTTTAAAAGTATTAAAAAAAAATGGTGTAGAAGTTCAAGAAGCATATCCTGGCTGTTGTGGAATGCCATTTTTAGAACAAGCTGATTTACCTAAAGTAGTGAAGCAAGCTAAAAAAGTTTCAAAAGATTTATTAGATTGGATTAATAAAGGTTACAAGGTTGTTACTTTGACCGCTAGTTGTGGATTGATGTTAAAATTTGAATGGCCACTGTTATTGCCTAATGATGAAACTGTGAAAAAATTATCAGAAAATGTAATGGATATTGATGAATATATTGTTGATATAGCAAATAATGAAGGTTTAGCTGATGGCCTTCAAGAGATTGATGGAGGAGTTACAGTTCATCATGCTTGTCATGCCAGAGCTCAAAACATGGGTATTAAAGCTAGGGATATGCTTAAATTAATCCCTAACGTAAAAATTGATGTTGTTGAAAGATGCGCGGGTCACGGTGGAACATTTGGTGTAATGAAAGAAACACATGATTTAGCAATTAAAGTAGGAAGACCGACAGCGAGACAAATAAAAACTAAAAACAATAAATATATGGCGTCTGATTGTCCTTTAGCAGGTAAACATTTAAAACAATTAGAAGCCGACACAAATATAGCCAACGATGAGGCACTACACCCTATCGAATTAATGGCTAAAAGCTATAGAATATAAATATGCCAAAAAACAAAAGAGAAATAACTAAAGAAGATATCATGTCACTTGATGTCTATACAAAGAATAGAAAAGAATTAAGAAAAAATATTGTTGAATTTAAAAAGGATAGAAGAGTTCCGCTTGGACCATATGCAACTTTTTATTTTGAAAGTTATGAAACGATGTTGGCACAAGTTCAGGAAATGCTTTACATTGAAAAAGGTGGAGACGAACAATTAAATGATGAGTTGACAGCTTACAATCCTCTTGTACCAAATGGAAAAGAATTAACAGCAACACTTATGTTTGAAATTGATAACCCAGTTTCAAGAGCTGCATTTTTAGGTAAAGTTGGCGGGATAGAGGAAAAAGTATTTATGAAAGTAGATGGAGAAATAGTAAAGGCAGTACCAGAAGAAGATGTAGATAGAACTTCAGCTGATGGAAAGGCCTCTTCAGTACAGTTTATTCATTTCCAATTTAGTAATGAACAAATAAATAAATTTAAATCTAAAGATTCTTTAGTTGAACTTGGTATCGATCACCCAGAATATTCACACACTACAAAATTAAGTGAAGCAACTGTTAAATCTTTATCAGAGGATTTTAGTTAATAGATCCCCAGATATTTTTAGCTTCAATCCAACCATTAAATTCATTGGTTGTAATTTTACACCAATTATTTGAACAATTTTTTATAACTAATAAACGGCCTTTTTTAATTTTAGCCAGTGGTTTTGAAAAAACTGTAGGTTTTGTAAATAATATTTTATCATCTAAAGAGATTATAGAATTAGATTTTTTTAGTTGAGAAATATGTATCCAGCCACTGTTATTTTTTAAATCAATTATTCTTCTAAAATTCTCTTTCTGATCAATTTGTTTGATTGGAAGATTAATTTTATTGTATACATATTTTACTTGAAAATTAAATCCTGGGCCATATCTGACATTAACTTTATTCTTTTTTAAAGATAAAAAAATATCTTCTGAAAAAACATTTACCGGATAAATTAAAATAAACGTTAATAAAATTAAAAATTTTTTTATCATAATAATAAATTTTATCTTTTTTTAAAATTTACTTTTCTAAAATTGAGATTTAACAAGTCAATTATTAATATTTGGTTTTTTAAATTTTGACCAACGCCCAATATTATTTTTATAGCTTCATTAGCTTGAATAGCTCCTACAATTGATGCTGTAGAACCAAGAACTCCTTCAAATTCACAATTTAGAATATCATCAGAAATCTCTTCTTCTTGATAAAAATCTTCCAAAGAAGCTGTTTTTTTATCATTAAAATCAAAGACAAATACGTGACCATCAAATTTACTTATGGCACCAGTAATTAATTTTTTTTTAAGTTTTTTACAATAACTGTTAATTAGAAATTTAGTTTTAAAATTATCTGAACCATCAATAATAATTTCGTAATTTTTAACTATATTTTTTATATTATTTTCATTTAGTCTTGATCTAAAAGTTTTTATTTTTATCTGTGGATTAATTTCTTTTAATATTTTTTTTGCAACAACAACTTTTGATTTATTTATATCTTTTGAATTAAAAAGACTTTGTCTATGAATGTTTGAAAGACTTACAACATCATTATCTATTAACCCAATAGTTCCAACGCCAGCTCTGACTAAATTTTCTGCTGCCGGACATCCTAAACCACCAACACCAACAATTAAAACTTTTGAGAATAAAAGCTTCTTTTGACCTTTTGGGCCTATATTTTTTAAAACTAATTGTCGGGAATATCTTTCAATTTGTGATTTGTTCAAAATATTTTTCATTTACCAGTTGAACCAAAACCACCCTTTCCTCTTACTGTTTCTGGAAGCTCATTTGTTTCATCTAGATCCATTTTAATTATTGGAGTTAAAACTATTTGTGCAATTCTATCATTGTTATTAATTGTAAAATTTTCGTTGCCATGATTGAATAAAATAATCTTTAATTCACCTCTGTAATCACTGTCAATTGTGCCAGGTGTATTTAAAACACTTATATTGTTTTTTGCAGCTAATCCTGATCTTGGTCTTATCTGAATTTCATATTCTTTTGGAAATGCAACAGATAAACCAGTTGGAACTAAAGATGATTTACCTGGTTCTAGAATAATTGATTTTTCAATAAAAGCCATTAAGTCCATACCTGATGCTCCTGATGTTTTATATGAGGGCAATTGAACAGACGGGTGTAATTTTTTTATTAAAACTTTAACCATTAATTTAAATGATCAATAATTTTTTCTACTATTTCATCTGATATTTCAGATTTAGGTTTATATGAAATTCTATCGGATTTATTATTTTTATAAAAAATTGAAACTTCATTAAAATCAGAGTTAAAACCAATATTGCTTTTAGACACATCGTTCGCAATTATCCAATCACAATTTTTTTCATTAAGTTTTTTTATTGCATAACTTTCTAAGTTATTAGTCTCCGCTGCAAACCCGATAACCAATTCTGGTCTCAGTGAGTTATGATTAGATACATAATTTAAAATATCTACATTTTTTTCTAAATTTAAATTTAAATTATCCCTTTTTTTAATTTTTATTTCTGATTTTTCTTTTACTTTGTAGTCACTGACTGCTGCAGAGAAAACAGCAACATCAGCTGGTAGATTTGTAAGTGTTGCTTTAAACATTTCTTCGGCAGTTTCTACTCTTATTAAATTGATATCCTCATCAATTTCTAGGCGTGTTGGGCCAGAAATTAAAGTTGTATTAAATCCTTTTTTTGATAATGATTTAGCAATTTCATACCCTTGTTTGCCACTAGACTTATTTGAAATAAATCTTACAGGATCAATATATTCATTAGTAGGGCCTGCTGTAACAATTGCTTTAAGTTTATTATTTTTCTTTAGATCTCCAAAATAATTCTCTAAACTATTAATAATTTCTGTAGGTTCTGACATTTTGCCTTCGCCAAATTCGCCACAAGCCATATCCCCAACAATTGGACCAATTAGAGTGTATCCAAAGTTCTGAAGTTTAATTATATTTTCTTTGGTAGATTGGTGTTCCCACATTCTAACATTCATAGCAGGCGCTAAGAAAATTTTTTTGTTTGATGCAAGAATTACTGTAGACGCCAGGTCATCAGAATTACCATTCACAATTTTAGAAATCGTGTTAGCTGTTGCTGGCGCAATTAAGATAGCATCAGCCCATCTTGATAAACTTATATGATCCATTTCAGATTCATTTTCTAAACTAAAAAGATCCTGATAAACTTTAGATTGAGATAATGATGTTATTGAAAGAGGTGTTACAAATTCTGAACCATTTTTGGTAAGAATTGTTTTTATCGTAACATTATTTTTTTTTAGCAACCTTATTATTTCAAGACTTTTATAAGCAGCTATTCCTCCACAAATAATTAATAATACTTTTTTATTTTTTAAATTATTCATCGGTTGAATTAAAATACTAATAAGCCAATAATTACAAGAATTAATAAACTAATAACTGATTGATTTCTAAACGCTATCATTTCAGATTTTTTATCGTTTAAAGCATTATAAGAATTAGAATTTTGTGGAATTTGACCATTAGCTAAGAAAGTTAAAGCTTGATTTGCTTTATCCATGATGTCTGGAAACTCAGGTAATCTTTTTATAACCTCAGACGTAGTGTTTAATGTTTCGTTAATAGTTTTCATAGGATCTTTAGTTTCTCTTAGCCAATCTTCTAAAACAGGCTTTGAAGTAGTCCAAATATTAGTATTAGGATTCAATTTTCTTGCTACACCTTCAACAACAACCATGGTTTTTTGTAACATTAGAAGTTGAGGTTGCGTTTGCATATTAAACTTTTCAGTAACATCGAATAATTGTTTTAATAATTTTCCACCAGAGATATCTTTTACTTCTTGTCCAAATATTGGTTCTCCTATTGATCTTAACGCTTGTGCTAAATCATTAATTGGTACATCAGCAGGAACCAAACCGGCTAAGAGATGTACTTCAGCAACTTTTTTATAATCTCTTTGAATAAAACCAAATAAAATCTCTGCAAGAAATCTTTTACTCATTTTATCTAGTCTTCCCATAATACCAAAATCAATTGGAACTATTTGCCCAGATCTATCTACAAAAACATTACCTTGATGCATATCAGCATGAAAAAATCCATCTCTCACCGCATGTCTTAAAAAATGTTGTATTATATCTTCTGCGATCTTGTTTGTGTCTATACTCCGTTTTTTTAATTCTTCAGTTTCTCGAATTGAAACACCATCGATCCAATCAAGTGTCATTACATTTTCACTAGTATAGTTCCAATATATTTTAGGAACACTAAAACCAGCATCATTTTTTGTATTTTCAGCATACTCATTAGCAGCTGCAGCTTCAAATCTTAGATCCATTTCTAAATTTGTAATTTCTTTAAGAAGAAAAACCACATCTACTAATTTTAGTCTTTTTGTTTTTTTAATTACAGACTCAACTAAAAATGCAAATAACATCATTGCATCGATTTCTTCATTAAAAACTTTTTTAATATTTGGTCTAAGAATTTTTATAGCTACATCTTTTATTGTGCCATTATCATTAATTTTTGCTTTATGAACTTGAGCTATAGATGCAGCAGCAACAGGCTCACTTATTTCAATTATTGAATTATAAGTATCTTCACCTAAATCATTTTTAATTATTTGTTTAGCTTCAATAATTGAAAAAGGAGGAAGTCTATCTTGAAGACTCTCCAATTTTTTTGATAATTGATCTCCTATAATATCTGGCCTTGTTGCTAAAAATTGACCTAATTTAATAAATGTTGTGCCTAAATTTTCAAGTGAATCTGAAAGTCTTTCTCCTTCATTTTTATTTAAATTAGAAGATTTTTTATCTGAAAAAGAAAATGATAGAATCTTAAATAAAATAGTTATAGCTAACGGAGGTTTCTTAAATTTTGATGCAATATCAAGTATATCTGATTTTGCAACTTTTCGACCTAATTTAAAAAGTGTGAAAAGTTTTTTTACCATTAGATTTTCCAACCACTATGAATAGATACAATTCCCCCAGACAAATTTCTATAACTACATTTTTCAAATCTATTTTTTTTCATCAAATCAATTAACTCATCTTGATTTAAAAACTTTTCTATACTTTCTATTAAGTATTCATAAGGTTCTTTTTGACCAACAATAAATTTTCCAATTAAAGGAATAATTTTCGAGTATTGTTTATAAACAAAATCTAAATTTTCATTTTGAATTTTAGAAAATTCTAAACAAAAAAATCTACCTCCAGGTTTTAATACTCTGTATGCTTCTAAAAGAGATTTATCTAAATCTTTTGTGTTTCTTAATCCAAAACTGATTGTATAAAAATCAAAAGAATTCTCTTTTAACGGCAAGCTCTCTGCACTAGAGATTACCCAATTGATATTATTATATTTTTTTAGTTTTTCTTTGCCTTTAGCAATCATACCTTCATTTGGATCAACACATGTGACGAAGTTTTCTTTATCTGTATTATCCAAGTATAGTTTTCCAATATCACCTGTGCCACATGCTACATCTATCAATTTTTGATTTTTGGAAGGATTCATCATATTCAATAAAGTTTTTTTCCAGGATCTATGAACACCTAGAGACATGAAATCGTTCATCAAATCATATTTATCAAAAACTTGATCAAAAACACCTTGAACTAGACCTTTTTTATTTTGAAGATATTGTTGCATTTTTTATTAATTATTCTTTTAATATAATATCAAATGCCAGAATTACCAGAAGTAGAAATTGTACGTCTATCATTATCAAAAAATATAATTGGAAAAAAAATCAATAAAGTTTTGATAAGAAATAGAAACTTAAGATTTAAGTTGAAGTTTTCTTTTGAAAAACATTTAAAAAATAAATTTGTTATAAACATTTATAGATTTTCAAAATATTTGATTATTGAGCTAAATGACAAAAGTTTCTGCATCATACACCTAGGCATGTCTGGAACTATTCATATTTTAAAAAAAAATAAAAAAAACATATATACCAATACTAGTTTTTATCATTCACCTGGTTTGCCAAAAAAACATAATCATGTTGAAATTTCCTTTAATGATTTAACTTTAGTTTACAATGATCCTAGAAGATTTGGTTTTTTTCAAATAGTCAAAAATAAAGAAAATCTCACAAATAGATTTAAAAATTATGGACCAGAGCCTTTTGATAAAAACTTTAATTTAGATTATATGGCCAATTATTTTAAAGATAAAAAAAAAGATATTAAAAGTTTTTTATTAGACCAAAAATTTGTATCAGGTATTGGTAACATCTATGCAAATGAAATTTTGTATTTATCAAAAATTAATCCTAAAATTCCAGTAAAAAAATTAAAAAAAACTCAGTTTAAACTTTTAATAAAAAATTCAAAAAAAGTTTTATTAAATGCGATCAAAAAGGGTGGATCCACAATAAGAGATTTTAAAAATACTTTAGGAGATACTGGAAATTTTCAAAAAGAATTTAAGGTGTATGGAAGGCAAAAACTTAATTGTTTAAGATCAAATTGTACTGGTGTAATTACTAAAATTGTCCAATCAAATAGATCAACTTTTCTTTGCAAATTTTGTCAAAAATAACAAATATTATATTGACCAGAGTAATTTAAGCGGTTATACCCCTGCAAAATTATGGCAAATACAAAATCTGCAATTAAAAGAATTAGAAGAATAGCTAAACAGACAACTGTTAATAGAGCACGTAAGAGTAGGTATAAAAATGCTCTAAAGAAAATGAACGTATTAATTGTAGAGAAAAAGAAAGATGAAGCTTTAAAATTCTTACCTAAGTTGAATTCAGAGTTAATGAAAATTGCTAAGACAGGTATCATTAAAAAACAAAACGCCTCTAGAAACGTTTCAAGAATTACAAAAAAAATTTCAGCCCTTTAAAATAAATACCACTGGTTGATACAACTATAAAGTCTACCAGATCTATCAAACTTTAACTTATTAAAACTATATTTAGATTAAGTAAATAAAATATAAATAAATTTTATTAACTATCTAATATAAAATTTATATTTTTTAATACATAAAATTTTTTATTGTCAAAATTTTTTTTTCGTGTGACAAAAATTTATACAATCCGAGATTTTATTTTTTTTTTAATTTTAATAATAATTTGTTGAACTTAAAAAAATTTAGTTATAAATGATTTTTTTTCCAAATTTAAACAATGAACAATACTTTTACAAATAAAAATTTAAAACAAGTTAGCCCAGATAGATTAGATTGGGAATTAGTAAAATCAGAAATGAAAAGTAAACTTGGCTCTGATATTTACGAAAGTTGGTTAAAGAAAATTGAATTTATAGAAGAAATAAACAATTATGTTTTATTATCAGTTCCAACTAGATTTATCAGAGATTGGATTACTTCAAGATATTTAGATCAAATTTTACAAATAATTAAAAATTACAAAAAAGAAATTTACAGAATAGAGTTTAAGATCATAGAAAAAAAATCATCACTTGAAGACTTTACTGAAATAGATACAAATTCAAATAAAACTGATGAAAACGTTTCATTTATAAAAGATTCTTATCTTCAATATAATCGAATAGATCCTAATAAAAGATTTGATAATTTTATTACAGGCACAAGTAATAAATTAGCATATGAAGCGTCTTTGAAAGTATCTGAAAATATTGCTCATTATAATCCCTTATATATTTATGGTGGTGTTGGTATGGGAAAAACTCACTTGTTAAACGCGATTGGGTTAGAATTGAAAAAAAACAATAAAGTAATGTTTATTTCAGCAGAGAGATTTATGTACCAATTTGTTAAGTCTATAAAATCAAATGAAATGGTTAAATTTAAAGAATATTTTAGAAATACGGATATTCTTTTGATAGACGATATTCAATTTATGAATGGTAAAGAAGCAATGCAAGAAGAGTTTTTTCATACCTTCAATGCTTTGTTAGATAAGGGTTCACAAATTATTGTATCAGCAGATAGAGCTCCAAATAAATTATCTAGAATTCAAGAAAGAATAAAATCAAGATTTTCAGGAGGTTTAGTTGTGGATATACAAAAACCCGATTACCAACTAAGGAAAGAGATTGTTGCCAAAAAAGCAGACGAATTGACCTCATTATATTCAGATCAAAAAAAAATTTCTCAAGATATTCAAGATTTTATAAGTAATGAGATAACAGGAAGTATAAGAGAGCTTGTAGGCGCAATTAATAGACTGGTATCTTTTTCAAGAATTTATAATAAAATTCCAAATATTAGTGAAACAAAAGTTGTATTAAAAGATTTATTAAATATTTCAGAAAATAAAGTTACGATAGATTTAATTCAAACTTTAGTTTGCAAGTTCTTTAAAATCAGCAAAAATGAAATGTTATCTGCTAGAAGATCTAGATATTTAGTAAGACCAAGACAAGTTGCAATTTATCTTACAAAAATTTTGACATCAAAGTCATTACCAGAGATAGGTCGTGAATTTTCTAATAGAGATCACACAACAATTATCCATTCAGTAAAAACAATTGAAAAATTAAAAGAAAATGATTCAGAAATGGTTGAGAATATTAACAAGTTAAAAAATCAAATTTTATATAAAAACCAAGAAAATGAAGTTTAATATTAACCAACAAGATTTACAGCAAGCCCTTAATTATTGCCAAGGTGTAATTGAAAAAAGAAGCACTTTGCCAATTCTTTCAAACATTTTGTTAGATGCTAATAACTCAAACTTAACTATTACTGCAACAGATCTTGATTTAATTTTTATCCATCAAATCAAAAATGTTGAAATCTTAGAGCCTGGAAGTACAACAACTACTTCGTCAATAATGTATGATATAATAAGAAAGTTTACTTCTGGCAAAAAAATAAATTTATCGTTAAAAGATGAAAGTAAACTTCAAGTAGAATCAGAGAAGTCTTTATTTAATTTGAATTGTATAAATGCCTCTGAATTTCCATTAACTGATGAAAATTTTAATCAAAATGAATTTTCAATAAAGTCTAAACAATTATTAAAATTATTAAATAAATGTAAATTTTCAGTTTCTAATGATGAAACTAGACATTATTTGAGTGGAATTTACTTACACCAAACTGAAGTTGAAGATAAAATTTATCTCACAGCTGCAGCAACTGATAGTCATAGAATGTCAATCTCAAAAGTTAGATTAGAAAACAAAATTGAATTTGAGCCAATTATATTACCAAAAAAAACGATTTTCCAATTATGTTCGTTACTTGATAATTATGATGGCGAAGTAAAAGTTTCTAATGCGAAGTCAAAAATAAAATTTGAGTTAGATAATAGTATTTTAATTTCAAAACTAATTGATGGTAAATTTCCAAATTATATTCAAGTTATTCCAAAAAATAATCAAAAAAAATTAGAGCTAGATCTTAAGTTATTTTTAGACTCAGTTGATAGAGTTGCATCTGTGTCATTAGACAAGAAAGATGGTGTTAAATTTAATTTATCAAAAGATATTTTAAATCTATCAGTAAATAATACTAATAGTGGAGATGGTAAAGAAAGCTTAAACGTTAGTTTTGATCATGAATTAGAAATAAGCTTTAATTCAAGATATTTAATTGATGTTGCATCTCAACTAGATGGAGAAAAAATAGAAGTCTACTTTAATGACACTGGTTCACCAGCCTTAATTAAAGATCCAGGTGATTTTGATAGTATTTATGTTGTGATGCCAATGAAAGGTTAATTAATCTTATCTAATTCCCCATAAATTTCTTTTTGCAACAGTTCTATAAACTTTTCTTTTGATAATCCTTGATCAATTTTTTTTAATATAGAAATTGTTATATCTTTATTGGGAGTCTTTTGATTTTTTTTTGGCCAAACGTATCCCGAATTAATTGCTATTGGCTGACAAGGAACATTTATTTGTTCATAAATTCTTCCAGCCCCTTTTTTAAAATCAGATCTATCGTCAGGTAAAGCTCTTGTTCCTTGAGGAAAAATTATTAAAGGTCTATTAGTAGTTTGTATCATTTTTATAATATCATCAATAAATCCAAGATTATCTTTTGTTATTTTGTTTCTTTTAATTGATATAGATCCAATTTTTTTTAAGTACCAGCCAAAAATAGGAATTAATAAAAGTTCATTTTTTAAAATAAAAACGGGAGAATTAAATATTGTTTGAAGAAAAAATGTTTCAAACATCGATTGGTGTGATGAAGCAATAAAAAACTTTTGATTTGAAATCATATTTTCTTTGCCTTTTATTAAAATTTTAACATTTAAGAAAGTTCTCAAACATATTGCTGACCAATAGCCCATTAATTTTCCACCAAATAAAACAACTTTTTGAGGGAGAAAAAATGAAGGCAAGAAAACTAAAGAGATTATTATTATTCCAAAAAAGAAAAAAAATGAAAATAAAAAATTTCTTATCATTTCAAAAACTATATTAAGTCTTTGAGCTTTTGTCTCTTACTTATAATTTTAATTTTTGAACCATTTACCAAAATTTCTGATGCCTTCGGTCTCATATTGTAATTAGAACTAAGCGACATACCATAAGCTCCGACATCACAAATAATTATATAATCTTTTTCATTAAGTTTTTGAAATTTATTTGTATTCAAGAATTTATCAGTGCTTTCACAAATGGGTCCTACAAATTCATAATTTTTTTTTGATTTTAGTTTAGTCTTGTTCAAAGGCAATATTCTGTGTTTTGCATTATATAACGCCGGGCGCATAAGATCATTCATTGCAGCGTCTAATATAATGAAATCTTTTCTTGAACTTTTTTTAATATAATTAACTTTCGATAACATTATACCAGAATTACCTATTATTGATCTACCAGGTTCAAAAATAATTTTAGAATTATGGTTTTTTATAAATTTTTGAATTGCATTCGAGTATTTTTTTAAATTTAGTTTTTTATTTGAGCCATCATAATCAATTCCCATACCCCCACCTAAATCAATAAATTTAAATTGAAAATTAGATTTTTTTATTACTCTGTCTAAAACTTTTAACATTTTCTCGTAAGGTTTATGATTGAGTATCTGACTACCAATATGAACACTTAAACATTTTAAATTTAGATTTTTTGAATTTTTTACGTATTTTACTAAGTTAAGAAATTGTTTTTCATCAATTCCAAATTTGTTTTCTTTTTTTCCAGTAGAGATTTGACTCAAAGTTTTTGCATCAGTGTTTGGATTCAAACGTATACCAATATCAATTGTCTTTCTCATAGATTTTGATATTTTTTCTATTTCTTTAATTTCGCTTTCAGACTCAGTATTTAATAATAAAATTTTCTTATTTATTGCATATCTTATTTCATCTTCTGTTTTGCCAACTCCAGAAAAAACAATTTTTTTTGGGTTAATGCCTGCTTTTAAAGCTCTCATTAATTCTCCAATGGAAACCACGTCAGCACCTAAACCAAATTTTTTTATTTCTTTTAGTAGATGCAAATTAGGATTAGATTTTACAGCAAAACAAATTAATGGGTTTAAAATCTTAAAATTTTTCTTAAAGTTTAAAATATTATTTCTAAGTTTTAAGTATGAGTAACAATAACTAGGTGTTCCATATTTTTTGGCAATTTTTTCAGCTTTTATATTTTCTATGAAAAAATTATTATTTCTATATTTCATATTACATTAATAATTCTAGTGCTGTTATTTTCCTTGCTTTCTTTGAAAACAGGGTCAGCTTTTTTACCACAAGATAAAGTTAAAAGACTAAGAATGATTAATAATGTAATTTTTTTTATCATAAATTTTTCTTATATTTGACTATCATCTTTTTTATATTACTAAAAGACGTTCCTCCAAAAGATTTTTTAGAATTTATTGAATTTTTTAATTCGAATATTGAAAGTACATCACTCGTAAACTTAGGATTGAATTTTTTTAATTCATCGAGAGTTAATTCCTTAAGTTCTTTTTTACTCTTTTCAGCATAATTTATAATTGATGCTGTTTTTTGATATGCATCTCTAAACGGCATAGAACAATTTTTTACCAGATAGTCTGCTAAATCTGTTGCAGTGATAAACCCAGTTTCAGCTAATTTGATCATATTCTTTTTATTTGGCGTTATATTGTTAAAAACTTCGTTTAAAATTTTTAAACTATCAATTAAATTATCATAAGAGGAAAACACTAGCTGCTTATCATCCTGTAAGTCTTTAAAATAAGACATTGGAAGACCTTTTAAAATTGTTAACATTGAAAAAAGATTTCCATAAGATGATCCTGTTTTTCCTCGCAAAAATTCAAGAAGATCAGGATTTTTTTTCTGAGGCATTATTGAAGAACCAGTAACTATTTGATCACTCAAGGAAATCAATCTAAAAGCATCAGAATTCCAAATTATTAACTCTTCAGCAATTCTTGAAATATGCATAGCACATACAGATGAACTGAATAGAAAATCTAAAACAAAATCTCTATCAGAAACAGTGTCTACAGAATTGTTTGTAGGCTTCTTAAAACCAAGTTTTTTTGTTGTGTAATTTCTATCAATATTAAATGAAGTTCCAGTTAAGGCCCCAACACCAAGTGGATTTTCATTTAAATTTTCTAAGTTATTATTAAATCTAAATCTATCTCTATTAAACATTTCAACAAAAGATAACAAATAATGAGCAAATGAAATCGGTTGAGCATTTTTTAAATGTGTAAAACCAGGCATTATTGTTTCAACATTTTTTTCAGCTATTTTAATAATAGATTTAATCAAATTCTGTATTTCAAAATCTAAATTTTTTGTAGAAGATTTAATCCATAATTTAAAATCAGTTATAACCTGATCATTTCTTGATCGAGCTGTATGGATATATCCCGCTTCCTCACCAATTATTTCATGAAGTCTTTTTTCAATATTGATGTGAATATCCTCATATTCTTTTTTAAAAATAAATTTCTTATTTTTTATTTCTTTCTCAATTTTGTCCAATCCATAGATGATTTTATTTTTTATTTTGAAAGAAATAATTTTCTGTCTAAAGAGCATTTCAACATGGGCCTTTGATCCTAAAATATCTTCTTTAAAAAGTCTTTTATCTATATCTAAAGAGCTTCCAGCTTTTTGATATAAAATAGAAGATTTCTTTTTTATTCTAGTATTCCATATTGCTTTATTGTTTTTATTATTTGTCATGCTATTTATTTATATCTTTTAATTATGAGAATTTTAATACTATATATATTTTTACTTGCAAATGCAGTAGCCACTGAAAATGCGCCATCCAAAAACATAGTCATTAATGATGAATTAAAAGTGTATGATAATCTATATTTTTTTGATCAAGAAAATAAAAGAATTAATTTAGATGAATTTAGAGGAAAATTTGTATTATTAAATTTTTGGGCTATTTGGTGTGCACCATGCAAAGAAGAAATGCCATCTTTGGACAAACTTAAAGAAAATAAAAAACTTAATAATATTGAGATCTTTCCAATAAATGTAGGTAACGACAGTATAGAAAAATCTAAAGAGTTTTTTAAGGATCTAAACATAAAAAATTTAAAGGCATATTTTGATCCAAAAATAAATCTTGCAAGAGAATTATCTTTAAGGGGTGTTCCAACTTCTGTGCTTGTAAATAAAAACGGTGAAGAGTTTGCTAGAATAATAGGAATAGTTGATTTTGAAGATCCAAGTATAGTTGATTGGCTGTCTAAATATAATTAATTCTTAAAAAAATATGCAAAACCAACTAAGACTAAAATCGCTATAAATTGAAGAAGAACTCTTAATTGCATTAATTTATTAGAATATTTTTTGCTTGTGCTGCCACCTTTAAAAAGAGTTCCAATTCCTAATATTAATACTACACCGACAGCGATGAGTAAGGTGATTGAAATAATTTTAACAAGAACTCCAGATATCATTTACAATTATCTTAGATTGTTTTAAAAAATATAAAACAATTTATTTCAACTATGACATTTTGCCTAAAATCTAAAATTATCAAGCCAGAAAAAGAAATAAAAAATGCAATAATACTACTTCATGGTTATGGAGGAGATGGAAATGATATTAGTATGTTATCTTTAAATTGGAAACGTCATTTGCCTAATACAATTTTTATATGCCCAAACGGACATGAAACTTGTGAAATAAATCCCTCTGGATATCAATGGTTTGATTTAACAAAAGATGACTCAAACTATATTTTGAAAGAAACAAAAAAAGCAGAAGAAATACTTAAAAAGTTTATAAATGAAATTAAAGAAGAATATAATTTAATTAATAACAACATATGTTTAACAGGTTTTAGCCAAGGATGTATGATGTCTTTGAATGTGGGACTAACTTCTGAAGATAAATTTAGTTCCATTGTTGGTTTTTCAGGAAAAATAATAAATCAGAATGATCTAAAACAGAGAATCAAAAATTTAACAGATGTTTTTTTAATTCATGGTGAATTAGATGATATTGTTTCACCTACATTTTTATTAGAAGCAAAAGATTTTCTGATAAGAGAAAAAATTAATGTAGAGTCACATATGGTAAAAAATTGTGGACATCATATACCAATTGAGGCTTCAAGTTTAGCATTAAATTACATCTTAAAAAAAATTTAATATTTTAGTCATATTGAAAATAATTTTTAATTAAGTTATGGTTTTGATATGAATTTTATAGAACAAGATGTTTCTTTAGAAAAATGTCCTGCATTAGTTTTAAATGCAGATTATAGACCTCTGAGCTATTACCCTTTGTCATTATGGTCTTGGCAGGACACAGTGAAATCAGTCTTCTTAGATAGAGTAATTATCGTAAGTAAATATGATAGGGAAATTAGAAGCCCATCCTTTAGTATGCAGCTACCAAGTGTCATTGCTTTAAAAGATTATATAGTTCCTCAAGCAAAACCAAGTTTCACAAGATTTAATGTTTTTTTAAGAGATAAATTCTCTTGCCAATACTGTGGAAGTAAAGAAGAGCTAACTTTTGACCATTTATTACCAAGATCAAAAGGTGGAGAAACAAATTGGGATAATGTTGTTACGGCTTGCTCAACATGTAATGTTAAAAAAGGTGGAAAACTTTTGAAATTTTCAGGAATGAAATTAAACCAACACCCGTATAGGCCATCAACAGAAGATCTTCATAAAAATGGAAAAAATTTTCCTCCAAACTTTCTTCATAAAAGTTGGATGGACTATTTGTATTGGGATGTTGAATTAGAAAGTTAAGTTTATATTTTTTCTGAAATATTTATAGCTATTTTAGATCCAGTTTTAATTATTTTATCCATCAAAGAATAAAGACCTTTTTTAGTTGCTCCTTTTTCATATGCTATATCTTTATGATGAAGTTCATCATCTCTAAATTTTTTTATTTTCTTTTTTAATTCAGCTTCATCCGTACCTAGTTGATTTATTTGATCTAAGTAATGTTTATCGATTACCTCTTCAACTGATGCTGTACATAACATTGCAGCTTTCTTTCCAATAATTGTAGAACCAAATCCTAGACCAATACCAAGTAGATCCCATAATGGTAGTAATTTTGTTGGTTGAATATTCCTTTTTTTTATTTCCTCCTCAAAAAATTCACAGTGTTCTTTTTCATGAACTTTCATTTCTTCTATTATTTTTTTTAAGTTGTCATCTTTTACAACAGTGTTTAAGGCTAATAACTGTCCCTCATAAATTTTAACAGCACCACGTTCTCCAGCATGATCTACTCTAATAAATTCTTTTAATTTTTTTTGGTCAGTTTTATTTTTGTTTTGCATAAATTTTAATTAAAGTAGCAGAAATTATTACAGATAGTAATATGTTATAAGTTGTTAACGATAAACCAAATATAGTAAAAGCCACATTTTTACAGCTAATATTCATTTTTTGAAGCTCTTGGAGCAATTGTTCCTTGTTTAAATTTAGATTATCCTTTGTGCTACAGACAAAAGACTCTTCAATTAATCCTTGTTCAATTCCCAAATGATAAATTGATAATAAAGCACTTACAACAAAAATAATGATTAATACTAAAATTGTATGTTTATCATTAAATTTAATTTTTAAATTAGTTAAAATTATAATTATACTTAATGCGTAAGGAATTCTTTCTAATAAACAAAGATTGCATGGTTGATAACCCAAAAAATACTCAATAAAATAAGCAGAGGATAAAGCTAATATTGAAATAATTAAAATACTTAAATAAATTTTTTTTACCATCTTTCTAAGATGTATGTTTAAAAACGTATATTACAACTGCGAATATAAAAACCAAAACAACACCAATCATAGTGAACCATTTCGAACCATGGCTCTCCATAAATTTAGTGAATAAATGCCCAAATTTATAAGAAAGATACGAAATTATAAAAAATCTTAGACCCCTTGAAATGATACTTACAATTATAAAGACGAAAAGATTAAATCCAACAAGACCACTAGCAATCGTAAAAACTTTGTATGGTAATGGGGTGAAACCAGCTAAAAATAAAATTCCTAGCCAAGCAAAAAAACCTGCACCTTGACCTAAATCATTTTTAATTTTAATCATTTTTTCCTCATATCCATACAAACTGATTATTTGAGCAGCAAAATCAAAAAAGAATGATCCAATGAAATATCCAAAAATTCCGCCTAATACTGAAAAAATAGTAGCGATTAAAAAAATTTTAAAAAAATCTTTCTTTCTGGAAAAAACCATTGGAATAATCATAACATCTGGCGGAATTGGAAAAAAAGAACTCTCAATAAATGAAACAAGTCCTAAAAAAAATTTTGAACTTTTATGAGCAGCTAGCTCTAAGCATTTTTTGTATAACGAATTAAGCATTTTTTTTGTTTTAATATAAAAATTCTTCTTATACTATTTATATTTATTATATTAAATTTAAAGGGCGAATGGCGGAACTGGTAGACGCGCACGACTCAAAATCGTGTTTCGCAAGAAGTGAGAGTTCGATTCTCTCTTCGCCCACCATTACTTATGAATATAAATAGATTAAATAATCTTTTAGAATTATTTTATACGCAGTATCAATTAAGTAATAAGAGTGAGATTTTTTTAACATCTCTTAAACAAAAAAAATCTTTCTCATGGGAAGATACATTCCAATCAATAATCAAACTTTCATCCAAAATTTCTTCAATAATACAACAAGGTGACAGATGTCTATTGATTTCTGAAAACAGGCCAGAATGGATGATTTCTGATTTGTCTATAATGTTATCAAAAGGGATTACAGTACCGTCCTATATTACTTACACAGAAAGAGACTATGAATATATAATTAATGATTGCCAACCATCACTAATATTAGTTTCTAATAATGAGTTATTTAAAAAAATAAAAAATCTTATTAAAAATAATGATTTTATTAAAAAAATAATTTCGTTTGATCAAATAGAAGATAAAGAAATTAAAATAGAAAATATTAACTCAATTTTTGCAGAGAATAATTTAAAAGATATTAATTTTTTAAATTTAGATATTAGAAGAAAAGATACTTCATGTATAATCTATACTTCAGGAACGCAAGGTGACCCAAAAGGGGTAATGTTAAGTCACGGAGGAATATTAAATAATTGTGAAGGAGCCTATACTTTACTAAAAGAATTTGTTTCCTTTAAACCACACTTTTTAACTTGGTTACCATTATCACATTCATATGAGCATACAGTTCAATTTGTCCAAATGGCTGTTGGTGCAAAAGTTTTTTACGCAGAAAGTATTGATAAGTTGATAAAAAATATGGGTGACTGTAATCCTGAAATAATGACAGCCGTTCCAAGATTTTATCAAAATTTATATCAAAAAATTAATTCAACTTTTAATAAAGCGGAAGGATTTAAAAAAAAAATAATTAATACAACAATAAATCTAGGCAAGAAAAAATTAGAAAGAAAAAATTTGAATTTTGTAGAGCAAATTCAAAATTTCTTATGCGAAATATTAGTGAGAAAAAAAATAAAGAAACAATTTGGAGGATCGCTCAAAGCATTTATATCTGGAGGGGGAGCTCTAGATAAAGAGGTTGGCTTATTCTTAAATTCAATAGGATTGCCAACTTTACAAGGCTATGGACTCACTGAAACATCACCTGTTGTAAGCTGTAATCCAATTCATGATATAAGAATAGAAACAGTTGGTCCTCCTTTTCCAGGAAATGACGTTAAAATAGCAGAGGATGGTGAAATTCTTGTAAAAGGAGAAAATGTAATACAAGGATATTGGAAGAAAGAAAAAGAAACCAAAGAAATTTTGAAGGATGGCTGGTTATATACTGGAGATATTGGAGTTATAGAAGATGGTTTTTTGAAAATAACTGATAGAAAAAAAGATATTTTAATCACACCAGGAGGTGATAACATTTCTCCTATTAAAATTGAAAACGATTTAACAAAAATTGATTTTATAGAACAAGCTTTAGTGTACGGTGATGGTAAACCATATTTAGTAGCATTAATTGTTTTAAATAAAGAACAACATAACCAAATAAATAATGAATTAATCCAAAAAAAAATTGAAATTGTAAATAAAAATTTATCTAAAGTTGAAATGATAAAAAAATTTTTAGTTATAAAAGATCAATTTACAATTGAAAATGAAATGATGACACCAACATTAAAGTTAAAAAGATTTAAAATAATAAAAAAATACAAAGAACAATTAGAAAAACTTTATTAAAATATTAAGTTATTATTCGCATAAACACTTACTTTTTTACAAATAAAAAAAATAAAAAAATTTTCAAAACAAAAAATTTTTTAAAATTTTCGGTTTTAATTAAACAATTGACATAGGTGTTATAAAAAAATAAAAATAAGTTAAGAGCGAATCGTTTTGATTCGTTAATTAAAAAAAGGGAGCTAAAGATGCCTAAGAAAAGAAAAAAAGCGGCAAAGAAGACTAAGAAAAAAGCTAAAAAGAAAAAAGCTAAAAAAAGAAGAAAAAGATAGTTTCTTAGTTTTCTTAAACAAAAACGCTTCTCATAACGATTTACGTGTGAGAGGCGTTTTTTTTTATTCTTCTATAGGATCTTCTTCATCACCAATGGGTTCCTCCATTGGCACTTTTACGGTAGAGCTTTTACTTTCAGTTGCTTCTGGCTTAGGTTGAACTCCTGTGTTTCTTTTTAAAGCCTTATCTAGTTTTTTTTGAGTGTCTTCGACTGATAAATTTAATATGATTTGGAATTCAGACTGCATTCTTTCATAAGCTTTCTCAAATAACTGTCTTTCAGAGTATGATTGATCTACCATTAGATCGTCACCTTTATTTAGATCTCTTACCACTTCAGCCAATTCATATATTTTTCCAGATGAAATTTTTGCCTCATATTCTTGTGCTCTTCTACTCCACATAGATCTTTTGATTTTTGGCTTACTTTTTAAAATTGAAATACATTTATTAACTTGATTAATTGTTGCAAGAGGTCTTAAGTGTGATTGTTTGTTTACTGGAACCATTCCATTTGCCTTATCTTTTTCAAATTTGATTACATATGTTTCAACATCAATTCCACCAATGCTGATTTTTTTGAACTCTGTAATTTGTCCAACACCATGTTTTGGATAAACCACATAATCTTTAACTTTATATTCTCTTTTTTCAGTTTCTTGCTTTTTAACTTTTTTTATTTCTGGTTTTACCTCATTAGATTTTGAAATTCTTAATCCATCTGAGGATTTATTCTCTATTTTTTCCTCAGTTTTTTTTACAGTTTTTTTAGGAGTTATTTTCGAAATTTTTTTTATTTTTTTTATTTTTTTTGCAACAACCTTCTTAGCTTTTGATTTAGCCTTAACTTTTGTTTTTGTTTTTTTAACTACTTTTTTGGATGACTTTTTATTCAAGATTTTCTTTAAAATATTTTTCATATTTATCTTTTACATCTTTAAATTTTTCATGATCCTTAGGTGGATCTTTTTTTTCATTAATATTAGGCCAAATTTCAGAATACTTTTTATTTAAATTTAACCATTTTTCGCTACCTGGTTCTGTATCCGCCGTAATTGCATCAACAGGGCACTCAGGCTCACAAACGCCACAATCTATACACTCATCAGGTTTAATTACAAGCATATTTTTCCCCTCATAAAAACAGTCAACTGGACAAACCTCAACACAATCCATTAATTTACATTTGATGCATTTATCATTAACGATGTAAGTCATTTAGAATATTCCTTTTTAATTTTTTCTTTAATATCCCCCATTGTCTTACTGTCAATATATAAAAGACCAGCAAGTCTTCTCATTAAATTTGTTTCATAAATATCAGCATTTTGATTTGAATAAATTATTTTCCATAGTGCTTCGATAATCTTGGTTTTATCTATCTCAGGTAAATTTTTTACTTCTTTTGTAAATTCAAGTATTTGATTTGAATTTTCTTCTTCTTTAATTGAAGTCTTAATTAAATCATCAATATTCTCTTTTTTTGCACCCAGAGAAATAAGTGTTTTTTTTATTATTTCTTCCTCTTCATTAGAATAATGTTCATCAATTTTAGCCGTATGTATCAATAAAGAGCCAATTTTACTTAGAGGAATATTTTCTTTTTTATCTTCTTTTTTAAAAAACATTATCTGTTTAAATCTAGATTTTTTAAAATATTGAAAGGGTTTTCTTTTGAGATGATTTTTTTATTAAAGCTCCTTCTATTTTTAGATGGATTATATTTGAAATAAAATTCCTCATCTTTTTTTGTAACAACATAATTCATTTTTTTTAAAAGACTTAGAAAGTTTTCTTTATTACATCCCAACAAATTTAGCATTTCTGGAACGACCTTAATTTCCTTTTTTTGTTCTGTGTTTGTATTTATTATTTGCACGAATAATCTTTCAAGAATGTCAATTCTCACAAAAAAGTAGTCAAATTTTTCAAAACCGCACAACAACATAAAGTTTTTATTTTGTTTTTCTTTGTCTTCAATAAAATTTAATCCAAATGTTGGTGGATTTAGTTTGAAGTACTTTTGATGAAAATTTTTCCACAATAAAGTTCTTAACTTTACAGCTTCTGGCTTAATGAGTTTAAATAAATAAATATGATATCTTCCAAATTTTACTCCAATTTCTCTTAAAATTTTTCTTTCTTCTTGCCCTAAACTTTTTAAATAATCCGAAACTTGATCTCTTTTAAGAACACCATTATTTTCATACAATTGATATGCCAAAGCTTTTATTGAAGAGTTTTTTTGATTTATATTTCTTAGATCTATTAAACTTTTTAGTTCGAGGTTGATTTTTTCGCTTAACCATTTCTTTAAAAAATTAATTAACTTTTGCCTTTGTTTTTGCTCCAGCATTTCATCAACAATGATCTCTAAATTTGGTGATAGATAATCTTTACCAGGTATTATTTTTGCAATTGGAAACTTGTTCCAATAAATCTTTGTATCATTTGAAAGCTCAATGATTTTTGTTTCAATTATATTGTCTATTCTTTTTTCAAGTTCTGGAGTAACAGACTGTCTTGCAGCTTTCTTTAATGATTTTATATCTGTCTCAAGAGCTCCTTGTTTTAGGTCCAACTCAAGTTTAAGTCCATTTATCTTACCAATATAATGATTATCAATTTTTACATCATTATTTTGAAGTATTTCTGTTTTAAATTCCATATCCTGTTTTAATCCTCTTGCAAGAACACTTGCTCTTTTATCAATAAATGTCTTTGTAAGCTCTTCATGTAATCTATCTGATAATTTGTCTTCTAAGTTTTTTGTTTTTTCTATCCAGTAATCTTGATTTTCAATCCAATTATTTTTATTCGAAACATAAGACCAAGTTCGAACATTTGCAATTCTATTTGATAAAGAATCGACATTTCCCTCTAATTTATCTAATTTCATGAGCTGAATTCTCATATATTCATCAGGAATTTTTCCTTTTTCACTATTTAAAAATTTAAATACACTTCCAATAACTTCATAATGATTGCCATAGGTTTTTTTTACAAAATCAGGTATTTGGCAACACTCCCATAAAAGATTGAGAGTTTTTTTATTCATATTTACATTTTCTAGATTTTTGTCCTTTAAAAAAAATTTTAATGCTCTTTCATCTTCACATTCATGAATTTTTCTTAGCCAATCTTGGTAGGGTTTTTGTTCTAAAGATTTAAGTAAAGAAAATGAATTATTAAAATTCAAGTTTGAATTTCTCCAAAATAAAGTTCTGATTTCTTCAAATTTATGATTTTCAATTAAATCAACTTCTTCTGCACTTATTTCTTTACACTCACCCGTAATACCAAAGCTTCCATTGTTTAAATATCTACCTGCTCTACCAGCAATTTGACCTATCTCAGATAAACTTAGTTTTCTTAATTTTTTTCCATCAAATTTTTTTAAATTTGAAAAATAAACGTAATCAAGATCCATGTTGATACCCATACCAATAGCATCTGTAGCAACTAAAAAATCTACGTCACCAGATTGATAAAGTTCTACTTGAGCATTTCGAGTTTTTGGACTTAACGACCCCATTACAACAGCTGCACCTCCCTTTTGTCTTCTAATAAGCTCAGCAATTGCGTAAACTTCCTCAGCAGAAAAAGCAATAATTGCTGTTTTTCTGTTAATTCTAGATATTTTTTTATGACCTGCGTAAGTTAATTTTGACAACCTTTCTCTATTTATAAATTCAATATCATCATCTAGGTTTGAGATGATATTCTTTATTGTATTTGATCCCATTAGCATGGTTAGCTTTTCGCCTCTCATATTAAGTAAACGATCAGTGAAAATATGACCTCTTTCATGGTCCGCACACATTTGTATTTCGTCAACACCTACAAAATCTACTAACTTATCTATTGGCATAGATTCTACCGTGCACAAAAAATATTTTGCATTTGGTGGAATTATCTTTTCTTCTCCAGTGATTAGAGCGACTTTATCTAAGCTTACTTTTTTAATTACTTTTTCATAAACTTCTCTTGCTAAAAGTCTGAGTGGAAAGCCTATTATTCCACTCTCAAAAGAAAGCATTGTTTCGATTGCAAGATGGGTTTTACCTGTGTTTGTAGGACCAAGAACTGCAGTAATTTTATTTTTTTTCATTTTCTATCTTTGGTATACTAATTTTTTAGAGCACTAGATATAGTAAGTCTAAAAGAACAAAAATAGTCTAAAACAAGGCCGAATCGTATGAACAGATGTTCTCATTTTAAAAATTTTTTTTTATTTTAAAAAATTAACCACCAGGACCTAAATCAGATGGTTTAATTTTTAATATTTTCCAAACACCACTTGCTGATGCAATTAAAGTATCATTATTTTTTAACTCACAATTTAAAAAAACAAGTGTATTTGTTTTTTTTTGAATATTTACAATTCCAGTAATTTCATCACCACTCCTAGACGCACCAATATATTTTATTTCTAAAGAAATAGTTACACACGGGGCATTATTTGAAACTCTATGTGCAGCTGTGCCAGCTCCAGCATCAATTATTGCAGCTAAATATCCACCATGAGTTATACCAGCAACGTTTAGATGATTTTCATTTATAGTCGATTTAAATTCATATTTATTTTCTGATATTTTTCGAAACATAAGCCCCCCATTATGTTTCATGAATCCAGGTTTTGTGCTTATTTGTTCAAAATCTTTTGACATAAACTTAAAGTATAAAAGTTAGTAATGATAAAATTAAAAAAATGATTACAAAAAAATATATTACTGAATTTTGTAGTGATGACTTTAATAACCAATCAAACATAATTTTTATGGTGCGCCTGCTAGGAGTCGAACCCAGAACCTCCTGGTCCGTAGCCAAGCGCTCTATCCAATTGAGCTACAGGCGCTTTTAAATTCTTTTTTTAATTTAGTTTTATACTTTATAATGTAATTTAATATTAAAACTATTAGAAAATAGGTCTAATTTGATGCATGAAATTGTAATTGTTAAAGCATTACGTACTCCAATTGGAACGTATAAAGGTTCATTAAAAAATTTTAGTGCAGATAAACTTGGAACAGAAGTGATTAAAAATTTAATTAATCAATCTAACTTAACATTTGAAGAAATTGATGAAGTAATTATGGGGCAAGTTTTAACAGCTGGACAAGGTCAAAACCCTGCAAGACAAGCATCAGTTAATGCAGGTATACCAATTTCAAAACCGGCTCATATCATTAATCAAGTATGTGGTTCTGGATTAAGAGCAATAATATCAGGGTATCAATCAATTATGTTAAACGACTCTAAAGTTGTGATTTCTGGCGGACAAGAAAATATGTCTAAAGCACCTCATTCAATTTTTTATAGAGAAGAAAAAAAATTTAATGAAAATCAATTGCATGACACCATGATAAAAGATGGTTTGATAGACGCATTCAATAATTACCATATGGGTGTTACCGCAGAAAATGTTTCTCAAAAATATGGTATCTCTAGGAAGGAACAAGATGAATTTGCACTAAATTCTCAAAATAAAGCAAAAAATGCGATTAATAATAAATTATTTAAAAATGAATTAATTAAAATTACAGATGAAAAAAATAAGATTATTTTAGAAATAGATGAACACCCTAGGATAAATCTAAGTATTCAAGATCTAAATAAATTAAAAACAGTTTTTAAAGAAAATGGAACTGTTACACCTGGTAACTCATCCGGTATTAATGATGGTGCTGCAGGTGTTATTCTAACAACAAAAAAAATTGCAGAAACAAAAAGTTTAGAAATTTTAGGCAAGATAATTTCATGGAGTTCTGTGGGGGTTGAGCCATCGTTAATGGGTTTAGGACCAATAGAAGCAATTAAATCAGCTGTTAAAAAAGCAAATTGGGATATTGATGAAGTTGATTTGTTTGAAATTAATGAAGCTTTTGCAGCTCAAAGTATTGCAGTTATTAAAGAATTGAATTTAGATTATGAAAAAATAAATGTGAATGGTGGAGCGATTGCTTTAGGACATCCGATTGGCGCTTCAGGTGCTAGAATTGTAGTTACTTTGTTACATGAAATGAAACGAAGAAAGGTAAAAAAAGGCTGTGCCGCTCTTTGTATTGGTGGCGGTATGGGAATCGCAATGTGTATTGAAAGAATATAACTATAATCTATCTAAAAATTATAGTTTTATATTTTTTTTCTAATAAATTTTTTTGTATCCAAAATTTAGCGTCAAAAGTGTTATTGTTTATCTTTCTTAATTTATTTATGAAGTTTTTAATCATAATTGTACTTTGAAAACAAAGAATGTCAGAAAATTGTACATATTGTGTTAAATTTAGACATAATTAAAAATTACAGTGTATATAATCTTTAAAAATGACTGAGAAATTAATTGTTCCAGATATAGGTGATTTTGAAAATGTAGAGGTAATTGAATTACTTGTTAAAGAAGGAGACCAAATTAATGAAAATGATCCTGTTGTAACAATTGAAAGTGATAAATCCAGTGTTGAAATACCATCAACATTAACCGGAATAATTGAAAAAATTGAAATTAAAGTTGGCGATAAAGTATCCAAGGGAGATATCTTGTTAACCGTAAATTCTCAAAACAAAAATACTAAAAAAAATGATATACCTAAAAACACAGAAAGTTTGATACAGGAGGCGGAGAATGCAATTTCGAAAGAAATTAAGGTCTCAGAAAAAAATCAAAATGAGAGTGTTGATCAATATAATCATGAAAATAAAAAATCTGAGATTATTCAAGTAGTTAATGAGAGCGATAATGATCCTTTAGAAACACAAGATTGGATAGAATCACTTACTGCTGTGATACAAAAACAGGGCAATCAGAGAGCTCATTATCTTATAAAAGAATTAATCAACAAAGCATATATGGAGGGTGCAAACATTCCATATACGCAAAACACGCCTTATATAAACACTATTCCAGTTAGCGAGGAAAAAAAATCAAACGGAGATCAAAATATTGAAAGAAGAATAAGATCTTTCATAAGATGGAATGCAGCTGCAATGGTTGTTCGTGCTAACAAGAAATTCCCAGAACTTGGTGGCCATATAGGAACTTTTGCATCAGCAGCAACGCTTTACGATGTAGGAATGAATCATTTTTGGAGAGCAAAAAATGATAAATTTGGAGGAGATTTAGTTTACTTTCAAGGTCATAGTGCACCTGGCATGTATGCCAGAGCTTTTCTTGAAGGAAGATTGAATGAAAAACAATTAGACTCCTTTAGACAAGAAGTTAAACCTGGCGGACTATCGTCATATCCACATCCATGGTTAATGCCAAATTTTTGGCAGTTCCCTACTGTATCAATGGGTCTTGGTCCAATGATGGCAATCTACCAAGCAAGATTTATGAAGTATTTGATTAATCGAGGCTTAATCAAAGATGAAGGAAGAAAAGTTTGGGCTTTTTTAGGTGATGGAGAAATGGACGAACCTGAATCACTTGGTGCAATTGGTTTAGCTTCTAGAGAAAATTTAGATAATTTAATTTTTGTAGTAAATTGTAACCTTCAAAGATTAGATGGACCCGTAAGAGGAAATGGAAAAATTATTCAAGAACTTGAAGGTATCTTTAGAGGAGCTGGTTGGAACGTAATTAAAGTTATTTGGGGATCATATTGGGATCAACTATTAGCAAACGATAAATCTGGTCATCTTGTAAAAGTAATGAATGAAACAGTTGATGGTGAATATCAGGCAATGAAAGCAAGAGATGGCGCATATGTGAGAGAAAAATTTTTTGGCAAGTATCCTGAAACATTAGATCTTGTCTCAAGTATGTCAGATAAAGATATTTGGAGATTGAATAGAGGTGGTCACGATCCACACAAAGTTTATGCAGCTTACGATAAAGCGATGAAAAGTAATGGTAAGCCAACAGTTATTATTACAAAAACTATTAAGGGTTATGGAATGGGAAAAACAGGAGAAAGTGTAAATACAACACATCAGACTAAGAAATTAGATATAGATGACTTAATGTATTACAGAGATAGGTTTGATGTTCCTTTGACCGATGAACAAGTAAAAAATATTGAATATTATAAACCTAAAGAAAGTTCACCTGAAATTAAATACATTAAAGAAAGAAGGAAATTATTAGGAGGATATATTCCAGAAAGAACAAGTTATGCAAAAATAATTAAGACACCTCCAAAAAATATTTTTGATAATATGAAAGTATCAACAGGTGAAAAAGAAATGTCTACAACAATGGCCTTGGTTAGAATGTTGACAAGTTTATTGAGAGATAAAAATGTTGCTCCAAGATTAGTTCCAATTATTCCTGATGAGGCAAGAACTTTTGGAATGGAAGGTTTTTTTCAAAAAATTGGAATTTATGCACATGAAGGCCAAAAATATGAACCAGAAGATGCTGCTCAACTAAGTTCTTACAGAGAGGATAAAAGTGGTCAGGTTTTAGAGGAAGGAATTAATGAGGCTGGTGCAATGTCATCTTGGATTGCAGCAGGTACTTCGTACACAAATCATGATATTGAAATGATTCCTATATACCTATTTTATTCAATGTTTGGGTTTCAAAGAATTGGGGATCTAGCTTGGGCTGGCGCTGATAGTCAATCAAGAGGTTTCTTAATTGGCGCTACTGCTGGAAGAACAACACTAGCAGGTGAAGGTTTACAACACCAAGATGGGCACAGCCATTTAATGGCATCAACTATACCAAATTGTATTTCTTATGATCCCACATATCATTATGAGTTAGCTGTAATTTTCCGGGAAGGTTTAAGAAGAATGCATGAAAAAAAAGAAAATATTTTTTATTACATTACTACAATGAATGAAAATTACCCTCATCCAGCTATTCCTAAAAATAAAGAATGTGAGGAGGGAATATTGAAAGGTATGTATAAAATAAAAGAATTTAACAAACATAAGAAAACAAAAATTCAATTTTTAGGTTCAGGAACGATTTTGCGAGAAATGATTGCTGGAGCAGAAATTCTTCAAAAAGAGTATCAAATAGATAGTGAAATTTGGAGCGTTACAAGTTTTAATGAATTGAGAAGAGATGGAATGGAAACCGAAAGATACAATCTGCTTAATCCTGATAAAAATCAAAAGATCTCTTATGTTGAAAAATGTCTTGGAAAGACTGAAGGACCTATTTTGGCAGCATCTGACTATATGAGAGCAAATTCTGATCAAATAAGACCCTATGTAAATAAAAGCTTTTATTCATTAGGAACTGATGGTTTTGGAAGAAGTGATACCAGAAAAAATTTAAGAAACTTTTTTGAGGTAGATAAAGAGCATATAGTTGCATATGGTTTAAGTGTACTTTCTAAAGAGCAACTTATTGCATCTAAATATGCAGCGGATGCGATAAAAAAATATAAAATAAACCCAGACAAAAAAATTCCAACAAAATTATAATGTCACAAACTGAAATAAAAGTTCCAAACATAGGAGATTTTAAAGATGTGGAGGTAATAGAAGTTTTAGTTAAAGAAGGTGATGAAGTTAAAAAAAATGATCCGCTAATAACAATTGAAAGTGATAAATCTAGTGTTGAAATTCCTAGCACGGTAGATGGTAAAATTATTAAGCTTAATTTAAAAATTGGTGACAAAGTTTCAGAAGGAGACAATATTTTACAAATTGAAATAAATACTAAATCTAATGAAAAACCATCAAAAAATATTGAAGTAAAAAAAGAGGAAAAAGGAAGTCAAAAACAAATCAAAGAAATACAACCAAGTTCGGTAGTAGAAATAAATACAGAGGGAGGATTTGCTTTAGCATCACCAAAAACTCGAAAGTTTGCGAGAGAATTAGGCGTTAATATTAATTTAATTAAAGGCAGTCAACTAAAAGGAAGAGTAGATGAAACTGATATAAAGAATTTTATTTCATCAGGAAATAATAGTTTACATTATGAAGATAAAAAAAATAAAAAATTAGAATTAGAATTTCAACATGATGAGTTTGGGTCTATTGAGGTAAAAGATATTCCTCGGGTAAAAAAATTAGCATCTACTTACCTTTCAAACTCTTGGTCTAATATTCCTCATGTAACAAATCATGATGAAGCTGACATAACTGAACTAGAAAATTTTCGATCATCATTGACTGACATTTATACTGGAGAAAAAAAAAAGATAACTCCATTAGCGTTTATTGTTAAAGCCCTAACTGCATCATTAAAAAAATTTCCTAGTTTTAATTCTTCAATTGATGAAATTGAAGATGGAAAAATGACATTAAAAAAATATTTTCATATAGGTATTGCTGTTGATACTAAGCATGGTTTGATGGTGCCTAAATTAAGAAATGCAAATAATAAAAGTATATCTAATATAGCTGCTGAGCTAAAAAATTTGAGTGAATTATGTAAAAATCTTAAAATTGATAAAAAAGAATTATTTGGTGGATCTATGACCATTACAAGCTTAGGAGGTATAGGTGGTTCATTTTTTACTCCTATTATTAATTACCCAGAAGTTGCCATTTTAGGGATTGGTAAAGCAGAAAAGAAGCAGAAATTTATAAATGGAAAGTTTGAAACTAGAACAATTCTACCAATTTCACTATCATATGATCACAGAATAATTGATGGTGCTGAAGCAGCAAGATTTAATAATGATTTAAAAGAAAATCTTGGCAAAAATTTTGCGTATAAACTTGCTGTTTAAATGTCTAAATCAATATCTTTATTGAGTGCTTTATTATGTACCTTCATATGGGGAACAACATTTATTGCACAAGACACTGGAATGGACGATATTGGTCCGTTTACATTCAACGCTGTAAGGTTTTTTGTAGGCTTTCTGGCTATTCTTCCATTGGTTTTTCTATTTGAAACAAAAAAATATAACTTTGAATTTAAGAAGGATAAAAAATTACTACTAAGACTAACTATTATAATTGGGTTTTCATTATTTTTTGGTTCAGCTTTGCAACAAGTAGCACTCTTATACACAGATGTTGCAAATGCAGCTTTCTTTACAATATTTTATGTTCCACTTGTTCCGATTATAGTTTTCCTATTTAGAAAGAAAAAAATACATTGGAGTGTTTGGCCTTCAGTTTGTTTATGTTTAATCGGAGGATATCTGTTAACTAATTTTTTTGATGCAACTGTAAGACTTGGAGATAGTTTAGTAATTTTAGGAGCGCTATTTTGGAGTTTTCATATCATTTACACTGATATATTCATTAAAAAATTTAATTTACCTTTAACTTTAGGTGCTGCACAAACATTGATTGTAGCGTTGTTATCTTTTGTTGTTGGTTCAATATATGAAGAATTTATCTTAATAAATATTTTAAAGGAAATAGTACCAATTTTATATGCAGGTGTATTGTCCGGTGGTTTTGCATTTGTTTTGCAAATTTATGCACAAAAAAATATTTCCCCAGCACCTGCAGCAATTATATTTTCTTTAGAAGGAGTTTTTGCAACCATAGCTGCATGGATTATTTTGAGTCAAATTCTTGAAATAAATAATATTTTAGGCTGTATATTTATCTTGTGTGGAGTTTTAATTTCACAACTTGTTCCTTTAATAAACCAAAAAAAGCAGAACCAAACCTAAAGCAATTCTATAAACAACAAATATATTTAAAGAAAATTTCTTTATAAATTCAAGAAAAAACTTCACTGTAATGAATGAAAAAAAGAATGATAAGACTATTGCTAAAATAACTAAATAATTAAATTCTACATTTTGTTTTAATATATCGTTTAAACTTAAAACACTAGCTCCACATAAAGCTGGTATTGATAATAAAAAAGATATTTTTGCAGAGTCAGTTCTGTTGTATTTTAAAAATCTTGCACCTGTAATAACTATACCTGCTCTACTAACACCGGGAATTAATGATAATATTTGAAACAAACCTATAATTAAAATCGATTTGATTGGTAATTCTTTATTCATTGATAATTCTAATTTATTTTTATCTGCAAAATATAATAAAATCCCAAAAGAAATAGTTGTCCAAGCAATTATCTTAACGTCTCGTAAAAGTTCAATAAGACCTGTTATATAAACAATAAAACCAAATATGATTAAAGGTATTGAACCAAAAAAAATTAAAGAGATAAATTTTTTATTTGATTTAAAATTAAAAATATCAGTTTTATAAAAGAACAATATTGCAAACAAAGAACCAAGGTGAAGACTGATATCAATTAGAAGAGAACTAGATTTAAACTCATACAAAGTTGAGATAATTATCAGATGTGAAGATGAACTAATCGGAAGGAATTCTGATACACCTTGAATTAGAGATAGAATAAAAATTTCTATTATATTTTCTAACATTTAAAATTTTCGTACCTTATAAAAATTTAATAACAACAATACAATTTAAGCATATTAGGTATGCAAAATTTAAATTTCCTATATTTTTCAATAAAAAATGATTAATATAAGACAGTAGTATTGACCTTTATTTTACTTTAATATTGATTTTTCAATGTATATGTTGCCCACTTCAAAGGTTTTTATGTCAGAAAAAATGCTAAAATTTGTAAAAATAGGTCAACAAACTCCACCTAAAAGAGATGTAAATAGTAGAAAAGATGATTTTAACGAGATCTACGATGAATTTATATCGGATAAAGCAAAATTACAGTCAAGCAGGTGTTCTCAATGTGGGGTGCCTTTTTGCCAAGTACATTGTCCTTTAAGCAATAATATTCCTGATTGGTTAAAATTAACAGCTGAAGGAAGACTTCAAGAAGCTTACGAATTATCTCAAAGCACAAATAACATGCCAGAAGTGTGCGGAAGAATTTGCCCTCAGGATAGGTTATGTGAAGGTAACTGTGTAATTGAACAATCTGGTCATGGGACAGTCACCATTGGTTCAATGGAAAAATATATTACAGATAATGCTTGGGAGCAAGGTTGGGTTAAACCAATTAAAGTAGCAAACGAAAAAAAACAAAGCATAGGAATTATTGGTGCAGGACCTGCTGGGTTAGCAGCTGCTGAACAGTTAAGAAAAGATGGATACCAAATCACAGTGTATGATAGATATGATAGACCGGGTGGTTTATTAATTTACGGGATACCTAATTTTAAATTAGAAAAGTTTGTTGTAGAAAGAAGAACTAATCTTCTTAGAGAAAGTGGAATAAATTTTGAATTGAATTTTGAAGTGGGAAAAGATTTAACACTTGATCAATTAAGGAAAAAACACGATGCATTATTAATTGCAACTGGAGTTTACAAAGCTAGAGAAATAAATATTCCTGGTAGCGATTTAGATAATATCTTTCCAGCTATGGATTTTCTAACAGCATCAAATAAAAAAGGTTTAGGTGATCAAGTAGAAGCTTTTGATAAAGGAATATTAAATGCAGAAGGTAAAGATATTGTAGTTATAGGTGGAGGAGATACAGCAATGGACTGTGTCAGAACATCAATTAGGCAAAAGGCAAAATCAGTAAAATGTTTATATCGAAGGGATAAAGAAAATATGCCTGGATCAGCTAGAGAAGTAGCTAACGCAGAAGAAGAAGGTGTAGAATTTGTGTGGCTTTCATCACCTAAAGAATTCAAAGGTAAAAATAAAATTGAAAAAATTATAGTTGATCAAATAGAATTAGGTGAACCAGATGAGACAGGAAGAAGAAAACCAAAAGTTAAAGATGGTTCCCATTATGAAATAAATGCAGATATGGTTATAAAGTCTTTAGGTTTTGATCCAGAAGATCTACCCAATTTATTTGGTAACCCAAACTTAAAAGTTACACAATGGGGAACTATTAAAGCTGACTTTGACACTTTAGAAACTAACTTAGACGGAGTTTTTGCTGCGGGCGATATTGTAAGGGGTGCATCACTAGTTGTTTGGGCAATTAAAGATGGAAGAGATGCGGCCGCATCAATAAAAAAATTTTTACAATCAAAACTAATTGAAAATAATAAAGTTGCTTAATGAAAAATTTTTTCAAAAATAAAAAATTATTAAAAGATAACCACGTATACTCAGAAGAAATGGAACATGATGCTTGTGGTGTGGGAGTGATAGCGTCAACAGAGGGCAAGAAATCTAGATTAGTTGTCGAATATGGCATAGAGGCTTTAAAAGCAGTTTGGCACAGAGGAGCGGTTGATGCAGATGGAAAAACAGGAGATGGAGCCGGTATCCATGTAGAAATACCAAAAGATTTTTTTATAGAAAAAATTGAAGTAACAGGTCATCAGCATGATAATTCAGAAATCTGTGTTGGAATGATATTTTTACCAAGAAATGATTATGGTGCACAAGAGTCTTGCAAAACTATAGTTGAGAGTGAGCTAACGAAAAATGACTTCAGTATTTATGGATGGCGACAAGTACCAGTAAATCCAAGTGTTTTAGGTGAAAAAGCGCTTTTAACAATGCCAGAAATAATTCAGGTTTTATTTAAATCAAATAATGAAAGCTTAATAAATAAAGAACTTGAAAGAAAGATCTATGAAACAAGAAGAAAAATTGAAAATGAATCTATTAAACAATCACTAAACAATTTTTATATTTGTTCATTAAGTTCTAAGTCAATTATTTATAAGGGCATGTTTTTAGCAGAAGGGATAGCTGATTTTTATTTAGACTTAAAAGACCCACGCTTTGTATCTAGATATGCAATTTTTCATCAAAGATTTTCGACTAATACGGCTCCTAGCTGGAATTTAGCACAACCTTTTAGAGCGATAGCCCACAACGGTGAGATTAATACTTTTAGAGGTAATAAAAATTGGATGAAAGTTCATGAGCAAGAAATGAATAGTCCTTTATTTAATAATGTGAATAATCTAAAACCAGTTATACAGCAAGGAACTTCAGACTCTGCTGCATTGGACAACGTTTTTGAATTATTAAATATTTCAGGTCAACCAGCGCCTTTAGCTAAACTAATGTTAGTTCCAGATGCATGGTCTAAAAAAAGTAAAACATTACCAAAAAACCATCAACAATTATTTAATTTTTTAAATAGCACAATGGAACCCTGGGATGGACCAGCCGCTATAGCTGGAACAGACAATGAATGGGTAATAGCAGCTAATGATAGAAATGGATTAAGGCCTCTTAGATATGCAATCACTAAAGACAAGCTTTTATTTGCAGGATCTGAAACTGGAATGATTGAATTAAATGAAAAAAGAATTGTTGAAAAGGGAAGATTAGGCCCTGGTGAAATTATTGGTGTTAGAATTGAAAAAGGTAAAGTATTTACTAACGAACAGATTAAAGATTACTTAGCAAAGGAGTACAAACATTTTAATTCACAAATTGTAGATTTAGACGACAAATTATCAATTTCTAACGAAAAAAATTGTTTTAGTGGACAAGATTTAAGAAAAAGACAACATGCTTTTGGAATTACATTAGAAGATATAGAATTAATTCTTCATCCAATGGCTGAAGACGCAAAAGAAGCAACAGGTTCAATGGGTGATGATACACCTTTAGCTGTGCTCTCAGATAAATATAGACCCTTATATCATTTTTTTAGACAGAATTTTAGTCAAGTTACAAACCCACCAATTGATTCTTTAAGAGAAAATAAAGTAATGAGTCTTAAAACTAGGTTTGGAAATTTGGGAAATATTTTAGATTTTGATACTCTAACAAATGAGAATATCTATGTATTAAATTCTCCAATTTTATCTAATTCGCAATTAGAAAAGTTCATTGATTTTTTTGGTAAAAATTCAACAATGATAGACTGTACTTTTTCTAAAGAAGAAAATCTAACTAATGCAATAGATAGAATTCAAAAAGAAGCAGAGATTTCTGTAAGAAAAGGTGTAACTCAGCTCATTTTGAGTGATAAAGAAATTTCATCAGAAAAACTTCCAATCCCAATGTTGTTGTGTGTGGGTGCAATAAATAGTTTTTTAATTGAAAAAAAACTTAGAGGTTATGTTTCTATAAATGTTCAATCAGGTGAAGCTTTGGATACTCATTCCTTTGCAACGTTGATTGGAGTGGGAGCTACAACTGTAAATCCTTATTTAGCTTTTGATAGCTTATATCAAAGACACGAAAAAAAACTTTTTGGACAATTTAGTTTTGATGAATGTGTTGAGAGATATATTAAATCAGTTAATGCTGGTCTACTAAAAATAATGTCTAAGATGGGAATTTCAGTATTAAGTTCATACAGAGGAGGATGTAATTTTGAAACTGTAGGCTTAAGTAGAACTATTGTATCAGATTATTTTCCAGGAGTTGTCTCAAAAATTTCAGGTATTGGATTAACAGGTATAGAAAAAAAAGTAAGACATATACACCAAGAAGCATTTGAAAATTCTGATAATATATTACCAATTGGTGGCATTTACAGATATAGAAAGAATGGTGAAACTCACCAGTATCAAGGTCGATTAATCCATTTACTTCAAAGCGCAGTTGGATCAAACTCTTATGAGGCTTACAAAAAATACGCTGAAGGTATTTATAATTTACCTCCAATCAATTTAAGAGATCTTATAGATTTTAGAAAAAAGAAATTAGGCCCAAAAATAGATATTTCTGAAGTAGAGCCTTTAGAGAATATTTTAAAAAGATTTGGTAGTGGAAGCATGTCTCACGGTGCTTTATCTAAAGAAGCTCATGAAACATTAGCTATGGGAATGAATAGAATCAAAGGCGCTTCATGCAGTGGAGAAGGTGGAGAGGATGCAAAAAGATTTAAAGTTTTAGATAATGGGGATAGCGCAAACTCAAGAGTTAAACAAATTGCTTCTGCAAGATTTGGGGTTACAGTAAATTATTTAAATAATTGTAACGAAATTGAAATTAAAATTGCACAAGGAGCAAAACCGGGAGAAGGTGGTCAATTACCTGGGTTTAAAGTAACCGAAGAAATTGCAAAACTACGTCACTCAACACCAGGTGTAACTTTAATCTCACCTCCACCTCATCACGATATTTATTCAATTGAGGATTTAGCTCAATTAATTTATGACTTAAAACAAATTAATCCTAAAGCTAGAATCGGAGTAAAACTTGTAGCCTCATCAGGAGTTGGAACAATTGCTGCTGGTGTTGCAAAAGCTAAAGCAGATATTATTTTAATTTCCGGTCATAATGGTGGTACAGGGGCCACTCCACAAACAAGTGTAAAATATGTTGGTATTCCATGGGAAATGGGATTAACGGAGGCAAATCAGGTTTTAACTCTTAATAATTTAAGACATCAAGTAACTTTGAGAACAGACGGCGGTATTAAAACTGGAAGAGATGTTGTTATGGCTGCAATGATGGGAGCTGAGGAATATGGAGTTGCTACAACAGCATTGGTTGCTATGGGATGTATAATGGTAAGACAATGTCATTCTAATACATGCCCAGTTGGAGTATGTACACAAGATGAAAAATTAAGAGAAAAATTTACTGGAACACCTGATAAAATTGTAAATTTATTTACCTTTATCGCAACTGAAGTAAGAGAAATTTTATCTGAGTTAGGATTTAAGTCTTTAAATGAAATAATTGGAAGAACAGATCTTTTGATGCAAGTAAGTAAAGCATCTCCAAATTTAGATGACTTAGATCTTAATCCTTTGTTTGTACAGGCAGATCCAGGTGAAAATAAAAGATACTGTGAAACTCAAGAAATAAATGAAGTACCAGATACACTAGATCAAGAAATTTGGCCTATTATAGAAAAAAAATTAAATAATAAAGAAGACGTAGACCAATTGTTTACAATAAAAAATACAAATAGAGCGGTAGGAACAAGAATTTCACATCATTTATACAATAAGTTTGGTTACGAAAAACTAGATGAAGAATTTTTAACATTAAATTTTAAAGGTTCAGCTGGTCAATCATTTGGCGCTTTTTCATCAAAAGGACTGAAGTTAGTTTTAGAGGGTGATGCAAACGATTATGTTGGTAAAGGATTGTCTGGCGCAACAATTTCAATAAAGCTTCCAGAGGAAAGTAATTTAATTTCAAATGAAAATACAATAATTGGAAACACAGTTCTATATGGTGCAACGTCTGGTAAATTATTTGCTGCAGGCCAAGCTGGTGAAAGATTTGCTGTACGTAATTCTGGTGCTACCGCGGTAATTGAGGGGTGCGATTCAAATGGATGTGAATATATGACTGGAGGAACAGTTGTTATTCTAGGTTCTGTTGGTGATAATTTTGGTGCAGGTATGACTGGTGGAATGGCATTTATTTATGACATTGATAAACAATTTGAAAATAAAGCAAACCCAGAGAGTATTATTTGGCAAAACGTTGAAACAAATTATTGGAGAGATTATTTAAAAGACCTTTTACAAAAACATTCAAATGAAACAAATTCTAATCAGACAAAAAAAATCTTAGAGAACTTTGTTAGTGAAATAGATAATTTTGTTCAAGTTTGTCCAAAAGAAATGTTAGATAAGTTAGATAATCCTATAACCTTAAAACCTTCAACTAAAGCTGTTAGTTAAAGCATTTGCTCAATTTCTTTATTTATTATCTTTAAATTTTTTGGACTTGATAAGCTATGATCACCATTTTTTATAACAATTAATTTTTTTCTGGCCACACTAAATACTTTTAAAACTTTTTTAGAATAAGTTACTGGCACAGACTCATCTTTGCTCCCATGAACCATTGTGACTTTAATTTTTGAATTTATTTTTTTATTTAGAACTTTATTTTTTTTCCCATCTTTAATTAATTGTAAAGTAATTGGATACTCATAACTTCCATGTTTGATATAGCTTATTTTTTTCTTTAATATTTCATTTTTTATTTTTCTTGGAAACTTTTTCCACATTAAATTTTCTAAAAATTCTGGTGCAGAGCCGATACCAACAAAACCTTTAATTTGATTTTTATAGTGTTTAAATTGATTTAAAGAAATCCAAGCGCCCATACTTGAACCAACTAAAATAAAATTATTATTTTTAACAATCTTTTTTATTAATAATTTTGTTTGATTTGACCATTTTGAAATATTGCCGTCTATAAATTTACCACTTGATTTTCCATGACCAGAATACTCTAAAGCTAAAAATCCAACTTTATTTTTTTTGGCAAGTTTTAAAAATGATGAAGGTTTTTTTCCCTCTAAATCAGACATAAAACCATGAAGAAAAACTATATAAGTTTTATTTTTAGAAATATTTTTTAAATATCTTATTTTTGTATTTTTTGATGTATTGTAAAAACTAAAATTAGTCATAATTGTTTGTATGATATAGCTCATATATTATAATGAGTAAAATGGCATCTGAATTTAATGTTTTACAAGTAATTCCTAAATTAGGTTATGGAGGAGCAGAAACTGGTTGCTTTGACATTGCACATTACCTTCCTGAAAATAATTGTGGATCCTATATTGTAACCAGTGGTGGACCTTTATTGAAATTTATTGATAAAAAAAAAGTAAAACTAATTAGACTTCCTGTTCAGAGTAAAAACCCACTGTTGATTTTTATAAATGCAATAATTTTAATTTTTATAATATTGATATTTAGAATTTCAATTGTCCACGCAAGAAGTAGAGCTCCCGCTTGGTCATGTTTAGTAGCTGCAAAACTTACTGGTAGAAAGTACGTTACTACTTTTCATGGTACCTATAATTTTAAAAGTAATTTAAAAAAATTTTACAACTCTGTAATGTTAAGGTCAGATTTAATAATTGCAGGATCAAATTTCATATTTTCTCATATTCAAGAAAACTATTCAAAATATCTCAAGTTTAAAAATAAGATGTTAGTAATTTTTCGAGGTATAAATGTTGATTATTTTGATCCAACTACAAAAATTGAAAAAGAAGAAGATGAATTGTTAAAATCATGGGGCATAGAAAAAAAAAATAAAAAAATAATTTTATTGCCAGGAAGATTAACTTCTTGGAAGGGGCAAGAACTATTTATAGAAGCAATTAATAAAGTTAATATAGAGCTTGGCTATGAAGCTTTTCATGCAATTATCCTTGGCAGTGATCAAGGAAGAGAATTATATAAAAAAAAATTGATCAGACTATCTGAACAACATAGATTGACAAATCAATTAAAATTTATTGATCATTGTAAAGATATGGCTTTGGCTTATAAAGTTTCAGATATTATTATATCATCATCAATTGAGCCTGAAGCCTTCGGTCGTGTTGCAGTTGAAGCGCAATCAATGGAAAAAATAATCATAGCAAGTAATATCGGTGGCTCAAGAGAGACTATTGAAGATGAAAAAACAGGCTTTCTATTTGAGTCAGGAAACTCCTCATCATTGAGCAAAACGATTTTAAGAGTTTTGAATATTGATGAATCCACGTTGAAAACAATGGGTATTGAAGGTAGAAAAAACATCAAAAAAAAATTTAATGTTGAAAAAATGTGTTTTTCTACTTATTCAGAATATAAAAAATTATTAAATTAAATGCCTAATATTACCTTACCAGATGGAAACAGTTTAAGTTTTCCAAAAAAAGTTACTGGATTAGAAATAGCTGAGAAGATTAGTAAGTCTTTGGCTAAACAAGCGTTAATAATTAGTGTAGATGGCGAACAAAAAGATCTAGATTATGTTATTGAGAAAGATTGTTCTGTTAAAATTCATACATCAAAAGATAAGGAAGGCTTAGAAACTATAAGACATGATACTGCGCATATTACAGCAATGGCAGTTCAAGAGTTATTTCCAGGAACACAAGTAACCATTGGCCCTGTAATTGATAATGGATTTTATTATGATTTTGCCAGGAAAGAACCTTTTACTGAAGAAGATCTAGAAAAAATAGAAAAAAAGATGAAAGAAATTGTAGATAGGGACGAAATTACAAAAAGAGAAGTTTGGGAAAGAAATAAAGCTGTAAAACATTTTAAGGACAAAGGTGAAATTTATAAAGCAGAATTGATTGAGAGTATTCCCGAAGGTGAAGATGTATCAATTTATTTTCATGGAGAATGGCATGATCTTTGTAGAGGCCCTCATTTATCTTCCACAGGAAAAATCGGAAAATACTTTAAATTAATGAAAGTGTCAGGAGCTTACTGGAGAGGCGATTCTAATAATGAAATGCTTCAAAGAATTTATGGAACTAGTTGGTCTAATCAGAAAGATTTAGATAATTATTTAAAAAGACTAAAAGAAGCTGAAAAAAGAGATCACAGAAAACTTGGAAAAGAAATGGATTTGTTTCACTTTAGAGAGGAAAGTCCAGGTTCAGTTTTTTGGCATGAAAAAGGTTGGGCTCTATTCCAAAAATTAATTAATTATATGAGAAATAGGCAAAACGAAGCTGGATATAAAGAGGTTAATACTCCTGAAATTTTAGACAGATTATTATGGGAAAAATCAGGTCATTGGGAAAAGTATGGAGAAAATATGTACACATCTGAAACTCCAGATGAAAAAGTTTTTGCAATAAAACCCATGAATTGTCCGGGTCATATACAAGTTTTCAATCAAGGTTTAAAAAGTTACAGAGATTTACCATTAAGAATAAGTGAGTTTGGAAAAGTTCATAGGTACGAACCCTCTGGCGCACTACATGGTTTATTGAGGGTAAGAGCCTTCACCCAAGATGATGCACATATTTTTTGTTCAGAGGAACAAATAGCTAGTGAGTGTTTAATCGTTACTAATTTGATTTTAGATATTTACAAAGAATTAGGTTTTGAAAATGTAATACTTAAATATGCAGATAGACCAGAGGTGAGAGTTGGCAGTGATGAAGTTTGGGATAAAGCTGAAGCATCTTTATTAGATGCGGTTAAGGCCTCAAAATTAGAATATAGTATTAATAAAGGTGAAGGTGCTTTTTATGGACCAAAGATTGAATTTGTTTTAAGGGATGCAATTGGAAGAGATTGGCAATGTGGTACACTCCAAGTTGATTTAAATTTACCTGAGAGATTAGGAGCTTCTTATGTTGACAAAGATGGTTCAAAAAAAATTCCAGTAATGCTTCACAGAGCTTTATTTGGATCATTAGAAAGATTTATTGGAATTCTAATTGAACACTATGCTGGAAAATTTCCTTTTTGGATATCACCTTTACAAACAGTTGTAATACCAGTCTCAGATGAATTTAATGATTATGCAATAGATGTCTCTAATAAACTTAAACACTCTGGAATTACATCAATCACAGATACTAAAAACAATAATTTAAATTATAAAATAAGAGATCATTCGCTAGCTAAAGTACCTCTTTTATTAATTTGTGGTAAAAAAGAAGTTGACTCTAATTCAGTAACGATTAGAAGATTGGACTCTAACAAACAAGAAAATATGGAATTAAATTCTTTTATTAAAACATACTCTGCTTTAAATAAAGCATCTTCAAACTAAGTGGCAGATTTCAAACAAAATTATTTTCAGAGAAGGACCAAGGATAGAGGACCTAAATTTAATAATAAAATTACCTCTCCAGATGTACAAGTTATAGACTCTGATGGAGAGAATCTAGGCGTGCTTAATACCTTCGAGGCTATTTCAATAGCAAAGAATAAAGGTTTAGATTTAATTGAAATAGCTCCAAATGTAAATCCTCCAGTTTGTAAAATTATGGACATGGGTAAATTTAAATATGATGCTCAGAAAAAAGCTAATCTTGCAAAAAAAAAACAAAAAATAATTTCTTTAAAAGAAATAAAAATGAGACCTGTAACAGAAACTCATGATTATGAATTTAAAGTCAAAAATGCTAAGAAATTTATAGCCAAAGGAGACAAAGTTAAGTTTACAATTAGATTTAAAGGTCGAGAGTTGCAACATTCTCATTTGGGAAATGAGTTGATGAATAAGATTAAAGAGGACATGAAAGATATAGGGAAAGTAGAATTAAATCCCAAGTTTGATGGAAAACAGATGATAATGGTGATTCAGCCCTTATAATTAAGCTATATTATAGTTGTAAATTTTTATCATTCTTTGTATAACACCGCAAAATTATGCCAAAACTAAAGACTAAAAGCTCAGCTAAAAAAAGATTTAAAATTTCTGCAAAAGGAAAAGTGATTTCTGCACAAGCAGGTAAAAGACACGGCATGATTAAAAGAACAAATTCACAAATAAGAAAATTAAGAGGCACTACATCACTATCAAAACAAGATGGTAAAATAGTTAAATCGTATATGCCTTACAGTTTAAGAGGATAAAATGGCAAGAGTTAAAAGAGGTGTAACTAGCAAAGCAAAACATAAAAAAGTTTTAAAAGCTGTTAAAGGCCAATGGGGCAGAAGAAAAAATACTATTAGAGTTGCTAAACAAGCAATGGAAAAGGCAATGCAGTACGCTTACAGAGACAGAAGAAATAAGAAAAGAGACTTCAAATCTTTGTGGATACAAAGAATTAATGCTGGCGTAAGAGCTGAAGGTTTAACATACTCAAAATTTATTAATGGCCTTAATAAGTGCGGAATTACAATAGATAGAAAAATTCTTGCAGAAATTGCTTATGACAGCCCAGAAGCATTTAAAACTATCGTTCATAAAGCACAATCAGCTTTAAATTAATCTTCTCTATTGTTTTTATTTCTTAAGGAAATAATCTAACATTATGTCAGACTTAAAAAATATTCATGAAGAATATATGACTAAGCTAAAAGAAAAATTAAGCTTAGATCAAATAAATCAAATAAAATCAGAACTGTTTGGAAAAAATGGGCTTATTTCCTCTCAATTTAAAACATTAGGTTCACTTGATGAAAATAAAAGAAAAGAATTTGCCTCTGAACTGAATAAAATTAAAGATGAATTACAAAACACTATTTCAGAAAAACTCAAAGATCTAGAATTAAAAAAAATTAATGAAAAATTAGAAAATGAAAAAGTAGATATTACTTTACCAGAAAGACCTATTGTGAGAGGAAAAATTCATCCTGTATCACAAACAATAGATGAAATTTCATCTATATTTTCAGAAATTGGTTTTAGTGTGGAAGAAGGACCTGATATTGAAAATCAATATAATAATTTTACAGCATTAAATACCCCCGATTATCATCCAGCAAGAGATATGCATGACACATTTTATCTTGATGAACAAAAAGAAATATTATTAAGAACACACACTTCACCAGTGCAAATAAGAACTATGCTTAAAGACAAACCACCATTTAAAATCATTGCACCTGGAAGAACATATAGGTCAGATAGTGATCAAACACATGCACCAATGTTTCATCAAGTAGAAGGATTGCACATAGATAAAGACATCAATATGGGTCACTTAAAAGGATGTCTTAATTATTTTATTAAAGAGTTTTTTGAAGTTGATAAAATTAAGATGAGGTTTAGACCAAGCCATTTTCCTTTCACAGAACCATCTGCCGAAGTAGATATTGGTTATGAAATTAAAGATGGCAAAATAGTTATCGGAGAAGGAGATCAATGGTTAGAAATTTTGGGTTGTGGGATGGTTCATCCAAATGTTCTAAGAAATGTAAAAGTTGATCCAGATAAATTCCAAGGTTATGCTTTTGGAATTGGAATTGACAGACTTGCAATGCTTAAATATGGAATAAATGACTTAAGAGCATTCTTTGAATGTGATTACAGGTGGTTAAACCATTTTGGTTTTGATCCATTAGATGTTCCAACCAATTATAGAGGATTAAGTAGATGAAAATAACTTATGATTGGTTAAAGGATCATTTAAAAACAAATCAAACTGAGGGAAAGTTATTAGAACAACTAACCAATGTAGGTTTGGAGGTAGAAGGTGTTGAGAGCTTATCTGAAGGACAAGATTTATTTAAAGTTGCAAAAATACTAAAAACAAAAAAACATCCTGATGCTGATAGATTAAAAGTGTGTGATGTAGATGTTGGAGACAAAGAAATTAAAACAGTTGTTTGTGGAGCTCCGAATGCAAGAGAAGGTTTATTGACAATTTATGCACCTCCGGGGGCAGTTATACCTAAAAGTGGATTAAAATTAGTGGTTGCTAAAATAAGAGGAGTTACTTCCTATGGTATGCTTTGTTCTGAATCAGAATTAAAATTATCTGATGAAAGTGAAGGGATTACAGAATTACCATCATCAAAATATTCAAAGAAAATTGGAAAAAATTATTTTGAAAAACCAAGCTCAAATTTAATTGATTTGTCTATCACACCTAATAGACCAGATTGCTTAGGTATAAGAGGAATTGCTAGAGATCTTGCAGCATCAGGTTTTGGAACACTCAAAGAAATAAAATTAAAGAAATTAAAATCAGCGAGTAAACGAAAAATTAAAATCTCATTAAAAAAAGAGAAAAATCAAGCTTGCTCAGTTTTTGGAAGCTGCTTAATAACAAATGTAAAAAATACTGAAAGTCCAGAATGGTTAAAACAAAAACTAATTTCAATTGGACAAAAGCCAATTTCAGCAATTGTGGATATTACAAATTATATGATGTTTGATAACAATAGACCACTCCATGTTTTTGATGCTGATAAAATTGAAAAAGAACTAATAGTTAGAAATTCAAAAAAAGGTGAAAAGTTCGATGCTTTAGATAATAAAATTTATACTTTAGATGAAAACATGTGTGTTATTAGCGACAATAAAGGACCATTGGCATTAGGCGGAATCATGGGTGGCATAAGATCTGGAACACAAATGGATACAAAAAATGTTTTAATTGAGTCTGCTTACTTTGATCCAACAGTTACAAGAAAAACTGCAAAAAAATTGAATATCGACTCTGATGCAAAGTTTCGATTTGAAAGAGGTATAGATCCTAAATCGATTGAGGAAGGATTAATTAGGTCAGCAAGCCTTATTCAAGAAATTTGTGGTGGTGAAATTGGAAAAGTAGAAATTCAAAAAATTAAAAATTTTAAAACTACTGAGATTAACTTCGATCAAAAATTATTTGAAAAAATAATGGGTCTAAAAATATCAAGTTCTGAAGTATCTAATATTTTGAATAATCTTGGATTTAAAATTAAGAAAAGCAAAAAACTATTGAAGCTACAAGTCCCATCTTGGAGGCCAGATATTTCTCAACCAATAGATGTTGTTGAAGAATTAGCAAGAATTAAAGGTTATGATAAAATAAAAACAATAGAACCTGAAAAGGCAAGATTAAAACCGACATTAAATAAAACTCAAAAGTTATTTCATTTTCTGCAAAGAGCTGTTGCATCAAAAGGTTATCATGAAGTTGTTACGTGGTCTTTTACAGATGATAAATTCAATAATTTATTCAAAGGTGAAAATAAAGAGATTAAGATTATAAATCCTATAAGTTCTGATTTAGGTGTTTTGAGGAATTCAATATATTCTAATTTAACAATGTATCTCAATAAAAATATAGATAGAGGCTATAAGGACATTTCTTTATTTGAAATCGGACCCGTGTTCACTGGTAAAAATCCTGGTGATCAAATCACGGTAGTTTGTGGTATTAGCACAGGAAAAAAATCTAGATTGTCATGGATTGAAAAAGAGAGAGATGTTGATGTTTTTGACGTTAAAAGAGATGTTATTCAAACGTTATCTGAAGCAGGTTATAATCCAGAAAAGTTTGTTATAGATGATGAAACTCCAAATTATTATCATCCAGGAAAGTCTGGAAGAATATTTTTAAATGCTGGTAAAGAAAATGTAGCTGCTTATTTTGGTGAATTACATCCAAGCATAATTAAAGATATTGATATGAAAACAAATGTTTTAACTGGTTTTGAGATTTTCTTAGAAAATTTAAAACAACCTAAAAAAACACTGAATGATCAAAAATCAAAATATTCTGTTTCTGATTTTCAAAAATCAGAGAGAGACTTTGCATTTATTATTGATAAAAAAGTAAAAGCCCAGGATTTGATTAAAATAATTTCTAATGTAGATAAAAACTTAATACAAAGTGTAAAAATTTTTGATCTCTATGAAGGAGATAATATTCCTGAAGAAAAAAAATCTATAGCTTTAAATGTTACAATACAATCAAGTGAAAAAACTTTAAAAGATAAAGATCTTGAGAATTTAAACAATTTAATCATCAAATCTGTTGAAGATAAAACTGGTGCTAAAATAAGATCATAAAACTAAAATGAGCACGATCGATCATATAAGAAATTTTGCAATAATTGCACATATAGATCATGGAAAATCTACTATAGCAGATCGAATTATTCATCTTTGTGGAGGATTAACGGAAAGAGAAATGAAAGCACAAGTACTTGATTCTATGGATATAGAGAGAGAAAGGGGAATTACAATTAAAGCACAAACTGTAAAATTAAATTATAAAGCAAAAGATGGAAAAGATTACATTCTTAATATTATTGATACTCCAGGCCATGTTGATTTTAGTTATGAGGTAAGTAGATCTCTTTATGCGTGTGAAGGCTCAATATTAATTGTTGATAGCACCCAGGGAGTTGAAGCTCAAACATTAGCAAATGTATATCAAGCATTAGATATAGATCATGAAATTATACCTGTTTTGAATAAAATTGATTTACCCGCTTCAGATTTAGATCGATCAAAGAAGCAAATAGAAGATGTAATTGGTATTGAAACTGATGATGCAGTTCCTTGCTCAGGTAAAACAGGTGAGGGTGTTGATTTAATTTTAGAACAAATAGTAAATAAATTACCAAGTCCTAAAGGTAATCTTAATGAGGACCTTAAGTGTCTTTTGGTTGATAGTTGGTACGATACCTATTTAGGAGTAGTAATTTTAATAAGAGTGATAAATGGAAAAATTAAAAAAAATATGAAGATTAAAATGGTTTCAACAAATAGAGAATATATTGTTGAAAAAGTTGGTGTATTCACACCTAAACCAAAAGATTTAGACGAACTTGCGGCAGGTGAGATAGGTTTTATAATTACTGGTATTAAAGTTTTATCTGAAACCAAAGTTGGAGATACAATTTGCGATACCTCAAAACCTGATGTTGAACCTTTGCCAGGATTTAAACCAAGTAAACCAGTAGTATTTTGTGGACTATTTCCTGTTGATAGTTCTGAATATCAGAAACTAAAAGATGGATTAGCAAAATTACAATTAAATGATGCTAGTTTTTCATTTGAAGCTGAATCTTCATCTGCATTGGGCTTAGGATTTAGGTGTGGTTTTTTAGGATTATTACATCTAGAGATAATAACAGAAAGATTGGAAAGAGAGTTTGACGTTAATCTGTTAACAACTACACCTGGTGTTGTTTACAAAGTACATCTTAATAATGGCGATATTATTGATTTACAAAATCCCTCAAGTTTACCAGATCCAACACTTATAAAATCAATAGAGGAACCTTGGATAAAAGCTACAGTAATTACTCCAGATGAATATCTAGGATCAATTATAAAACTTTGCCAAGACAAAAGAGGAATTCAAACTAATTTAAGTTATTCAGGTAATAGAGCGGTATTGTCATATGAGCTCCCATTAAATGAAGTAGTTTTTGATTTTAACGATAGAATAAAATCTATGACTAGTGGTTATGCGAGTTTTGATTATGAGATCATAGAACATCGTGAAGGTGATCTAGTAAAATTAAGTATTTTAGTAAATGGAGAACCAGTAGACGCTTTGGCAATGATGATACATAAAGACTTCGCACAAAGAACAGGAAGAGAAGTTTGTGAAAAACTTAAAGACTTAATTCCAAGACATAATTTTATGATACCAGTTCAAGCAGCAATAGGCGGAAAAATTATTGCTAGAGAAACAATAAAAGGTTTTAAAAAGGATGTTTTAACAAAAATTCATGGTGGTGGTGCTACAGATAGAAAAAGAAAATTATTAGAAAAACAAAAAAAAGGAAAAGCTAGATCAAAACAATTTGGTAGAGTAGAAATACCTCAAGAGGCTTTCATAGGAGTTTTAAAAATAAATAAAGAAAAATGACAAAATTATATGATTGTTTTTCGTATTGGGATGAAGATCTGCTTTTAGACCTAAGACTAAACATTTTAAATGACTACGTTGATTATTTTGTAATTGTTGAAGGAAATAAGACTTGGCAAAATAATCCAAAAAAACTTAGGTTTGATATAAATAAATTTTCTAAATTTAAAGATAAAATTATTTATATACCAGTTGAAGATATGCCAGATGGAGACAATCCATATCTTAGGGAAAATTTTCAAAGAAATTGTATTACCAGAGGTTTAGATAAATCAAAAAATGAAGATATAATTCTTATATCTGATCTTGATGAAATACCAAATCCTAAAAAAATATCTATTTTTAAAAAAAAAATGAAATATGCAGTTTTTAAACAGAATCATTTTTATTACAAATTTAACTTTATTTCAAAAACAAATCCTTTTTGGTTTGGAAGCAGAATATGTCAAAAAAAATATTTAAAATCCCCTCAATGGTTAAGAGGTCTAAAGTTTAAAAAAAGACCATGGTGGAGATTAGATAAGTTTCGTTTAAATAATATTATTGAAAATGGTGGATGGCATTTTTGTAATTTAAAATCCCCCAAGGAACTTTTATATAAATATAGAAATTTGTGTGAAACTAATGATCCATATATCTTTAAAGAAAAAATTGAGGAAAAATATTTAAATATTTCTCAAATTAAAAACAAAATTGAAAATAAGTTAGATATAATTGGAAGAGATCAAAGTTATACAAAAATTAATATAGATAATACCTATCCTGAATATTTATTAAATAATATTGATAAATATAAGGAATGGATAGATTGAAATTTAAACACAATCTGCTTTTATTTTAAAAATATCTATAGAGTCGTCCATTTCATGAGATAATTCGTTTAAACATGGATATAACCAATTGAAATCTTTTAATTCTTTAGACTTAAATTTTGCCGTGTTATCGATTAAAATTAAGGAAATATTATTATCTATAATTTTATTTTTAAAAAATTGATCAAAATCTTCTCTTAAAACTTTATTTTTAGATGGATATGTTGCATCACTAAACCAATATTTTACTGGAGAAAAATCTTTTCTATTTAATACAGCATTATAAATTTGGTAATCACTAATTAAAATATAGTTTGTATCATTATTTAGGTTTTGCAAAAAACTTAAGGTTTCAATGATTAATTTCTTTTCTTTATTGATATCTTCAAAATTTATTGTTCGCCATTTTAAATATTTAAATTTTTTGTCTATCTCCTCACCTTTAAAAGTAAGTAACATTTTCTCCTTATTTAAGTCATCCCATGCTCTATATTTAACGTATTTTTCAAAATAAAAACATGTAGATATAAGAAGATAAATAATTATAAGATTTTTTAATAAAATATTTTTTTTTAAAAATAAATATATAAGTAAAAAAATTAGAGCAAATAAATAATAAATTTCAAATCTTAGTATTCTAAAAAAACAATAGAAAATAATTATATAAAAAAAATAATTTAAAAATTTACTATTTATATTTTGTTTTGTTAAAGGTGATATTAAAAAAATAATCAATACAGGCAACACAGCAAAAGTTATAGGTTGATTATTTGAGTGTATTTCATAAAAACATATAATTATTGATAAGCTGATTATCATTAAAAAAGGTAACTTTTTTTTTTTAGATATCAGCAGCCAAGTTGAAGGAATTACTAAGAATATTAAATAAAATAATTTAGAAATTTTTTCGTATAAAAAATGTAAGTTAATATTATCAAATCTACTTTCACCGAGATTAAAAGCAATAATAAAATATTGATTAATTATGTCATTTATTAAAACACCATTTGAGTAAAAATAAAAAAGAAATAGCATTAAACAGCCTAGGGTAAAGAAAAAATATTTGAAAGTATTTATTGTATTTAGTTTACAAACAGCTTGTGAAAAATAAATTAGGATACATATAAATATAAAATATACGGTTGGCACTTGTTTTATAAAAAATGCTAAGAAAAATACAAAAATTGAAATATAGATTTTATAATTATTATTATATTTCTGACCTAATATAAAAAATAATGTTGCAATTAGGCTTAAGATTAAGGAATGATGTTCTACAGTTGGATTACCTGCAGTTGGATACATCAATAAACCTCCACTTAAAGCTATGAAAAAAGATTGAAAACTGCCTAATGAGAATTTTTTACAAAAGTGGTATAATGAGATTGCGTAAATAGCATTCATTAGTGAAGCATGAATTACAAAACTTTGCCAGCTAACATCAAAAATTTTATAAAAGTTTGATTGCCAAATATCTAACAATGGACCTGTAATAGAATAATAATCTTTAAAAGGAAAGTCACCTTTAAGTACTCTAAAACCTGAATTGAAATTCTGTAAATCATCTAGTGGCATCAGTCCAAGATGACCAAAATAAAAACTAAAAAAGAAGGATGCTATAATTAAAAAAATGACAGATGATATTTGGCTAATTTTCATTTTTTTTCTAATTCTACAAAAATTAATGAACCAGGAAAAAATTTAGTAATAAAACGTTCATACTTAGAGAGCCATATTGAAAATTTAAAAGAAAAAATCGCAAGAAATGGACTAATAAGCATAAATGATTCTATTTTTTTTACTCTAAATTTTTTTGGGTTGATTATTTTCAAGATGTTATATTTATTAAATTTATTTATATGTTGATGATCATAAGAAATGTTTGAAAATTTATTTACAAATATTTCAATAATAGGCCACAAAGATAAATAATTTGGAGTAGTGATATAAACTTTTCCACCAGGTTTTAAAACTCTGTAGGTTTCATTCATAAGTTTAGAAATTTTTTTGTCTGATAAGTGTTCTATTAGTTCAATGAGTGACACTGAATTATAAAAATTATTTTTTGAAGGAATATCTTTTTTCAATAACAAAAATTTTCTTTTTTTTGATCCATATTTATTTTTAGCAAAATTGATCTGTTTTGAGGAAATATCAATTCCAATTGACAATTTATTTTTTAAAAGAGAAATGAATGTTCCAGGTCCACATCCAATATCAAGATGTACATTTTTATTTTTAATCTTGTTTTTAATAAAGTTGAATTTTATTTGGTGCCAGGAGCTTCTAACACCTTGTTTATTATGAAAAATTTTATCATAAAACCCATATTCAATTGAATTATAATCAAAAATTTTGAATGTCATTTTTAAAAAATAAAATAATATAATTAGATATAGTATTTTTTATAAATATAACACTAAATAAAACCTCTATGAAAAATATTAAATCCAATTTAGAAATTTTTTGTGTAACAAATAAAAGGTTAAGCTATCTTGAAAACTTTTCATATAATTTATGCTGGGTAGGCTCGGGTAAGGCTCCAGATGGTTATTTGACATGTAATAGTGGAAATAACATTTTTTTCAAAGAAAAACATTATTCAGAATTAACATTTCATTACTGGTATTGGAAAAACTTATTATCTTTAGAAAATAAAAATTGGATTGGTTTTTGCCAGAAAAGAAGATTTTGGTTACAAGAAAATTCAAAAAATAGTATCAATTTATCTAATTTCAAAAATAGAATCTTAAGTGAACCAGATGCTGAATGGAATAACTATGATGCTATAATTTGTAATCCTATATCTGTAAATAAAGTAAAAAAAGTTAAAATTTTGAAAAGAGGTTTAAAAAATTTCTTAAAAAATCCAGGAATCATGTTTAATAAAAACTTAAGAACAATTAATCTTCACTTTGATATGCACCATGGTTATGAAAACTTACAGAAAGCAATTGACGTGATGGAAGCAAAAGATAGAGAGGAATTCAGAAAATATGTTCAAACAAAAACAATATTTAATCCTCATATTATGTTTATATCGAAAAGCCATATAATAAATAATTGGTTTCATGACCTTTTTAGATGGTTATTTAATTGTGAAAAAATTTTTGGATTTGAAGATTTAAAGGGATATGACAAAACAAGATTATATGCTTTTTTAGCTGAAAGATATCTTTCATTTTGGTTTAAAAAAAATACAAATTATTTAAACTGGGAATGGAAATTTTTTGATTTAGAAAAAATAGATGAATAAAAAAATTGTTATAACAGGTAGTTCGGGAAGATTTGGACTAGTTCTTAAAAAAAAATGTAAAAAAAAAAATTTTTATTTTCCCTCCAAAAAAATATTAGATATTACAAATGAAAAAAAAATTGAAAAATATTTAAATAAAATCAAACCAGATATTTTAATTCATTTAGCTGGGTTATCTAGACCAATGCAAGTTCATGAAAAAAATATTACTTTGAGTATTAATTTGAATATTATTGGAACAGCTAATATTGTAAAGGCTTGTCAAAAAAGAAATATTAAACTAATTTATTTTTCAACTAATTATGTTTATCCAGGAATAAAAGGTAATTATTCTGAGGTTGATCCTATAAATCCAGTCAACAATTATGCATGGTCAAAACTAGGGGGAGAGGCTTCAGTGAAGCTGTATAAAAACTCTTTAATATTAAGGGTTTGTATGACAGAAAAACCTTTTGTTCATAAAAAAGCTTATGGAAATGTCAAAACTAGTTTTGCTTATCATGAGGAGATAGCTGAAAATCTGTTGAAATTACTTGATAAAAGAGGGGTTATCAACTTAGGTGGTAAAGCAATGTACATCTATGATTTTGCTAAACAAGAAAACAAAAGTGTAAAAAAAATTTATTTAAATAAAAATAAAAAAAACATTATTCCATTTAATTCATCATTAAATTTAAACAAATTTAAAAATTTAATAAAAAAAAATTAAAATGATTAAAAAAAAAATTTTAATTACTGGTGCCTCAGGATATATTGGAAGTTGTTTAGCAAATTATTTAAAAAAAAATTATATTGTTTATGGTATAGATAAAAAAAAAAAAATTTTTTTGATAAAGATAAGAAAAACTTTTTTTTGTGTGATTTATTGGATAAAAAAAAATTAGAAAAAATAGTAACTAATTTAAATCCATATGCGATAGTTCATCTTGCCGCCCAGTCAACAGTGAACGAAAATATTAATAAAAAAATATATAATCAAGATAATGTAGTAGCTACTCGTAATATTCTCAATTTGATGTCTAAATTAAAAATTAAAAATATTATATTTTCAAGTACAGCTGCGATATATGATAAAAAAAATAATAAAATCAAAGAAACTGATAAAAAAAAACCTATAAGCTCATACGGTAAATCTAAATTAAGAGCTGAAAATCAATTAAAAAGAAATAAAAAAATAAATTTTGTAATCCTTAGATTTTTCAATGTAAGCTCGTGTTTGACCAATCCATTAATAGGTGAATACCACAACCCAGAAACACATTTAATACCTATATCAGTTTTTAAGGCGATGAAAAACTCAACAATTAATTTATTTGGTAATGATTATCCCACTCCTGATGGTACATGTATTAGAGACTACATTCATGTAAAAGATATTTGCAGCGTCATAAAAAGATCAATTAGATTTTTTTCTAAAGAAAAAAATCTAATTATAAATATTGGTAATGGTAGAGGGATCTCAAATAAAATCATAGTTCAAAATATTCAAAAAATTTTAAAAAAGAAATTAAAAGTAAAATTTTTATTAAGAAGAATAGGAGATCATCCATCTTTAGTTTGTGATATTACAAAAGCAAAAAAAACATTAAATTGGAGACCTCAAAATTCAAATGTAAAAAAAATTATTAAAGATGAAATAAAATGGGCTAATTACCTGATTAAAAAAAATTTAATAAGAAAATTTATTAATGTACAAAAATAATAGAATTACATTATTAGCTTTTGGAACTGAGGATTTAGTAAGAAGTAAAAAAAGATTATATGTACAAGCAAAAGAATCTAAATATTATGATGATATAAAGATATTTGGACCAAAAGACTTTAATGATAGCTTAAAAAAAGAAATCGATTTTTTTTTGAATAAAAAAAAAAAAGAGGCTATGCATATTGGTATTGGAAACCAAACTTAATCAAAAATGTTATGAACAATTTGAATGATAATGAAATAATTCAATATATTGATTTAGGATGTCATATAGTTAAAGATAAAAATAAAAGATTTAATGAATATTTAGATATCTTAATGGAAAAAAAAAATTGGATATTACCTTTTCAATACCATGAAAAATTAAATATAACTTTTAGCAATCTTAGTTTTCCAAAAAGGGAAGAATTTAAATTTACAAAATCTGATTTATTTGACTATTTTAAATTTTTAAATAATAAAGAAATTATGAATACACCACAATTTTGGGCTGGAAATATTTTTTTTAAAAAATGTAAAGTGTCTCAAAGTTTTTTATTAGAATGGATTGATATAATGAAAAATAATTTTCATTTAATAGATGACTCTCATTCAAATATTAAAAATCATGTTAAATTTATTGAAAATAGACATGATCAAAGTGTTTACTCTCTTTTATGTAAGAAATATAAATTATCTTCTATATCAGCTTATGAATGTGATTGGGCTATAAAAGACAATCAAAGAACCTGGGATAATACGCTAGAAAGCCCGTTTCAAGCAAAAAGAGATAAGAAATATAATTTATTAAAAAGATTTTTAAATAGACAAAAAAAAAATTTAAAAAGATTTTTTAAAATTTAAATACAATTATATGGAGAGATGGCCGAGTGGTTGAAGGCGCACGCTTGGAAAGCGTGTAAACTGTTAAAGGTTTCATGGGTTCGAATCCCATTCTCTCCGCCAACTAATTTCTGTTGATACTCAACACTTATTTAAGTTTCAATTAAATTTTTATTAATAAATTAAAAAGATTTTTCAATAAAAATTGATATAATTAATTTTTCCTAAAAATAAAAAAAATGACAAATAAAAATACTTATCAAGCTGATTCAATTAAAGTTCTAAAAGGGCTTGAAGCAGTTAGAAAAAGACCTGGGATGTACATTGGAGATACCGATGATGGAACTGGTTTACATCATATGGTTTATGAGGTTGTAGATAATTCAATAGATGAAGCTTTAGCAGGTCATTGTAAAAAAATTGAAGTTACTCTTAACTCAGATAATACAGTTACAGTAAAAGATGATGGTAGAGGGATCCCAGTTGATATGCACAAAGGTGAAAAAAAATCAGCTGCTGAAGTTATAATGACTCAATTACATGCAGGAGGGAAATTTGATCATGACTCTTATAAGGTATCAGGGGGTTTGCATGGTGTTGGTGTTTCAGTGGTAAATGCTTTATCTGAAAAACTGCTTTTAGAAATTTATCGTGATGGAAAAAAACATTATATAGAATTTAAAAATGGTGCAGCAAAGACTCCATTAAAGGTAATAGGTAAAACTAAAGAAACAGGTACTCAGATTACCTTTTTGCCTTCAAAAGATATCTTTTCATCAATAAAATTTAGTGGAAATATTTTAATAAAAAGAATGCGTGAATTAGCCTTTTTGAATAAAGGAATAAAAATAATTTTTATTGATGCAACACAAAAAAAAGAAAAGAAAAATGAATTTAAATTTGATGGAGGAGTACTTGAGTTTGTAGATCATTTAGATGAAAAAAGAGAAAAACTCCAAAATAAAAATGGAAATGAATTATTTAAAAAACCAATATATATAGAGGGTAAAAAAAATAATATTGAAATAGAATGTTCTTTAAAATGGAATGCAAGTTATTCAGAAGATGTGTATCCATATACTAATAATATCTTTCAAAAAGATGGTGGAACACATCTTCTAGGATTTAGAAGTGCCTTAACAAGAGTTATTAATAAATATGCTAATGAACACAACTTATTAAAAAAAAATAAACTTACAATTTCAGGAGATGACATAAAGGAAGGTTTGACTTGTGTACTATCTACAAAAATTCCAGATCCTAAATTTTCTTCGCAAACAAAAGATAAGCTTGTTTCCTCAGAAGTAAGGATGATAGTTGAAACGATCGTAAACGAAAAATTATCTATGTGGTTTGATCAAAACCCATCAGTTGCTAAAATCATATTAGCAAAGATAATACAAGCTGCTTTAGCAAGAGATGTTGCTAGGAAGGCTAGAGAAAATGTTAGAAGAAAAGGCGCATTAGAATTAAGTGGTTTGCCAGGCAAACTTGCAGATTGTCAAATTGGAAAACAAGAAGGTACTGAACTATTTATAGTAGAGGGAGACTCAGCAGGTGGTTCTGCTAAACAGGGCAGAAATAGATCAAACCAAGCGGTACTTCCATTAAGAGGAAAAATTTTGAACACTTATGTAGAAGATATGAGTGTTAAGAAAAAAAATGGTAATGGTTCAGATCATAGGACTAAAGCTTTATCAAAAATGATATCTTCTAATGAAATACTTACTCTGATTAATGCATTAGGATTAGATCCAAAGTCTCAGGAAATTGATCTTAAAGATTTAAGATATGGGAAAATAATTATTATGACGGATGCTGATGTAGATGGTTCTCATATAAGAGCATTGCTATTAACATTTTTTAATAACAAACCATTTAATAAGTTAATTGAAAATGGAAATATTTATTTAGCTCAGCCTCCATTGTTCAAAATCAACAAAGGATCTAAAGGAATTTATATTAAAGATGAAAATGAATTAGAAAAATATATTGTTGATAATAGTAAGGAATTAAAAAAATATAAAAAGGGATCAAAAGATTTCCTTAAAGCCATAGATGAAGAAAAATCAAAAATGAGTATTCAAAGGTTCAAGGGTCTAGGTGAAATGAACCCTGAGGAACTTTGGAACACTACTTTAAATCCAGATACTAGAAATTTATTGCAGGTCCAATATTCAAAAGATACAAAAAAAGATCAAAGTTTAATTCATACATTAATGGGTAACGATGTTGCTTTAAGAAAAGATTTTATTACATCAAATGCGATCAATGTAAAAAATCTTGATATTTAGTGAGCAATTTTTTTGAAACTTCAAAATATTTTACCTTAAAAAAATCTACTTACGTTTTTTTAAGATGGATAGGTATTCTTGGTCAATTATTTTCAATAAGTTTGGTATATTTTATATTTGACTTTAAATTTGATTATTTTGCTTGTTTTTTAATAATTTTGATAGGGGGAATAAGCAATTTATATTTAGATTTTATTTACAAAAAGGTTCAAATTACTGAGCAAAGTTCCTTTTTATTCCTAGTTTTTGATACCTTACAGCTTAGTATTTTAGTTTATTTTACTGGCGGTATAACTAATCCGTTTATTATCTTTTTAATTATCCCAAGTGTATTTTCTGCAGCAAATTTAGGTTTTAGAATTAACCTCAGTTTAGTCGTGATTACATCGATTATAATAGTATTTTTAACTTTTAATCATCAGCCCCTCCCATCGCCTTTAAATCTTGACAATAAACTTAATCAATATGTTTACTTTGCAATTCCACTTGCATTAATTATAGCTTTAGTTTTTTTAAATTATTTTGCACTTTCTTTTGTGAAAGACTCTAGAATAAGAAAAGAAGCACTTCATAGAATGGAAGAGGTAATGGCTAAAGAACACGAACTCTTGTCATTAGGCGGACAAGCAGCTGCCGCAGCTCATTCATTAGGTACGCCATTATCAACTATTAAACTGATTTCTCAAGAATTATCTAAACAATTGAAGAAAGATAAAGAAGTAAGCAAAGATATTGAATTGCTTTCAAGTCAAATAGAAAGATGTGAAGAAATACTAAAAAAATTGAGCATAAATCCTTCAGAAGAAGTTGAATTTATTGATGATGATTTAAGTATGAGAGATTATTTGAAAGATATTACAAAAAGTTTTGAAGAAGTTGGTAATAAAAAGTTTATTTTTAATTTTGACCAAGATTCAAATCCAAAGAAAATTTCGAAATCTATTGAGGTAGTTTATGGATTAAAAAACTTTATTGGGAACGCTTATAAATTTTCAAAAGAAACAGTTTTTATTAATTTAAAAAGTGACAGCAACATGACAGAAATAACCATAGAAGATGATGGCGATGGTTATCCAAAAGATGTTCTTCCAAAAATTGGAGAACCTTATTTAAAAACTTCTAATATAGAAATCAAGGACAAAGCTGGCCTAGGTTTAGGAATATTTATTGGAAAGACTTTATTAGAAAAAAATTTTGCAAAAATTATCTGTCGAAATTCAAAAACAAGATCAGGGGCTGAGGTTTTAATTAAATGGAAAAACAAGGAGTTATTTAATATTTAATGAAATCTTTTTTTTGTCTCAAATAACGAACTTAATTGTGAAACCATAACATCTCCGAGTTCATTAACATCAGTTATCTTTATAGCTTTATTGTAATATCTTGAAACATCATGACCTATTCCAATAGCTAATATTTCTATATCTGATTTATCTTCAATAAATTTAACCATTTTTTTTAGATGTTTTTCTAAAAAATCACCTGAATTTACTGAGAGTGTGGAGTCGTCTACTGGTGCCCCATCAGAAATAACCATTAAAATTTTTCTTTCCTCTTTCCTTTTTTTAATTCTATTAAAAGCCCATTGTATAGCTTCTCCATCAATATTTTCTTTAAGCAAACCTTCTTTCAACATTAAGCCCAAATTATTTTTGGCTTGTCTCCAATGTGTATCTCCACCTTTATAAATGATATGTCGAAGATCATTTAATCTTCCTGGTGTTTTTGGTTTTTCTTTTTTATTCCAAAGCTCTCTACTTTTTCCACCTTTCCAATTTTTAGTTGTGAAACCAAGTATCTCAACTTTAACTGAGCATCTTTCTAAAGTTCTTGATAAAATATCTGCACATATTGCGGCAATTGTAATTGGTCTACCTCTCATGGAACCTGAATTATCTATTAACAATGATACAATTGTATCTTTAAACTCTTGATCTTTTTCTTTTTTAAAAGAAAGAGAATTATATGGATCCATAATAATTCTTGGCAATTTAGAACTATCTAGCAGACCTTCTTCTAAATCAAAGTCCCAAGCTCTGTTTTGTTTTGCTAACAATTGTCGTTGTAATTTATTTGCCAGTTTTGTGATTACATCTTGGAAACCTATTAATTGTTGATCTAAGGTTCGTCTTAATTTTGCAGATTCCTCTGAATTTTCTAAATTTTCAGCCTTAATTACTTCATCAAATTGATTAGTAAAGACTTTGTATTCGAGATTTAAATTTTTGAGATTAGTTTTTTGAATTACTTGTTCAGAACTTTCTTTATCAGAATCTGTATCTACAAGCTGTTCATCTATTTTGTATTCATCAATATCATAATCTGAGTCTAGACTAGTTTCAGTTTCTTCATCCTTACTTTGTTCTTTTTGATCTTCGGACTCAGCTTCATCATTTTCATTTGATGGATTGTCTTGACCTTCATCATTATTTTCTTCTTTTTGTTCTTCATTTTCCTCAGTATCAAAAATGTCCATATTCTGAAGAATTTCAGAAAATTTAGATGAATATTTGTTTTGATCTTCCAAATTTTCTTTTAAAAAATGTAAATGATCTTTAACCGAGAGATCAAAATCTTTTTCCCAAAATTCTAGCATTCTACTTGTTAAGGAATTTAGTTTTACGTTATGAAAATGTTTAAGCATATAAAGCTCAAAGGCTTCAGCAACTGATACGTCTTCTTTTGTTTTTAGTTGATCTTTTCTCTTAAGATTAATTATTTGCTCATAGTTCTGGTTTAAGTTTTTTTCAATACCTTTAAGCATCTTAAAACCAAGCTGTTCATATCTTATTTTTTCAGCAATTGTGTATAGAGATTTACAAGAAGAGTTTGATGGGAGATTTTTTTTAAAAACCAGAACATCAGAAAATTTTTTCTTAAGTGCTGTAGAATCAGACTCAGCTCTCAATCTTACAAAATCTCTAGGTCCATCAAGATTATCTATTTCAAAAAAATCAAATTTCTTTGAACTTTTGTTTTTATCTTGTTTTTGATTTGACTCTAAATCTTCAGATATAACACGTACTGTTGATGAAAGAGCTTGTTTAAGTTTTTCTTTAAGAGAAGCTTCTTTGTTACTCATTTAAATTTGAATATTTACTAAAGACTCAGGCAATTCTTCCCCAAAACATCTTTGATAATATTCAGCTATAGTATTTTTCTCTAGCTCGTCACATTTATTTAAAAATGTAACTCTAAAAGCATATCCAGTGTCTTTAAATATTTCAGCATTTTCTGCCCAGTGCAAGACAGTTCTTGGACTCATTACTGTCGATATGTCTCCAGCTATAAATCCTTTTCTTGTCAATGAAGCAACTTTAATCATATTAGACACCTTTTCTTTACCTTTTGCATTGTTTAGATTTTTGTTTTTGGCAAGTACGATATCCATTTCACGCTCAAGACTTAAATAATTTAAAGTGGTAACAATATTCCATCTATCCATTTGACCTTGATTTATTTGCTGCGTTCCATGATATAAACCTGTTGTATCACCTAATCCAACTGTATTAGATGTTGCAAATAGCCTAAAATATTTGTTTTGTTTAATAACTTTATTTTTATCTAGTAGCGTAAAATTACCTTCAGCTTCTAAAACTCTCTGAATTACAAACATTACATCGGGTCTTCCAGCATCATATTCGTCGAAAACTAATGCAACAGGATTTTGTATTGACCATGGTAATATTCCCTCATTAAATTGAGTAACCTGTTTTCCATCTTTTAAAACGATTGCGTCTTTTCCTATTAAGTCTATTCTACTTACATGGCTATCTAAGTTAACTCTTATACAAGGCCAATTTAATCTTGCAGCTATTTGTTCTATGTGAGTTGATTTTCCTGTTCCGTGATAGCCTTGAACTAAAACTCTCTTATTAAACGCAAACCCAGATATTAGTGCTAAAGTGGTATCTTTATCAAATTTATAACTCTTATCTATTTCAGGTACATATTCTGATTTTTCAGAAAAGGCATCTACCTCCATCTCAGAGTCGATACCGAAAGTATTTTTCAATGATAATTTAATATCAGGTTTTATATTTAAGTTAGGTGTCAATTTTTTCCTTATAAGTATTTTTTAGCTGCGTATAGGCTAATGTAATTAGTTTAAGTTTTTCTTCGTATTTTTTATTGCCAGCATTAATATCAGGGTGAAATTTTTTGACAAGGGTTTTGAATTTTTCCTGTATTTTCTGCCATTTTAAACCCACAGAAACACCTAGAACGCTAAATGCTTTGATATCCTTGTGATCAAATTTAAATTTGCTCATATGATTATAATCACTTTTAAATTTATCTTTATCCATCTCATCTTTAAGAGTGTCATTCCACAAAACTTTAAAAAAATTATCTGAAGAGCTAAAATTTTGAGTAGGTTTATGCCACGTCATGTCAGATTTTAAAAAATCCATTATCTGATCATCATTCATGCCTGAAAAATAATTCCAATTTTTATTAAATTCCTTCACATGTTCAAGACATAGAAGTCTGTATTTTCTACTATTATCTTTTTCAACCGGAGCTTTATATTCTCCAATTTCGTTACAATTATTCCAATCACAAATATTTTTCATGTTATAAATAAAGTTATGGAGATAAATAATTTAATTTCAATCATAAAAGAAAAAATTTCGAAAAATATAGTCTGTGAAGATTTGAAAATTGAAGATAAAAGCTTTTTACATAAAAATCACAAAGGCAATGATGGTTCAAGATTTCATATAAAACTTACAATTAAGTCTGATGAATTAAAGAACAATTCAAAAATTGAAAGCAATAAAAAAATTTATAAAATTTTAGATGAAGAGATGAAGCAATTTATTCATTCTCTTCAAATATTAATTATCTAAAAAGTTTAAAAAGAATTGCTTTAATTTTGAAGTATTAAATTTATTTTTATAATTTACTTTACCGATATACTTAAGAAGTATTAAATTTATATCATTAGATATATTTTTTTTATCATTTTTCATAAATCTAATAAGTTTATTAATATCTTTTTTTGAAAAATATTTTTTTAAATTATTTGGTAAGTTAGCTTTTTGATAATGATTAATAATTTGATTAAAATCTTTATTTTTTATGATATTGTTGTTTTTACTAAAATTAATTGCAGATATCATACCTAATAGAACAGCTTCTCCATGATTTAATTTTTTTGAGTAGTCTAACCCAGCCTCATATGCATGTGCAAAGGTGTGACCAAAGTTTAAAACTTTTCTAATTCCACTTTCTTTTTCATCTAGCTGAACAATTTTTTGCTTTATTTTACAACTTTTTAAAATTGATTTTTCTATATAGGGAGACTTTAAGTTTAAAATATTGACAACATTTTTATCTAAAAAATTAAAAAATTTTCTATCTTTAATAATTGAATGTTTTAATATTTCGCCATAACCACAAGTTATCTCTCTTTTAGGTAATAATCTTAAAAAGCTAGTATCACTGATAACTATTTCAGGTTGATAAAAACTACCAATTAAATTTTTACCGTAAATTGTATTCACACCTGTTTTTCCTCCAACTGAAGAGTCAACTTGTGCAAGTAAAGTTGTTGGAATATTAATAAATTTTAATCCTCTCTTAAATAAGCTTGCAGCAAAACCACCTGTATCACCTGTTATGCCCCCTCCTACAGCTATAAGACAATCATTTCTATTAAAATCTTCTTTTTGCAAAATCTCTAGAATATTAAATATCGATTTAAGATTTTTATTTTTTTCAGTTGAATTAAAAAAAATTAATTTCGATTTTTTTTTAAATGGATATATGATTTTTTTAATTTTACTTTTATCTAAATTATTATCTAATAAAAATAGACATTTATTAAAATGAATTTTATTTAGTTTGAAAATACGATTTAGATTTTCAGCAATTTTATCTCCAATTATAATAGGATATTTTTTTGATGAGGTATTTACTATTAATTTATAATTTTTCATTTAATTTAATTATTTTATTTACAATTTCTTGTTTACTTAAATTATCACATTTTATTTTTAAGTGTGATTTTGAATAAGTTTGTGATCTTTCTTTAATAAGCTTTTTTAACTCATCTTTATTAAGTTTTGTAACAACTGGTCTTTTCTTGCTATTTTTGATCCTTTTAATTAGAGTTATATCATCCCATTTTAACCAAACAGATAGATGATTTTCTAAAACTTCTTTTTGTATATTCCTATTTAAAAAAGCACCTCCTCCTAGTGAAATAACTCCCTGGTTTTTTCTTAAAATTGCCAAAGTTTCTTTCTCTTCTAATTTTCTAAAAAAAATTTCTCCCTTTTTTTCAAAAATATCTTTAATTGACTGTTTTGTTTTATTTTCTATTTCTTGATCAACATCAAAGAAATCAATATTCAACCTTTTAGAAATCATCTTTCCAACTGTGGTCTTACCAGAGCCCATCATGCCTAAAAAAACTATATTTTTAAAAGATTTCATTAAGTTTATTTATTGAAAAAACACAAATATGTCTTAATTTGAAAATAATTCATAGATTATATGCAATTTCAGAAAAAAACAAGATCATCAAATTTTAATTTAATTAGTCTATCGATAAAATTAGTAATTGTTGTACTAATTTTTTTTGGTGTTGTTTTTTTTCTAAATAAAGTTGACTTTCCCTCACCGAAGAAAACTATTGAGAAAATAATTCCTAATGAAAATTTCAAAATTGTTAAATAAAAAAAATAGTATTTTTTTAATATTATTTTTTCTATTTTCATTTAATTCATATGCAGAAGATGAGCCTGTTGATATCTGGAATATAGATAAATCTAAAACTGATGAACAAGTAATTATAGAAGAGAAAGTTGAAACAACAGAACCTAAAGAGGAAATTATTGAGCAACAAACAATTGACACAGAAGACTTAAAAATTGAAAGCGAAATATTATTAGATCAAAAACTCGAATCTAAAAATGTAAAAATACTTGGATTGTATGATCCTTCCGAAAATGGTTTGAGTATACAGATGTGGCGTAATTCGAATGGAAATGAATTAAAGAGTATATTTGCAAGTTTAGATAAAATAGATTTATCAAAAGATGCAAACAAAATAATTGAAATTTCATTATTAACTAATGCAAATTATCCAAGTAAAGATATATCTTTTGAGGAGTTTTCAAATATTAAATCAAATTGGTTAATTAAAAATTCAAATTTGGATTTAATTGAGGAATACTTAATAAGTAATGAATTATTAAATGAGAGTCCAAAACTAGTTAATTATTTAATAAATGAGCACTTATCTAAATCAAATCTTGAAAAAGCTTGTCAAATTTTTGAAAAATCAAAAACTTCACCTGAAGATGAATATTTATTTAAGTTTAAATTATATTGTTTGATAAATTCTGATCAAAAAGAACAAGCACAATTAATTTATGATTTAAGAAAAGAATTAGGATTTGAAGATGAATATTTTGAAAAAAAAATAAATCATTTATTAGGCTTAACAGAAGAAATGCCAGAAGAAATTTCAGAAAATTCTATATTAGATTTTCACTTAGCGCATAGAACTAATCCCAATTTTACATTTGAGCCAAATCAAAATACTTCAAAAATAATTTGGAGTTATTTATCTTCTTCAAATCTATTATTTAAAGCAGATCAAATAGATATTTCGGATCTCGAAAAAATATCGGTTATTGAAAATGCAACACATGATCAAAATTATTCAGAAAAAGAGTTGTATGAAATCTATAAAAAATTTCAGTTTAATATAAACCAATTACTCACAATAAAAGATTCATATAAGTTGCTTCCAAAATCTGAAGGTAGAGCTCTTGTATATCAAGGACTTTTACTCACAACAGATATTCCAAAAAAACTAGAATTAATGAAAATCCTTAAAGATTCTTTCCTTGAGGAAAACATTGGAAATGCTTTTGACAGTGAGTTAGATAAATTTTTAACAAATATTGAAATAGATGATGTGCCATCTAATTTTACTACATTTTATATTACTAATACAAATAAAACAGTAGCAAGTGAAAACTCTGAAATAAAATTTAATAATAAAATATTACATCAATCAAAATTAATTAATTACTTTGATAATGGATACAAATTAAAGGAAATTGAAAAAGAAGTAGAAAACTTTTTAAAAAAAATAAAAAAGAATAAAAAATATTTTATTTCAAAAAAAGATATAATTTTTTTAGAGACTTTAAAGTCTGACGGCATCAAAGTTTCTGAAAAATATGATGATCTTTATAAAATTGATGATGATAAAGAAATACCAACCGATATTCAAAATATGATAATTAAAGAAGATATAGGGGGAGCTTTGTTGAGAATTGCACAAGTTATTGGTCAAGACAATATTGAAGAAATAGATGATGATACAATTTACTTTATAATCAGTACTTTGAATAAATTAGATATTGACCCAATAAGAAACAGAATACTTTTAAAAGTTCTACCTTTAAAAGTCTAAAAATTAGATTAAAATAAAATCATGACTGTAAGAACTATTTTGACAGAACCAAATAAAATTTTAAGACAGATATCTCAACCTGTAGAAAGTGTGGGTAAAGAAGAACAGTTGTTAATGGATGATATGTTAGAAACCATGTATTCAGCAAACGGAATTGGTTTAGCAGCAATACAAGTTGGAATACCAAAAAGAATTATAGTTATGGATCTTAGTAAAGATGAAAATAAAAAAGAACCTATGTATTTTGTTAACCCAGTTATTAAAAATAAAAATCCTGTAAAATCTACTTATGAAGAAGGATGTTTGTCAGTACCTAATCAGTTTGCTGAAATTGATAGACCAAGTAAATGTGATATCGAATTTTTAAATTATAATGGAAATAAACAAACAATAAGTGCTGAGGGATTATTTGCAACTTGTATTCAACATGAAATGGACCATCTTGAAGGTATTTTATTTATTGACCATTTATCAAAATTAAAAAAATCAATGATTTTAAAAAAACTTTCTAAGTTAAAATCAAATTCAGCAGTATTATAATTAATGTCTAAAAAAATTATTTTTATGGGCACACCAATGTTCTCTGTGCCAATTTTGAAATCCCTTTATCAAAATGGTTATCCAGTAACTTGTGTCTATACTCAACCACCACAAAGATCAAAAAGAGGACAAAAAGTAAATAAATCTCCTGTTCAAGGAATATCTGAAACATTAAATATTGAATTTAGAGCACCAGAAACATTGAAAGACAATCAAGAGGAATATGAATTTATTAAAAATCATGAAGCTGACCTTGCAGTTGTAGTTGCTTATGGTCAAATTATTCCAAAAAATATCTTAAGTCTTACAAAAAAAGGTTTTATTAATATTCATGCATCCTTACTTCCTAAGTGGAGAGGTGCAGCACCAATTCAACGATCAATAATGAATTTAGATAAAGAGACAGGAATTAGTATGATGAAAATAAATGAGGAATTAGATTCTGGTGCTGTTTCAAATCGATATAAATTAGAAATAGGTGAAGAAAATGCGGAAGAAATTTCTGAGAAACTATCTTTATTAGCTGCAGAGAAAATCTTAGATGAAATTGACAATATTCTAGATGATAAGGCTAACTTTGTAGAACAAGATCACTCAAAAGCAACTTATGCACCAAAAATTGATAAATCTGAGGGAAGAATAAATTGGAATGAAAAAGCTGAGCAAATACTAGGTAAAGTAAATGGATTGTATCCTGTGCCAGGAGCATGGTTTAATTTTGCTGGAGAGAGATATAAAATTTTAAAATCAAAAATTGGAAATGCAGTTGGCAAAGTAGGAGAAGTTACTTCAGATGAATTAGAAATAATTTGTGGAGATAATAAATCGCTCAAAATTCTTGAAATACAAAGACAGGGTAAAAGAGTTCAGTCAATTAATGAGTTTATGTTAGGTTCAAGGATTAAAAAGGGTATGATTTTACCCAATGATTAGATATCAAATTCTAATTGAATATGTTGGTACCAATTTTAAAGGATGGCAAGTTCAAAAAAAAGGAATTACTGTTCAAGGATTACTGCAGCAAGAAATATCAAAAATTCTTAAAGAAAAAATAAAAGTTTACGGTTCAGGACGTACAGATGCTGGAGTGCACGCAATTCAACAATCAGCCCATTTTGATACTTCAAATGAAATCAAGGATATAAAGAAATTTTTCAATTCATTAAATTTTTTTATTAATCCTTATCAGGTCTCTTTATTAAAATTGATTAAAAAAAATTCAAATTTTCATGCAAGATTTTCAGCAAAAAAAAGACTTTATAAATATGTAATAATAAATCGAACCAGTATGCCAGTTATTGAAAAGAGAAGATCGTGGCATGTGAGAAAAGACTTAGATATTCAATTAATGAAAAAGGGCGCACAAAAACTTTTAGGGAAAAAAGATTTTTCAACTTTTAGAGCCTCAAGTTGTAATGCCAAAAGCCCAATTAGAACAATGGAGAAAGCAACAGTTTCAAGTAAGAACAACAAAATTATCATAAAATTTCAATCTCAATCATTTTTACAACAACAAGTCAGATCAATGGTTGGTTGCTTGAAATACTTAGGTGAAAAAAAATGGACAGTCAGCCAATTTACAAAAGTTATAAAGTCAAAAAATAGGAAGCTTTGTGCACCACCAGCACCTGCTGAAGGATTATTTTTGGAGAGAGTTTTTTATTAATTTTTTTTTGTTACTCATTGCAAATTTTTTATTTATTCGCCATCTAGATTCAGCTCTTACAATGTAACCACAACAGTTTTTTGATTTACATTTGCAGGGGAATTGTTTGTAATTCTCATCAAAACCAAAACCATAATCGCATGTAAATTCTTCTCCTTTTTTTATGTCTCTAATTGCTTTAACCCAAATCTTCAGTCCTTTACCATCATAGTCACAATTATTATCACAAGAATGATTAATTAATCCTGCAGTGTTCCATGGAAAATCACCATCTAAGTCGTATTTTTTGTTTATGGTAAATAAGTAAATTGGTTTGCTATTATCGTATTTATCAGACTCTTCAGTTTGTTTTTTTGTAATTAGTTTTCCCACATAATCAATAATTTTAGTTCCAGCCTTTATATCTTTGGTGGCATAAAGACCTCTTCCTTTTTTATCAATATTTGATTTATGAATTCTATATAACTTCATTAAGTGACCTCTTTATTATGAAAAAAAAAATTATCAATTAAATTCTATAAGAGCATCCACATGTCTTTTGGTGCTATCTCTTAATGCATTTAAGTCATATCCACCCTCTAAAATAGATACTACTTTCCCATTACAATATTCTTTTGCAAGTTGTAATGTTCTTTGAGTGATTATGTAAAAATCCTCTGTTTCTAACTTTAATTGTGCAAGAGGATCATTTTTATGAGCATCAAACCCTGCTGAAAATAAAATAAACTCAGGTTTAAATTCTTTTAGTTTCTTTAAAACGTATTCGTAAGCATTTAAATATTGTTCAGATGTCGTGCCAGCCTCTAAAGGTAAATTAAACACATTATTATGCTTCCCTTTTTCGTTATCAGATCCAGAGCCAGGGTAGTATGGAAATTGATGGGTTGAAATATAAAGAACCTTTTCATTATCATAGAATATATCTTGAGTTCCGTTTCCATGATGAACATCAAAATCAATTATTGCCAATTTTTTATATTTAAACTTTTCAATCAAATAAGTAGCACCAACAGCTACATTATTATAAATACAAAAGCCCATTGCTTTATCTTTTTCAGCATGATGACCAGGTGGCCTTACTGCACAAAATGCATTCTTATATTTTTTTTCAATGACACCATCTATTGCTGTAATTATAGAACCCACAGCATCAGTCGTTGCATCTTTGCTGCCAGGTGAAACAATTGTGTCTCCATCTAAGAATTCCAGTCCATTAGAGGGAAAAGAATTGCTTACAAAATCGATATAATTTGATGTGTGCGTTGTCTTTAAAAGATTTAAATCAAATTTTTTTGGTTTTTCCCAAATTAAATTTTTATTTTTTAGCTTTTTGAAATTATCAATTACTACCGAGACCCTATCTACTTTTTCTGGATGGCCACTCCCAGTGTTATGATTTTGATAAGTATCAGTAGTTATTAAACCTGTTTTCAATTGAAATAATTCTTAAGAATTTTTTGGTAGATTTCTGTAAGTCTTTTCAAGTCGCTTATCGATACTGCCTCGTCTACTTTATGCATTGTTTTGCCTACTAATCCAAATTCAAGACAGGGACTTATTTTTCTAATAAATCTTGCATCTGATGTTCCGCCAGTAGTAGACAATTTTGGATTCACTTTAGTTACTTTTTTTACAACATCTCTAATCATATAAGTTGTAGCATTTGGTTTTGACAAGAAAGCCTCACCTGAAACTCTATAATTTATTTCAAATTTCACCTTATTTTTTGAAGCGATTTTTTTTATAATTTTATTTAATTTATTTTTAATAGAACTAGATGAATGTTTGTTGTTAAATCTGATATTAAACGTAGCTGATGCTGCCGCAGGAATTACATTATCAGCATTATTATTTATATTCATTTTTGTAATTTCTAAATTAGAAGGTTGAAAATCTTTCGTTCCTTTATCAAATTTAATATCTTTAAATTCATTTAAAATTTTTATTAACGAAGTAATAGGATTTTTTGCTCTATGTGGATAAGCAACATGACCTTGTATGCCATGAATAGTAAGTTTGCCATTCATGCTACCACGTCTTCCAATTTTAATCATTTCTCCTAATTTATTTGGATTAGTAGGTTCACCAACTATACAAAAATTTATTTTTTCTTTTTTCTTTCTCAAATAATCAACAACTTTTTTTGTACCATTTACTGCAATACCTTCTTCATCACCCGTAATTAACAAGCTGATAGATCCATTAAATTTATTATTTGAGATAAATTTACTGACAGCAGAAATAAACGCTGCAATTGAGCTCTTCATATCATTTGCACCTCTACCAATTAAATGTCCTTTTTTTAACGCTGGTTTAAAAGGATTAATTGTCCAGTCTTTAATATTTCCTGGCGGCACCACATCTAAATGACCAGCAAAACAAAGGTTTGGATTTTTGTTCCCAAGTCTTGCGTATAAATTTTTTACCGGCTTTGTATTTTTTTCAGAGAAAGTTAAAATCTTAGTTTTAAAACCAAGTGATTTTAATTTTTTTTCTAAATGACCCATGACGCCTGCATCGACGGGTGTAATAGATGGAAATCTTATTAGCTCTTTGGCTAACTGCAGTTCATTGATTTTTTGCATTTTAGTCTCTTAAAAGATCGTTTACTGATGTTTTCGATCTAGTCTTTTCGTCTACTTGTTTGATGATAACTGCACAATATAAAGAGGGTGCAGCAGGATTATTCTTATCTGGTAATGACCCTGGAACAACCACTGAATAAGGTGGTATTTTTCCGTGAGTTACCTCACCTGTTTTTCTATTCACAATTTTAGTTGATTGACCAATATACATACCCATACTTAATACTGATCCTTCACCAACAATAACACCTTCAACAACTTCTGACATTGCACCTACAAAAACATTATCCTCAATAATAGTTGGAAGTGCTTGTGCTGGCTCTAAAACTCCACCGATACCAGTTCCAGCTGAGATATGACAATTTTTTCCAATCTGACAGCAACTCCCTGCACGACTAAAAGTATCCATCATAGTCCCTTCATCTATATAAGCTCCAATATTTATATAACTTGGCATGAGAACCACATTTTTTGCAACGTAAGAACCTTTTCTCATAGCTGTGTTTGGCACTATTCTAAAACCTGCTTTTTCAAAATCATCATTTGTCCATCCAGCTGTTTTCCCTCTCAACAAATGTGCTTTATCTCTCCAGGCAGAATAGGGTCCATCTAAAGTTTCCATACCATGAATTCTAAAACTCAACATTATTGCTTTTTTAAGATGTTGATGAGTAACCCATTCACCATTTATTTTTTCAGCAACTCTTGATTTACCACTATCCAAATCTTCTATTACTTGATTGATAGTATCTTTTAATTTTTGATCTGAATTTTGATTAACTTGATCTTTATTTTCCCAAGCTTCATTTATAATGTTTTCTGTACTCATAATTTATTGGTTTTTTAATATCCTTATTTCTTTTAAAAATAAAGTAAGATTTTCAATTTTATAATCAATATATTCTTTATCAGATTCTTTTTTTCCCCATTCCTCGTTATTAATTAACCAAGCAGTAATTGTTCCTCGTTCTTTACCAATTGATAAGTTCTTTGCAATATCTTCAATGTAAAGGGTCTCTTTTGGATCAATTTTGAATTTTTCTATCATTAAATCAAAAGCTTTAGCTTCTGGTTTTGGATGATACTCTGCATCAACAATATCAAATATTCCTTCAAATTGATCATCAATACCCAGAGTTGTAGTGATATGTTTTACATGATCATGACTACCATTTGTGAAAACAAATTTTCGTAAATTAGTATTTTCTAATTCATGTCTTAGAGCAGTATCTTTTTCTAAAAAAGATAAATCAATATCATGAACAAAATCTAAAAATTCTTTAGGATCAATTTCATGGTGGATCATTAGCCCGTTTAAACTTGTGTTGTATTTATGGAAATAATTAGTTTGAAGTTCTTTTGCTTTCTTTAAATCTACATTGAGTTTATTTGAAATATATTCAGTCATTTTTCTACTCACTTGACCAAATACTGCTTCTAAATCTTGATATAAAACTCCGTCACAATCAAAAAGTATATTTTTTATATTTTTAAGTTCTTTCATTTTCTAATTAAAGTTCCTGAACCCTGATCTGATAAAAGTTCAAATAAAATTGAATGGGGCTTTCTTCCATCAATTATACAAACTCCCTTTACTCCATTTGAAGCTACATCTAGACAGTTTTTTATCTTTGGTATCATTCCACCTGTAATAACTTCTTGTACAATTAATTCTTCGGAGGTTTGAGAATTTATTTCACTGATAAGATTTCTTTGATTATCTAAAACTCCTTCCACATCACTTAAAATTAATAATCGTCTTGCATTTAGTGATTTTGCTATTGCTCCAGCTGCAGTGTCAGCATTTATGTTATATACATTATTATCATCATCAATACCCAAAGGTGCTATCACTGGGATTTTATTAGATTTAATTGAATCTTGGATTTTAGAATTATTTATTTTTGTAGGTAAGCCTACATATCCAAGTTCTTCATTTTCCTTAGTAGCTTCAATAATTGAAATATCTTTTGAAGTAAATTGTTGTGCTTTTATTCCAGTTTTTTCTAAAGATAGAACTATTTCTTTATTGAACTCAGATAGCACTTTTTCAACAACTTTTATTGTGTCCTTATCTGTAACTCTAAGTCCATTTATAAATTTAGACTCAATATTTAATTCTTTGAGTTTTTCAGTAATTTTTTTTCCTCCTCCATGAATAATTACAGGATAAAACCCCAATTTTTTAAGTGTGGAAATATCATATATTAACAGATCATATAATTCTGTATTAGTTAGAACACTGCCACCACATTTGATGACAATATATTCATCGTTATATTTTTCTAAATATTTTTTTACTTGTTCAGCAGAAGGGCCAGATTTTGGAATAATAGAATTTATTTCAGCGTCGCTTAAAGAGGACATTTAAGTAGTAGTTTTTACTGTAGTTCTCTTCATTATGAAAAGTTGCTGAGCCATTGTTAAGATATTATTTACTGTCCAATAAATTACTAATCCTGCTGGGAATGGTGCTAAAATGACTGTTAAAAACAATGGAAAGAATGCAAATATTTTAGCCTGAGTTGGATCTGTTGGCGCTGGATTTAATTTTTGTTGTACCCACATAGATACACCCATTGCAACTGGCCAAGCTCCAATTACTAGGAAAGAAGGAACATCGTAAGGGAGCAATCCAAATAAATTAAACAGAGATGTTGGGTCTCTCTCTGATAAATCTTGTATCCATCCATAAAATGGCATTTGTCTCATTTCAATTGTAACAAATAAAACTTTATATAAAGCAAAGAACACAGGAATTTGGATCATTATTGGTAAACATCCTGACATTGGATTTACCTTCTCTTTTTTATATAAAGCCATCATTTCCTGCTGTAATTTCATCTTGTCATTTTTATGTAACTCTTTGAGACGTGTCATTTCAGGTGTAAGAGCTTTCATTTTTGCCATACTTCTGAATGAAAAGTTAGCAAGTGGAAAGAATGCAAGACGTATACAGAAAGTGACAGCAATAATTGCTAGTCCATAGTTACCTAATAATTTAAAGAAATAATCAATCGCGTAAAATAATGGTTTAGTAATAAAATATAAGAAACCCCAATCAATTACTAAATCAAATTTATCAATATTTAATTCAGCAGCATATCCATCTACAGTATCAACTCTTTTTGCTGCAACAATAACCTGCATTTGATCTTCAATTGAAGAATTACTGCCTAACTCGATTGCTTCTGTAGATATATAGTTTGCTCTAAATTTATTTTTAAAATCAAAAGTGGTTTTAAATTCTTTATTTCTAGGAGGAACTATAGAGCTTATCCAATATTTATCTCCAACACCGAACCATCCTTTTTGAGCATTCATTGAGAATTTTTCTTCTTCTATATCGTCATAATCTTTCTCAATAAGCTCACCATCTAATGCAGCTAACATACCTTCATGTAGAATATAAAAGTTAGATAATCCCTCAGGAATTTTATTTCTTATAATTTGGCCATATGAATAAAAATCATATTTTTTATCAGTTGAATTAATCACTTTTTGATTAATAGTGAATAAAAACTTGTTATCTATAGATATTTCTTTTTCAAAAGTAATTCCTTGATCATTGATCCATGCTAATTTTATTGGATTTCCTTCTCTAAGTTGGTTGTTTCCAATTATAGACCAAACAGAATCTGCATTTGGAATGTCTATATTTTTATCAGTTGTTACAAATCCACTTTCTATAAAATATCCATCTTCAATATTTCTTGGATTTAGTAATGTAACGTTAACATCACTTTCAAGTGCTGTGTCATAATTTTTGAATGTTAAATCATCAATAATCGCACCTTTAAGTGAAATTGAACCAACTATATTTTCGTTTTCAAATTGAATTCTATCATTTTGATCAATTGCTTCTTCTCTCGAAATTTTAACTAAACTTTCTTTTTGTTCCAAACTTGGAGCATCTGAATTTTGTTCAGTTTTATTTTTTTCAGCTAAATTTTGATTTCTTGGTTGAGGCTCTGGAGCAAAAAATAATGAATAGAGAATTATAACGGCTGCCGATAAAGATATAGCTGCTACTACGTTTTTTTGATCCATTATTTTTTAACCTTAAGTTTTTTGTCTACAGGATCAAATCCTTCGCCACCTCCTAAAAATTTTATTGGATGGCATGATAAAATTCTTTTTAAACTTAGGAAAAGACCTTTAAATAAACCATAAGTTTTTAAAGCTTCAATGCTGTACTCAGAACAAGTTGGCAAATATCTACATGAATGACCAAGTAAAGGACTTATTAAATACTTATATCCTTTAATAAAATAAATTAATCCTTTAGTAAAAATATTCATTATTTAATTCTTTCAAATTCCTTAAACAGTGTTTCTTTTATATTTAAGTAGTCGTTATTTAGCATAGTTGGCTTAGCAATAACAAGAAATGAATAGTTAAAGTTTATGGATACTTTTTTAACTGCTTCATTAGTTATATTTCTTAATCGTCTCTTAATTTTGTTCCTTTTAACGGCATTTCCAATTTTTCTTTTTGTTACAAAGCTAATATTAAGTTTTTTGGTATCTTTGTCTAAAAGTTTACCAAAAAAAATTGTCACAAATTTATTGCTGACTTTTCTTTTTTTTAGAAGTGATTTGAAATCTTCATTTTTAGAAAGAGCAAGAATTTTGCTTTTCATTAAATAGATTTATTTCCTTTTTCTTTTAACAGTCGAAGATACTGTTAGATTTTTTCTTCCTCTAGCTCTTCTTCTTTTTAAAAGTTTCTGACCACCTTTAGTTTTCATTTTTGAACGAAAACCGTGTTTCTTTAGTCTCTTTTTCTTTTTTGGCTGCCAAGTTCTTTTCATATGTAAAAATTGATTAAATTTTTGTTAAAATTTGGCTCTTTATATTAACTAAATTTATAAATAGCAATTAGAAGATTTAAAATTTATTATTAATATTCATGGAAAAAACAAAAAAAGTCAAAATTTTTATCGCTTTATTCTATGTTTCGGCAGTTTTATTATTTTTGTTTTTTTTCTTCTCAAAGTTCACTCTTCAAGAGCTGACAAGTTATGATTTTATAAAAAATAATAGAGATTATTTTTTTGAGTTAAGACAATCTAATTTATTTTTTATAGGTTTTCTGTTTTTTATATTTTGTATTGTTTGGACACTAGCCTCTGGTTTTGCAACACCCATAGCATTATTTGGAGGATTTGTTTTTGGAAAATGGTTAGGAACATTTATTGTAGTAGTAGGAATGTCTATTGGTGCAACGGGCGTTTATTTGTTTGCTAACTATTTTTTGAAGGAAATTATAAGAGAAAAGTTTTTGAATAAATTTCAAAGTTTAGAAGAAAAATTTAAAAAATCAGAACTTAATTATTTGTTAGTTTATCGTTTTGTAGGTGGTATCCCATTTGCGATTTCAAATGTTTTACCTTGTATATTCAATGTAAAAACAATTAATTTTTTAATAGCAACTTTAATTGGAATTGTGCCCCAAGTATTTATTTGGGTATCCCTTGGAAGTGGATTAGAAAAAATAATTGATCAAAATGAAGAAGCACCAAATTTTACTGAATTGATTACTTCACCAGATATTTATATCCCAATAGTTGCTTTTATTTTTCTTGTAATTGTTACAATTATAATTAGAAAATTTTTCTATAAGAAATAGCGGTGCCCCTTGCCCGACTTGCACGGACGACCTCTTCCTTACCATGGAATTACTCTACTACCTGAGCTAAAGGGGCATAAATATTAGTTGTAAATATACAGCAATTATTCAGATTATTGCCATATTATTTTTATAGTTTATAAATAATTAAAATTTAGCCATGAAAATTTATACAAAAATAATTCTAGATAAAAATAATAAAATTTTAAAAGAAGAATTCTTTGAATATGCGGGCCCCATGGCGTTGGCAGGCATACACTACGACTATAAAAGTACCAAAGGCAATAAGCTAATGGAGAAGCAAGCTAAGCGTGAGAGAAAGCTTGCGGAAAAAAAAGCAAAAAGATTAGCCAAAGAAGGTCCAAAAAAAGAAGAACCTAAAGCTAAACCATTGGATCCAAACAAACCTATATCTTTAGATTTTCTTACAAACCCAGATAAGGAATGACCACTAAGGATAAAAATGAGCGTTTAAGTTTAGCTCTTAGAAAAAATTTAAAGAAAAGAAAACTATTTCAAAAAAAAAATAAAAAAAAATCTAAATAATGTCTATTCAGCCCGACTCATGGATTAAGAAAATGTGTAAAGAACACAACATGATCGAGCCTTTTTTAGATCATCAAGTTTCTGAAGGAAAAATATCGTATGGTTTAAGCAGTATGGGCTATGATGTGAGAATTTCAGATGAGTACAGAATTTTTACAAATGTAAATAACTCATTAGTAGATCCAAAGAATTTCTCCGATGATAATTTTATAGAACGAAAAGGTCCACATTGCATTATCCCACCTAATTCTTTTGTTTTAGCAAAGACTGTTGAATATTTTAGAATTCCAAAAGATGTTTTATGTATTTGTGTTGGAAAAAGTACTTATGCAAGAACAGGTATTATTTGTAATGTTACACCAATTGAAAATGAGTTCGAGGGCAACATTGTAATAGAATTGTCTAATACTACTCCTAATCCAGCAAAAATCTATTCTAATGAAGGAATTGCTCAATTTTTATTTTTTAAATCTGAAACTCAACCTGAAACTACTTACAAATCAAAAAACGGTAAATACCAAGGCCAAACAACAATACAAGTTGCAAAAATAAAATAATTCTATGGATAAATTCTTGATTGAGGGCCCTTGTAAACTCAAGGGCAAGGTTTTAATCTCAGGATCAAAAAATGCTGCACTTCCTATATTAGCAGCAACACTTTTGTTTGATAAATCAGTTACAATTAAAAATTTACCAAGAGTAAGAGATATTGATACTATGTTGAGCCTCTTAAAATCTTTAGGTTCAAAAATTACCCTCTCTAAAGATAAAAAAACAGCAAAAATTGAGAATAAGAAAAATATGAAAACGTTTGCAAGTTATTCTCTTGTTAAAACTATGAGAGGATCAATTCTTGTTTTAGGTCCATTAATTTCTAAATTCCAAAAATCGATTACTTCTTTACCAGGAGGATGTTTAATTGGTGCTCGACCAGTAAATTATCATTTATCAGCATTAAAAAAATTAGGTATGAATTATGAAATTAAAAAGGGATATATTCATGCAAAATCAAAAGGAAAATTAAAAGGCACAACAGTTAGGTTTTCCAATATAAGTGTTGGTGCAACAGAGAATACAATTATAGCAGCCTGCCTAGCTAATGGAAAAACTATTTTAAAAAATTGTGCTGTTGAACCAGAAATAAAAGACCTAACAAATTTTCTAAATTCTGCTGGAGCAAATATTAAGTGGAAAGGCAGAACTTGTGAAGTAGTTGGAGTGAAATCTTTAAATCAAACTGAATATTCAGTAATGGCTGATCGAATAGAGACAGGCACATTTTGTGTGGCTGCTGCATTATCAAAAGGAGATTTAGAAATTCAAAATTTGAATCCAAAGATAATTAGTACAGAATTAAATTTGTTAAAAAAGATTGGAGCAAAAATTAAAACTTATGAAAATAATATTCGAATTAAAGGACCAGATAAGATCAGACCTTTAAAAAATATCAAAACTAAAGAGTATCCGAGTTTTCCAACTGATCTTCAGGCACAGTTTATGGTATTATTATGCAAAGCTAATGGCAAAAGTATCATTACTGAAAGTATTTTTGAAAATAGATTTATGCACGTTGCAGAGCTTCAAAGGTTAGGAGCAAAAATAAATATCAAAAATAATAAAGCTATAATTGATGGAAATACAAATTTTATTGGCGCAGAGTTAATGTCTAGTGATTTAAGAGCATCTGTTGCGCTTGTTTTAGCTGCAATAGTAGCAAATGGAAAATCAGTAATTAATAGGATTTATCATCTAGATAGAGGGTATGAAAATATTGAGAATAAATTAAAAAAAATTGGTGTAAAAATTAAAAGATTAAAATGAGTGAAAAAAAATATTTAGCAAAAATTATTGCAGTAGATAATGAAGGACTACAAATGATATCTGCTTGTTGTGCAGGAGCTATAACAAATGTAGCAAATATTAAATATTTAAAGGAAAATAAAGTGTTTTTACTTTCAATGGAAAGAACAAAAGTTGAGGCAGGTGAAGAAGACAAAAAAGTTAATAGTATCTGTAAATTTGATTTTGTAAGCAATGTAAAATCAAAAAACATTAATCAAAAAAATCCTGAGACACCATTGAAGTTAATTGGCATCAATTACCTCAAAAATAATGAAGAATATGAGATTGATTTGATATTTAATAATAATGCACATATATCTCTTTCAACTGAAACAATAGAAGTAAGACTAGAAGATCAAACAAACTAAAATGAAATCTTTAACTGTTAAAAGTAAAAATTTTGATAAATCATTAGAAAGTTTGCTTAACCAAAGAAGAGCAAAACTTAAATCTAGCTCTGTATCTGTAACCAACATCATTAAAGATGTTAAAAAAAATGGAGATAAAGCATTATTGAAATATGAAAAAAGATTTAACAAAAATAATGTAATTGTCCCGACTGCAAAACAAATAAGTAATTCGATTAAATCATTAGATAAAAAAGTTAAGCAAGCAATTGATGCTGCATATAATAGAATTTATAAATTTCATTCATTACAAAAATTTAAAAACATTTCATACACTGATAAGTACAAAAATAAGGTTGCTTATAAATATGTTCCTTTAGATTCAGTTGCAATTTATGTACCAGGTTCTACTGCTTCATATCCATCAAGTGTTCTTATGAATGCAATTCCAGCAATAGTAGCAGGTGTAAAAAGAATTGTTATGATTAATCCTGGTTTTAAAGGAAAACAAAATCCTGCAGTTTTATATGCAGCAAAAAAATGTAAGATAAAAGAAATCTATTCTATTGGTGGGCCATCAGCAATTGCTGCTGCAGCTTATGGAACAAAAAAAATTAGATCAGTAAATAAAATAGTAGGACCTGGGAATCAATTTGTATCAGCTGCAAAAAAAGAAGTATCTGGTGATATTGGAACAGAAGCAATGACCGCTGGTCCCTCAGAGGTTTTAGTTGTTGCCGACAAAACATCGAACCCTGAATGGATTGCAAGTGATTTAATTGGTCAAGCAGAACATGGAGAACTTTCTCAATGTATCTTAATTTCTAAGGATCAAAAAGTATTAGATCAGACAAAAAATGAAATAGTAAAACAATTGAAAGATATTCCAAGATCATCAATTGCAAAAAAAAGTTTAAATACAAACGGAATATTAATGTTTGTTAATTCAGATAGTAAAATTATCGAAATAATTAATAAAATTGGACCAGAACATTTAGAACTAAATGTTAGAAATTATAAATCTTTTGTTCCTAAAATAAGAAATGCTGGTTCAGTATGCTGTGGCACTTACTCTGTAATGGCTTGTACAGATTATGGCTTACCAGGCACAAATCACGTACTGCCTACGCAAAGTAGCGCTAAATACTCAAGTGGATTAAGTGTTTCAGAGTTTATAAAGAGGATATCATTTATAAATTTGTCGAAAAAAGGTATTGAAACTATTGGGCCGTCGATTATAACCTTTGCAAATTTCGAAGGATTACAAGCGCATGCTAAATCTGTAGAAAAAAGAATAAGGAGAAAATAAAATTGTCTAAACAAGATTTGCTAGAATTTAAAGGAAAAGTTATAGACTTACTTCCGAACGCAATGTTTAGAGTACAATTAGAAAATGGTCATACTGTAACAGCACACACAGCTGGAAAGTTACGTAAAAATAGAATACGTGTCCTTCAAGGCGATCAGGTTACAGTTGAAATGACTCCTTATGATCTAACTAAAGGTAGAATAATCTTTAGAGGATAATAAATGGCTGGATAGCTCAGGAGTAGAGCAGAGCCCTGAAAAGGCTTGTGTCGGGAGTGCGAATCTCTCTCCAGCCACCACGTCTTGATGGCCTTTAATTACTTTCAATAGATCCTAAATATTAATTAATATAATTTGATTAAATAATGCTTGCTATTATATTTAAAAAAACTACTTTCACATTTTTAAAAATAACTACTAAGAAAGAAGAAATAAGATGAGTACATTAAAAGGTAAAGTAAAATGGTTCAATGGAAAGAAGGGCTACGGATTCATAGAGCGTGAGGACGGAGAGAAGGACGCATTTGTCCATGCGAGCGCTGTGAAGGACGCTGGTCTGCGTTTCTTAAATGAGGGAGATTCATTAGAGTTTACCTTAGAAGATGGTCCTAAGGGGCCTTCGGCTGTTAACTTAGTTAAGCAAGAAGGTTAATTAGCTTTACAAAATTTAAAAGGAGCCTACTTCGGTAGGTTCCTTTTTTTTTACTTGTAATATTTCAAATTTATTCTAGAAGTTGCTCATGATTAAAATAGCTTTAAAAATTGGAACTAACAGAGCTAAGCATAGACATATCAATCATGCTGGCTAAGGCTAGCTATTTTCAAAATAAAAAATTAATTTTAAATCCACATAAAATAATATAAAACTAAAAAGGAATGCCCGGGTGGTGTAATGGTTAGCACGGAAGTTTGTGGAACTTTAAGTTTGAGTTCGACTCTCAGCCCGGGTACCAAAAAATGAAAAAAAATGAAAAGTTAATCCCTGGATTACCTTCAGGCTTTGAAGATCGTTGGGATAAAAAGTTAGTCTTAAAAAAACAACTTTTAAAAGAGATTGAAAATAATTTTATTAAATTTGGTGCTGAACCATTAGAGACACCCTCTTTTGAAATCAGTGAAAATATTGGATCGTTTTTAGCAGAAGACGAGGCTAATCCTATGTCTGATGTATTTAGTTTTAAAGACGGTGATAAAAGTATTACTTTAAGGTATGACCTATCAAGCCCGTTAGCTAGATTTGTTGCACAAAATAATCAAGAACTTCCATCTATTTATAAAAGATATGCAATTCAAAATGTCTTTAGAAATGAAAAACCAGGTAATGGTAGATACCGAGAATTTATGCAGGCAGATTTCGATATTATTGGAAACACAAATCCTGCACAAGCAAATGCAGAGCTTTGTAATTTAATTACTAATACTCTTTTAGATTGTGGATTAAATAAAGAACAATTTACAATCAATGTAAGTAATAGAAAGATAGTTCAAGGACTAATTAATGAACTTAATATTTCTGAGGAAAAACAATTAAAAGTTATTAGAGCAATTGATAAATTAGATAAACCAGGATTTGGTTTAACGGGTGTAGAAGCATTATTAAAAAAAGAAAGAAAAGATGCATCAGGAGCTGTAACAAAGGGTGCTGATTTAAATGATGATCAGGTTCAACAAATATTAGGTTTTTTAAAGATTAAAGACTTAAAAGAATTAAAACAAAAATTAACAAATGAATTATCACAAGAAGGAATTAAAGAATTAGAGGATTTCTTTGAAGTAATTGATTTTGGTAATGCAAAAGACCAAGTTCAAACAAACTTTACTATAGTAAGGGGACTGGCGTACTATGATGGATTTATTGTTGAAACAAACCTAAATTTTGAAGTTAAAAACAATAAAGGAAAAGTTGTAGATATTGGAAGTATTTGCTCTGGGGGTCAATATTCCAAATTAATATCAAGATTTAAAGGTGTTGATATACCTGGTACGGGAATAAGTTTTGGTGTTGATAGATTGTTGTTTGCATTAACTCAACTAGATCAAATTAAGATTAAAGAACAAAAACCTGCTCTTATATGTGTTATGGATCAAAAATATTTAAAAAACTATTATGAAATAGTAGACGAACTAAGATCTAACAACATTAATGCTGAAGTGTTTTTAGATGTCAAAAAGAATTTGGGAAAACAACTCACTTATGCAAATAAAAGAGGATTACCTTTAGCAATTATATGTGGTGAAAATGAATTTAAAGATAACACTGTAACCATTAAAGATCTTCAAGGTACTAAAGGCGAAAATAACAAAACTATTTCAAGAAAAGAACTAATCAATGAAGTCAAAAAATTTATCTGAAAATATCCTTAGATCAGTAAAGTCTAAAGGATATAAATATATCAATTTACCTTCTGTAATTGAAGCAGATCATATTGTGCAAAGATCTGGTGAAAATTTTAGAAAGTTTATTTTTTCATTTCATGATCAAGATGGTACTGAGCTATGTTTAAGACCAGATCTAACCATTGCATCTTGCTTAAGGTATTTAGACAATAATCTAAAAGGTAAACAAAAAATTTTCTATAGTGGTCAGGCTTATAGAAAAAACGATGACAAGAAAAAATCTATCATTAGGGATCAAATAGGATTTGAAATATTAGGATCTAAAGATGAAAAAAATGATGATAAAGAAATCATAAATACCTCTCTTAAATCCTTAAAAAATATAAAATTTTCATCTGGAACTTTAACCATTGGTAATGTTGAAATATTTAAATTACTTATAGATAAACTTGAAATTCCATCACGTTGGAAATTAAGATTAATCAGACACTTTTGGAGAGAGAATTATTTTAATGATCTTTTAAAAAGACTAGAGACAAATGCTGATATTGACCCAACAGTTGTTGATTTAGACAAGCGGCTTTATTTGAATTTACTAAAGAAAAATCAAAATGATATTATTGCTGGAAGATCTTATGGAGAAATAATTAAAAGATTTGATGAAAAAATTAAGAACCCAAGAAAAGCAAGTGAAGGTAAAAAAGTATCAAAAATAATTAAAGAATTTTTAAAGATAAAATGTCCTATTAATAAAGCAGCCGATCAATTAAATAAATTTTTTAAAAAAAATAGAATTAATCTTGCAGTTGATCAAAGATATTTTCCTCTTTCATCAAATAAAATTTCAAAATTAAATGTAATATTTTCATCCTCATTTGGCAGACAACTTGAATATTATAGTGGAATGGTTTTTAGAATTGATGTGAAGATTAATGCTAAACAGGTTCAATTAATCTCAGGCGGCAGATATGACAATTTAATTTCTGATCTTGGTTCAAGCAAAAAAGTTAATGCAGTAGGAGCAGCTATTAATCTATGAGCCAAATAATTAAAATAGGAATTCCAAGTAAAGGAAGATTGAGAAAAGATGTTTTAAATATATTTAAGAAAAATAAATTAAAATTAATCTCAGAAAGAGGTGATAGAGATTTATTTGGTTCAGTTAAGGGTAAGAAAAATATTCAAATCATTTATTTACATGCTAGAGAAATAATTGAGAGACTTGCAGATAAGTCGTTAGATCTTGGTTTTTCAGGCTTTGATTTACTTAAAGAAAGCGAAATAACTGTTCAAAATAAAATTAAGGTGGAAAAAAAATATCCATTTGGACAAGCAACATTAGTAGTAGCCGTAAGTAATGATTGGCTTGATTGTTATAGTTGTGCCGATTTAGAAGAAATTGCTTTTGAATTTAAAGAAAAAAAGAAAAAGAGACTTAGAGTAGCAACTAAATACCCTCGTTTAACAAGAGAGTTTTTCTATAACAAAGGAATAACTCAATTTTCGCTTGTAAAATCTCATGGTAGCACGGAGGTTGCACCCTTTACAAACTCATCTGAGATTATTACTGATATAACAAGTTCAGGCGCTACTCTTAAAGCTAATAATCTAAGAATAATAAATGATGGTTATATTTTAAAATCTGAGCTGTGTATGATGACCTCTAAATCATCAAATAAGATAAAAGATTTTAATAAATTAGTTAGGTTACTTTCGAAGTATTAGATCTTTGAAATATACTAGGATAATTTTAACTATATCAAGATTTCTCAGCACTGCATAAGCACCTACAAGCAAACCAATTACAACTGCAATTTTGAATAATAAAATTAAATCCATATAAGTTTCTATCTTATTAGCAAATCTGATCAATAACTATTATAATTTATTTTAATTATTTTCTTCATTGAAGAAATGATTACTTTATAAATTGTTTCATGATTAATGACTTTTTCAATTGGTGTGTTTACGTTCTAGAAGTAATAGGTAATATTACAGGAATGGGTTATGAGCTGGCAAATATTGTTATATTTGTATTTCTTCAACCTGCATTAATATTATTATTCTTTATATTATGGAGACGAGAAGTTAACAAAAATAAGAAATGAAAAAGTTAATATTTTTTTTCTTTTTATTTATATCTCCTTTAAAGGCAGAGAATGTATTTTCAATTGACCCTGATATTACCTATGGAAAATTAGAAAATGGTCTGACTTATTATATTAGAGAAAATAACTCACCTAAAGAAAAAGTAAGTATTCAATTATTATTAAAAGCAGGTTCAATGATGGAAGAAGATCATCAAAGAGGTTTAAGTCATTTAATTGAACACATGGCTTTTAATGGGTCAAAGAATTTTCCAAAAAGAAGTATTGATGAATATTTATCCTCTATTGGTTTAAATCTAGGTTCACACTATAATGCTTTTGCTAGTTATCTTAGAACTGGGTATGAATTTGAAATCCCAACTAAAAACTCAAAAGATGTAGAAAAAGGCATTCAAATACTTGCTGATATATCAAATAATTTAACTTTAGAACCTGATGCATTTGAAAGAGAACGAAAGATCGTTGAAGAAGAATGGAGACAACAATTTGATGCAGATGAAAAATTTTTTCAAGAATTTAAAAATTATTTTTACAAAGACTCTAGATTTTTAATAAGAGACCCTATTGGTTCAATTGATGTTATTCAAAACTTTAAATATCAAGATGCTATTGATTTTTATAACAAATGGTATCAGCCAGAATTAATGGCTGTATTTGTTATTGGAGATATAGATCCTGCAGAAATTAAAGAATATGTAGAAAAATATTTTTCAGAATTTGAAAATTCAGAGGAATTATCAATTCCAGATTATAAAATTTCAGACTTTGAAGACCAATTCTTTATCTATACTGATGATAAAGTTGAAGAAGCAACATTTGCGATATGGAATAAAAATGATTTTATTAAAGTAAACACAATAGATAATTTTAGATTAACAGAGATAGGTTATTTAACTGAAACTATATTCGAGCGAAGAATAAAAGAAATAAAAGACAATCAATCTGCTTATTATTTAGATGTATATATTGGCAATTTTCCAATCTCTGATTTAGATGAATATAGAATTCTTGAAACAGATTTAAGGCAAGATTCAATACTTGATGGAATTAAGGACACTTTTGAATTAATTGAACAAATTAACAGACATGGCTTCTTAGAAAACGAACTTGATTTAGCTAAAAAAAATAGAATTAATTATTTAAAACAATCTTTAAATGAAGAGGAAACAAGATCTTCAAAAGATTTTATTCAAGAATATGAGAGACATTTCTTACGAGATGAAATGATCTCAAGTTTAGAAGAGCAAATTGAGTTTGCTAATAAAGTATATCCAACAATTACTGTTAAGGATTTAAATGATTTTTTTAAAAGATATTCAAATGGTCAAAACAGAGTATTTAAACTTAAGTTACCTAAGTTTGTAAAAGCTCCTTCAAGGTCAGATATAGAAGATACTATTTTAAAAGTGAGTTCTAGTGATATCAAACCTTACAAGTTTGAATTAAAAAAAGTAGAATTTATAAAAGAAGAACTCAAAGGTTCAAAAATTATAAAGAGAAAGAAATTTCCAAGAACTGATATTACAAAACTTACATTAAAAAATGGCTCTAATATCTTTTTGAAACAAACAAAATTTAAGAAAGATGAAATTAGAATATTAAGTTTTAGTGAAGGAGGATATTCAGTTGCAGATTTTAACGAACTTGCTTCAGCTAAATATTCTGAAGAAATTTTAAGAACAGCAGATTTTGGAGATGTAACTGTTACTGAAAAAGAAAATTTATATCCCTCAAATATTGTAGATGTCTTCCTTGGAATAAAAGAATTAAGTGAAGAGGTTAGTGGTTATTCTAACAATGAAAGTTTAGAAGTCATGTTCCAACTTTTATATGTCAATTTCACTAATTTAAAATTAGATCAGTATCATGTTGATCAATTTGTAGATGAAAGAATTAATGAATACAAAATAGAAAAGGAAACACCAAGATTTGAGTTTGATAAAAAATTTAGACAAACTCTTTATCAAAATCACTCTCGTAAACAATACCCAGATGACAAAGTTTATGAACAGATTAATTTAGAAGATATTCAAAATTTTTATAAAGATAGATTTGGTGATGGAGCTAATTTTGATTTTGTAATAGTAGGTGATTTTAAATTTAATCAAATAGAACCCTTAATTGAAAAATATATTGGAAGTCTTCCAACATCAAATAGAAAAGATAAATTTGTTGATCACAAAATAAGAATTAATCAGTCCAAAGAATATTTAGAGTATAAAGAAGATAATGCCAAAAAAGCTGATGTCTTTAGAATGTATAATAAAGATTTTAATTATTCTTTTAAAGAAAAAGTAAAAGCCGCATTACTTGTATCCATGTTAGATAAATTATTTTTTGATGAAATTAGAGAAAAAGATAATTTAGTTTATTCAATTCAAACAGGCAGATATTTTGAGCAAAAAGTTCCAAAAGAATTAATTAGTTTTTATATATTCTATGGTTCGGATCCTAAAAATGTTGAAACAATTAATCAAAGAATTGAAGAGGTAATTAATTTAATAAAAAATAAAGAATTTGATCCTAAAATATTTAAAGATCAAAAAATTGCATTAAAGAATAATTACAAATCAAGAATGGAAACAAATGGGTTTTGGCTTGATGCAATTGAAAAAGCCGAAAAACATAAACAAAATATCGAACAAGTCGTTAATGTTAATACTATGATTGATAGCATTACTCTTAACGAAATTTCTAATTTAGCAAAGAAATATTTTGATGATATTTATTTAGAAACTTTAGAACTAATAGCAGAATAAAACTTAAAGACTCTTTGATTGAGTCAACGTTCAGGATTTGTTAATTTATACAATGCAAGAAAATATAGGTAAATTTTTACCAAAAAAAATAGATTTCAATTTTGATTTCATAACAACTGATAGAAGCCATAATTACATTTTTGGAGATTTAAAATTTGTTAAAGAATTTTATAACTCGGGATTAAATGAAGATGAATTGGAAAAAAAACTGGAAAGCATTACGTTGTTTGAAAATAAAAAATTAAATAATGAAATTAAAAACTATTTTCATCTTTCTGTAGGAGGATTACCAGGTATTCATATTTATTATTCAAAAATTAAAGAAGAGTTAGATTTTATCTTTATCCCATCATTCCTTTTTGAACAAATAGGGGCATATACTGATAGTGCAAAAGCTTTTGTTAATAATAATGAAGAATTCAAAGAAAATATTTTAGACTTGATAGACTCAAAAAATACAAATTGGACAAAGCTTGGACAAATAAGAACTCCAAGCCTAAATTTATATTTTGGTCAACCAATTTACGCAAATTGGAAGTATGAAGATATAGAACATAATTTTGAATTTAAAACTCAACACAAATCTTTTGATATTTTTTCTGTTTTAGCTGATCGATCAAAATTAGCAGAAATATATAACAGTCAATACAATAAATTTAATTATGTTGACCTAGAATTATTACAAAGATCAAATGATAATTTACCTAAAGATAAAGCTTATCACGGGATATTAATTTTAGGGAATTCCAGTTGATGATAAATAAATCTAAATTTAAGTCTCACAAGTTTAAGAATAATGATGATGAGTTTTTATTTTTTGGAACTCAAAAATCAATAGAACAAAATTTAGAAAATTTAAATAATATCGATATCTCTGATAAATATTATGTACAAAGCGGAAATCAATCAGATTGGTCAACTTGTAGTATTTTAAGAGAACTAAATGAAACGATTTTGACTGTTGATCAGAATAAAGATAAAGGATTACCTAAAATTAATACTATTGAAGAAAATCAGGATAAATTTTTTATTAATTGTAGTTTGATGGGTATTGATAATTTTTTTGAAGAAATATTAAAATTTAAAAAAAAGGGTACAACTCAAGAATGGGATAAAAGGGTTAGAAATATTTCAAAAATAAAATCAGAGAACGATTATTTAATATTCTTAGTTTCTTCATTGTCAGGACTTAAAAATTTAAAAGCAAGATATGGGGAAATGAATAACGATGTTAAATTAAAATTTAAAATAAAAAATGGCATTTATAATATAGAAACTTTTTATTTTGATGATATTTTTGATGATACAGAACCATCAGGATTTAATACACTTGGTCATTTGATAGAAAAAGAGGAATAGCATGAAATATGTTGCGATAGCTTTTGTCTGTTTAATTATACTTGCGAAAGTAGTAACAAAGATAGCACCTAATACAGGAAAAACTTTAAGAGCAACGTCACCAGAAATTTCAAAGTCTGAATGAAAAATTTTTTAGAAAGATTGATTAAAAAGATTACCAAAAAAAATATTAAATTTGCAGGACATATGTCTATAGCAATTCTATATTTATTATTTATTTTGACAGTTTTAATAACTACTATTTTAGGGACATCTTATATTTTATATTTATTGCTTGGGGATTATTTGTATGAAAATTTAATTATTATTTTATCCTTATTTATATCAATACCATTATGCTATCTCATTTTTGCTTTACTTATTAGTATTTTAAATATTTTTGAAAAAAAATGACAGATTATTTTAAAGATGAAAATGACATAATTCATTTTCAATTATTTATTTGCCCCGAATGTGGTTGTAAGAATGATAAAATAAAAGGATATGAATTTTTTGCAAAAGACTTAGAGCCATCAGATCCTTGGTCAGGAGAATTTGAATTTGTAAATTGTCCAGAATGTATACGTTCTATACCTGGATCTTTAGGTTATCGATATGGTAAAACAAAAACGTATGATAAAGCTAAAAAAAAATGGAATGATAAGTTTAAAAACCTATTCAGAGAGTTTTTAGTTAAATGAAAAGAATAGTAGTTATAATCTTGTTTTTATTAGTCCCAATTTCACTTGAGGCCTCTTCTAAGATATTCTATGAATGTAATGATCCAAAAATTAAAAATTTTGAAATAACAAAAAGTAATCCAATTAAAGTTAAATTTTTTGGTAATGAAATTATAGGGAGAGCCTCAAAACACAATACTGGCCAAAAAACTTATGAATGGGGAACAGTTTACCTAAAACAAAAGGTTCAAATAAGATATTTCTATATTATTGATGAAAATAGGCTAGTTGTCATTCAAATTGATTTAACAGATAAAGAATTAGATAATATTATAAAACAATCTAAAGCAGATAATACAGGTGTGGCTTTAGAAAAAACCAAGACAGAAATTTTCTATACAAACTATAAAATTAAAGATAAATATAAGAGGTTAGGTGAAAGTAAATGTAAAGAAAAATAAGCAGTTATTTCTATGACAAAAAATAATAAAAATTTAATTAATTTTAACCAAATTGCATTATTTGGTGCAATCTTAATTTCAATTTTAATTTTTATTTTTGAATTTTCACATATCATAGGCTTAGGTTTAAGTGGAGGACAGGCATTTGCTTTTGCAATTGGTTATGTGGCTCCACCAACTATCATTGCTTTATTTTTATCTTTTGTTTTTAATAAATTTAAATTTAATAACCAAAGCTTTAACAAATTTTGGTTTTGGATAATGATAATAACTTTTGTTTCCTATATAGCTAATTCGTTAGTTAGCTAAATAATTGATAAAAAAGATAAGTCAAAACTAATAGAAGAAAAATTTAAACAAGCATACGAAGCTGCCCTTAAGCTAAGAAAAAATGGAATGATAAGTTTAAAAATTTATTTAGAGAGTTTTTAGTTAAATGATATATTTAACCATGTGTACTATAAGCACTTAATTTTATGGTCAATGAATATGAATTATCAGTAAAGTATCTTAAAGAAAATTTTAACTATAAAAATTTTTGTAAAGAATTGGATCTTTTAGTTGATTTAAGGCTAAAAGATGAAGAGTTGTGGCGTTTGGCTCCAGAAATTACTAGGTACATTGTTTATCACTCACTTTTTAACAGGCTTTTTAAATTTAACATAATTCAAGAAGTTGGAAATGAAACTAAAGAAGATATTGAGTGGGAAAATAATCAAAATAAAATCGACTTAGATTATTTTGATAAAAAAAATTTAAAATTACGTAAATGGATGTTCAATAAACTATGCAAAGGTACGTTATTTGAGGAAATAAATTCAAACTTTAAATTAATTTATCAGTTTCCTATGAGTAGTTATGAAAGTTTAATTTTTTCAAAGTTTAATAAAAGATATTACTATTTTTCATTTTTACCATCTTACGATGATAGTTATACTAAGGCAATTACCGATGTAGCGTCTTGCATTCATAGAGTAAGTAATTATTTCGATACAAAATTATCGAAAAAAGAATTTTTTGACAAAATACTTGAAGAACATAGAAGAGGTGGCAGTTTATTAATAAAGGGTAGAGATGATTTCCTTTTTGAAGATATCAATAATGAAAATTTAAATTACTGGCATTTACTATCATATGATAATTTTGATGAGGATGCTTGGGACGCTCAAGGTGAGGATGAACGTATAAAAATGAAAAAAAAGGGATTAATAAAATAATATTTTTTAAAAATCTATTTAGAGAGTATTTAGTTAAATGAATAAAATAAATATTTCGTATTTAAAGAAAAATTTTAACTTGAAAAAATTTTTGAAATTTATTGGAAAGCCCAGTGGTATTGAGGAAAATTTCAAAATATATCATGATTTTATCGATTCATGTGCAACTAAAGAAATAAAATCTGATCAATTATGGAATATATTAGATAATCAAAAGGAAAGTATAATGTGGTCACTAGCGCCTAAATTTATGGATGGAAAATTTTTCACATTTATAAGTAAAAACTTCAAAGTTTTAGAATTATGTAAAATAACTGAAGCTGGTGATATAGATCCATCATTAAAAGAGTATTACTATGTTCAGTTAATTAGTTCTAAAATGGATAACAAATATTATTTAGCAAGTTATCACGGCAAATATACTACTATCAATGATAGCTATAATATTATTAAGAGTTTTAAAAATAAACAAAAGGCATATGATTTTTTAGATGTCTACATACTAAAAAAAGAAGATGAATTTGCAAAATCTGGGAGATGATTTAATTAGATGAATAAATTCCAATACACAATCGTACAAATGAGTGATGGATCTGTACTTGTAGGAAATATAATCAATGGTAAAGCAGAAGGTCATGGATGGATTATGTCAGAACCAAAATACGAGGGTGAATTTAAGAATGGTCTAAAACATGGTTCAGGAAGATTATTTTATGCAGATGGAATGAAAACAATTGCAGAATTCAAAAATGGTAATATTCATGGACATGCACTTACATATGTTCCGTCAAATAATGATATATTAGATCAGCAATATATTGATTGTGTATTGGTTAGTATTGAGAAATCTAATCAAGATGGATCGGGTTCTATATCAAAAAAAAATATCAATGGTCAATTTGATGGTATGCTCTGATATATTACCAGGTATGATTGATAAAATAAAAAAAACTTTTCAAGATAACAAAAAAAAATTTGATGAAAAAATTGTTTGGAATCTTCCGTTAGAAATTGAAAATCAAATTAGACAAAAGGTATCTAAAAATCAAAACTAATAACCTTTAACTGTTTTAATCATTATCTTAGGTAGACAGTAATTTACCCACGCGGAAAACGTGGAACATCTTGCCCCCAACTTTAAATAGTAGATTTATGACTTATTGAGTAAACGTTTCAGTAGATATTCAAAATGCCACTCTTCATATGAAGAGAGTTAAAAAACCTCATCTTTCCTTAGCAACTGTTGATGGAAAAGTTGTTAAGAAAGAAAAAGATATTGAGATAAAAGTTAAGAAATAATCATATTTTTAACAATTTTTTTTATCATCATCCAATTAGTGAAATATTTTAAAATTTTTTTTATTAGCTCAGCAATTTGCTTTTTTTCTTATTTTATTTTTTTAGGCGGAACTGTTTTTAGGGATGGTTATGTAGATTGTTCAGATGAAAATGATCTTTATAAATACGTATTGGAAGGTTGGAGAATTCATAAAGTTAACAAAAAAGGTGACATAGTTGGAAGAGGAGAAAATTTTAATTATATTTATAATAAAAAATCTCCTCAAATCATCCTTTATAAAGATAATAAAATTAAAGCTCTAAATTTTGGTTCTAGGTGTCATCACTTAGAGGGAGCAGAGCTTAATTTTACAAAAAAGTTGTAATTGAAATTGTTCTCGAAATTTATTAGAATAAAATCGTCCGTGATTTAGAAATTACTCTACTTGCTTCGGACATTAAACATTAACGCTAAAGGAGATTACATGAAATATAAAATCACTAAAGCAAATAAAAATAGCTCTATATATAAAGAGGGGTTTACGGTTAGTCCTGCTAAAGACTACCTTAAATCAAAAGAAGAAAAAGGATTAAAACCTATCTTTTTTGAAAAGATTGGAGACAAAACTTCTTCAAGAGACCAGCTTTTTCAAAACCTTATCAAAGCTTTGAAAAAAAATGGTTGGAAAATGAAAGGAGATTCTGATGGGAAAGATAATTAAAACAATACTTGCTACTGAAGATAACGATCCAATGGGCCTTTTAGGAACTTATGATATTTTTTTACCTAAAAAAAATAGTAAGAAAATAGAAAAAAAAGATAACAAAGATCCTAAATTAGTTAAGAAAAATAAACTAAAGAAATAAGCTTAAATTCAGGAGGCAGAAATGTCTCCTGGGTTAAAATAGACTTTTTTATAATGATTTTGTATCCTCAAAATAATGTCAATATATAAAAATACATTTAATGAAATTTTAATTTGCCTAAATGGGTATAAGTCTAAAAAAATAATTGTTAAGCCAAAATATTTATCTATCTTTTTGAAAAAAATAAAAGATGAGAAGCCTAGAAAATAGATTAAAAGACTTAGAGATTAAATTAATAGAAATACAGGACAATAAAAAAAGACTTAGAGACAAAGTTCAAAAACGAGAGAGCGAAATCCACAAAAAGTTCATTAATATTTGGAAAAAAGAAGCACTAAATAATAAATCGTTTCATGCAGATTTAGATAAAATTGCATCAAGTCTAAGGAAATTAGATCCAAAAAATAAAAGGTACTTTTGGAAGATTTTTGAATTTGATATTTCTAAAAAAGAAAACTTGAAGGATAATTTTACATTTTATGTGAATGATGAAAGACTTCATTTCCAATTAAATTTAAATGGCCTTTATACTGATTTAAGTACCACGACTGAAAGCTTTAAAATAGATAAGATTAAAAAGGCTAAAGAAGTATATTTGAATGAAATAATTGAGACATTCAAAGAACAGAATTATTTATGAGGTAAATGGGTAAAATACATTATTTAAATAATCACCTAGATAAATACAGAGAAGATAGAATTAAATTTGAATTAGAAGATATAGAGGGTATAGCTCACTATAGAAATATAGGTAATTGTGATCCTAAAATAATAAAATTATTTATTAAGTGTTTTAAAAATAAAGAAAATTTTAAAGAATTCCTTTTTAAACTTCCAAAGAAATTAGATAATCTTGATAAATATAGTTTAATTACGAGATATTGGTTTGCTTTCATAATTTATTATCAAAATCAAGATTACGATGAAGTGATAGGAGATTGCTTAGAAGCTATTGATGAAAATGTAGTTTTATTAAGTAGCCCCCACTTTTGTAAAAAAGTTTACTTTTACTTAAATAAACCATCTTTAAATATTAGTTAGGAATTAAATAAATATGATTGAATTTTTAATTGCTCTGGAGATGGCAGTTTTAACTTACAAACTAATTTCGGATTAGTGAAAAAAGAAATTATTTACTATAGTGGATTTTCCATGGAACCGCCTGAAACGGTAGAACTCTTAGATAATTTAGAGGGCAGAATTATTATGAATGAAAATCAAAAAATTTTAAAGTTAGAGGAATATAAAATTTTAACATTCTGGGACAAGGTTAATGAAATTGGAGTTTGGAACTGGAGTAAAAAATATCCTGTAAAAGAACCAGATAAAGAGCAACTTCTAGATGGATATCAATGGGAATTAAAACTAAGAGACAGAAATGGAAGATCCCAAAATTGTAATGGGTATATGAGTTTTCCAAAAAAATTTAAATATTTAATAAAAGAATTGAATAATTTATTTGGCTCAAAAATAGATTTTTAATTTTCCTCTTTTTGTTCGTAATACCACTTCTTTTGTCTTTCTCTTTTAGCTTCTAATTGTTCTTCAGTTAAATTTGCATATATTTTTTTATCATATTCTTCTTTCTCTTTAGTGCTCATTTGATCTCTAATTTTTTTAGTAGAAGCTCTATTTTTGAAAGTATTTATATCAATTTCACCCTTCTTATATTGATCTATGCTTTCTTTAGTTGAATGTTTTATAATGTTACTCATATTTATTCTTTTACCTGAGTGATAAAATTTAAGGCCCGGTCTATCAGTTTCTTTTCTAGTTAAGTATTTAATCTTATTAAGCTTAGTTTCTCCTCTAAAATCTTTTTTAGTCCAATTGCGAGGCTTGCTATCTATAATTTTTTGTAACTCTTCATCAGTGCGAAGTACCCATTGATTAGTTCCTTTAGGGTTTCTATTAAAATCTTTTTTGCTCATTTTTACTAAAGATAATATTTATGTTATTATAAATTATGTTTATTTGGAATTTCTTTTCAGGATTATTATTATTTGTAGTTATCTGTTTTGGGCTATTTTATATAGCTAAGCTTTTTTTAGGATTTTAGTTTATATGTCTTGGCTAAAAAAATTTATAGATTATTCAAAAACGATAGATAAATACCTTAATTTATGTACTTGTCCTGCACACACAGAGTATCAAACTGCTATAATTTATAATTCCTCAAAAAAATTAAAATTAGATTTAGAAATTTTAAAAGAAATTTCAAAATCAAATCCAACAGTACCTGAAGGAATTCACTTTAGTAATTTAGATAATGAGAATAAAAAAAAAATTTTTGAAAATTTAACTGATGAATTATGTGAATTAGATGAAAAATTTGTAACACAACCAAAAAATATTGATATCCTGATATATCTTATGAGAGCATACAAACATTATGGCGATATTTCAAAATTTGAGTCAGATATTTTATATAAGCCAATATCAAAAATTTATTTTAGATTTAAAAATAGAATTAACAGTGGTTAAAATTACGCATTTTTAAATTCAAATATTTTAAGAGATATAAAATCTCTTCTTGAAATTTTCTTTTTTAATTGAGGAATTTTAACTTTAAGAGATCTAATAAATTTTAGATATTCAAAAAATCTTAATGTTGAAACTGTTTTTCGAACAACAGCAGCAATACAAATACCAACTAGAAAACTTAATAAAGAAACTCCCATTGCTTTAATTGTTAAAGCGAATGCACTAACACTAGCACCACCTTTGATAATACCCCACTTTAGATTTCTCATTTCCTGTTTGTTAGATGATTTGTCATATCTATAAGCAAGTACCACTATTGAGGTTATAGTTCCAACTGGGTCACCGTGTACAAAACTTGAAGCAAGTACACCTGATGCTATTTCTGAAAACTCTTCTTTATGTCTTTTTTTCCAATTAAAAAATAAAGCAAGAGGTCCAACAGAACTTGCTAATAATTCATTGAACTCAACATTTTTAATATCATCTACCCATTTTTGAGGAATTTTAATTGCTTCATTGAATTGATCATAAATGATTGTGTAAGACTTAGAGTAAGTAGAATGGATTAAATTTGAAAAATATGGCGTTAAGGTAAAAATTTTTTTACTTATCATTTATTATTTTAACCAATATAAAATTTATATTGTAATGATGTCAAGATTGTGAGTAAATTATTATAAAATTACTGAAAAATTCTTGATGAAAAATAGCATTACCGGAAAAATTTTAACTGGAAACTGGAAAGGAGGATGGGCATTAGATAAACATATGGCTATATTTCCAAAAAGAACTGAAATTGGTGAGATGCTTTATCAATTAAAGTACAATAAAGATAAAAGCAGAATTGAACCTTTAGCAAATAAAGCTTATGAGTTCATGAAAACTAGATATGTCACTAAATGGTTGTTTTGCATAGTGCCAGTACCACCTTCAGACACCAATAGAGCTTTTCAGCCTGTAATAGAAATTGCAAAATTGTTGGGAAAGAAATTAAATATTCCCGTTAATTATGATTGTCTACAAAAAATTAAAACCACTGAGTTTATGAAAGATAATGATATTTCCGCCAAAGAAAAAGAGGAGAAATTAAAAGGAGTTTTTAAAATAAATAACAAAATTCTAAAAAATAAAAAAATATTATTATTTGATGATGTTTGTCAAACAGGCTCCACTTTAAAAGAGATAACGAGAGTTTTATACAATGAAGGTGATGTACAAGATGTATTCACATTAACAATTACAAAAACCACTACAAAAAAAGACTCGATATGAAAATAGATGAAGATTATACTTGGTATAAATTGTTAAGCACAAAAGGTATTGGGCCTAAAACAATACATAAAATTTATAATAATTTTAAAAAGCAAAAAGAAAAATCAATAAAATTTGATGAAAATTTTATTGAAAAAAATCTAGATAATCAAAAACATTTTCTAAATTGGAAGGATATTAAGGATGAACTTTGTTTTCGAGAGTATGAGAATGTTCTAAAAAAGAATATAAATATTTTAACTCTTGAATCAAAAAAATATCCCAAGACACTTTTAGATAATTTAGGTAATGACTCACCGCCAATTATATTTTATGGGGGTAAAGTTGAATTATTTAATAGTGAAGGTATTGCAATTGTGGGATCAAGAAATGTTTGTGAAAACGGGATTAAATATACTAAAAATATTAGCAAGGAATTATCTAATGAAGGATTCAATATTATTTCTGGCTATGCCAAAGGAGTAGATAGTCTCTCCCATCTATCATCGCTTGAAAATGATGGCACTACAACATTTGTATTAAGTCATGGAATTACTAAATTTAAAAAAAAAAAAGAGTTTCAAGATAAAAAATGGACAGGACACATACTTGCAGTTTCAGAATTTTTACCGAAAGATGACTGGTCTGCTTCAAGAGCAATGATAAGAAATAAAACCATAATTGGTTTATCCAAAGCAGTTGTAGTAATTCAATCAGGGCCAGAAAAAGATGATAAAGGAAATATGAGTGGAACCTTTAATTCAGGACAGTTAGCCATAAAATATAAAATTCCTTTATTTGTTGTGAATCCATTGATTGTAGAGGAAGCTAAAGGTAATCAGGATTTGATAAAAATGGGTGGTATTGAGATTGATAATGAAAATGCAATTAATATTATTAAAAAAGAATTAAGTAAACCAAAGTTAAAAAATGATGATAATCAAAAAGGATTTGAATTTAATTAAATAATATTTTCCAATCTTTCCTGAATTTCTTCAATAGGAATTTTATCTTCTGTTAAATGACACCATGAAATTCTTACCGCACCTTTAATTACATTTTCATCTGTATTCATTGCTTTTATTACATGTGAAGGTTCGTAAGTTGAAGAAGTACAGGCACTCCCATTACTAATTGCAATTAAATCTTTTGTAGTTAACATGAATGCTTCAGCATCTACACTTGGGATAGAAAAATTTACACAATTTCCAAGTAAATATTTTTCATCGCCGTTTAATTTACCATTTAAATTTTTCATCAATTTTATTACTTGATCATAAATTTTCTTATTTTTATCCTGTCTTTTTTTAAAATCTTTTTTTGCTATTTTAGCTGCCATTCCAAGACCAACTATTAAATGGACAGGTAATGTACCAGGTCTCAATTTTGCCTCTTGTCCACCACCAAATACTAAAGGTTTTAATGGAGGTTTATTAAAGTTTCTAAGACGAGTTATTAATGCACCTATTCCTTTCGGCCCATTAATCTTATGTCCGCTAATGCTTAATAAATCTATTCTCTTATCTTTTAATGTCTCCAAATCTTTCCCAAAAAGTTGGGCAGCATCTACATGAAAATAGCATTCATGGTCTTTGATTATGTCACTTATTTCTTTAATGGGCTGACAAATACCTGTTTCATTATTTACCCCCATAATACTGATTATTAAAGTGTCATCCCTTAAACTTTTTTTAACATCTTCAGGATTTACTCTCCCAGAACTATCAACATTTAAAATATCTACTTCAAAACCTAATTTTTTAAGTTCATCAATGGGTTCTAAAACTGCTTTATGTTCTATAGCTGAAGTAATGATGTGTTTTTTATTGTTTTGAATTCCGTATTCTTTAAGACCTAAAATTGCAATATTATTACTTTCAGTTGCACCACTTGTAAAAACTATTTCATTTCTTGAGGCATCAACTAAATCAACAATGTTATCCCTTGCATCTTGCACAGCTTTCTTTGCCTGAGTTCCGTAGATATGTGTATGCGATCCTTCATTACCAAAATCTGTAATTAAAAATTGACTCATTACTTTTACAACCTCAGGTTCGCATGGTGATGTTGCGTTGCAGTCTAAATAAATGCTCATTTTTGTATGTTGAATATTAATTATTGTATGTTAAATAAATAACATACAAATTAACAAGATTCTACTAATTTATTGGTTTTATGAGTTTAAATGTTCACAAGTTCGCTGCTATCAAAGGACGTCAGTCTGGAGATGATTTTTATACAGTTGTTTGTGAGATGGCAACTATTCCAAGATTATTTTTATTTAATGAAGCAACGATCCCAACAGAACTTCGTGCCCAAAGACATATCAATAAATCTCGAATACCAGAGATTGCAAAATATATAGTTGATAACCCAAAGAATTATATTTTCTCAGCTCTAACCGCATCAATAGATGGAAGGATAAATTTTAAACCTTTAAAGATTAATGGAAGAGATAGCGAAGTTGGTGAACTTGAAATTTCTGGTGATGCAAGATTAATGATCAATGATGGTCAACACAGAAGAGCTGCAATAGAAAAAGCATTACAGGATAACCCTTCTTTGTCTAATGAAACAATAGCGGTAGTTTTTTTCAAAGACAAAGGTCTTAAAAAATCACAGCAAATGTTCTCTGACTTAAATAGACATGCAATTAGACCAGCAACTTCTATTGCAAGATTATACGATCACAGAGACCCTATAGCAGAGGTTATAAGAAGAGTAGTTTATGAAACTGAAGTTTTTAAAGGTGTTGTTGAAATGGAAAGATCAACAATTGCTGAAAGATCCTCAAAATTATTTCCTTTTTCTGGAATTTACTCTGCTTCTAAAAATTTAATTGATTTAGAAAAAAATAAGAAAATAGAAGACCAGGTTAAACTGGTTTCTGCCTTTTGGGAAACTGTAGGACAAAATATGGATCAATGGAAAGGGGTTCGATTAGGCAATCAATCAGCCGCTGAGGTTAGAAGAGATTATATCCACACTCATGTAATTATTCTTCAAGCAATTGGGGTAGCGGGTAAAGATTTGATAAATCAATTCCCATCTAATTGGAAAACAAAATTAAAAAATTTACATAAAGTTAACTGGCTTAAAAATGATCCAGAATGGCATAGAAGAGTAATTATTAATGGCAGGGTCGTTAAAAATACTAACAGTATTATTTTAGCATCAAATTTAATCAAGAAAGCTTTGGGTGTTAGATTAAACACAAAAGAGAAAGCTTTAGAGAGCAAAATAAAGAAAAATGGAAAATAAAAAGAAATCTTATTTTAATGAACTAGGTTTTAAAGCAACCATAGATAAATTAGTTAATCATGTTGCAAAGCTTTATTTAGAGGACCAAAACCCTTGGGTGGTTGGTTATTCAGGTGGTAAGGATAGTAGTGCTTGCTTACAATTGATGTGGCGTGTTTTAGAAAAACTTAAATCTGAAAATAAAACAATTAAACCTTTATATGTTATTACAACAGATACTTTGGTTGAAAATCCAGTTGTTGCTACTTGGGTTAAGAGTTCTATTGATTTATTAAGAGAAAAAGCAAAAGAAAAGTCATTACCAATATTTCCATCATTGCTCACTCCAAATATCGAAGAAACTTTTTGGGTTAATTTAATTGGTAAGGGTTATCCAGCACCAAATACTAAATTTAGATGGTGCACAGAGAGAATGAAAATTAGACCAAGTGATCGATATTTAAGAAAGTTAGCATCAGATAGTGGTGAAGCAGTGCTTGTAATTGGTACTAGAAAAGCTGAAAGTTCTAATCGTTTGATTTCAATTACCAAATTAGAAAAAGAAGCCACAAGAGAAAACTTCCAAAAACATGCAAATTTATCAAATATTGTAAGCTTTTTACCTATCAAAGATTGGACTAATGATGATGTTTGGCTTTATCTTTTACAAGATAAATCTCCTTGGGGAATAAATAATAAAGATCTTTTATCTATGTATCAGGGTGCAACCGATGGAGGAGAATGTCCTTTAGTTGTTGATACATCAACACCTTCTTGTGGTGATAGTAGATTTGGTTGTTGGGTTTGTACATTAGTTAGAGAAGATAAAAGTATGTCAGCCATGGTTCAAAACGACAGTGAAAAATCATGGATGGAACCTCTATTGCAAATGCGAAATGAATTAACAGTAAAAGATATTGAGAAAAGAGATTTTAGAAGATTAAAAGGTAACGTCCAATTAATGGGTGCAGAAAATGATAAAGCTGTACCAGGTCCATATTTAAAATCGAGTAGAGAAGAGTGGCTTAGAAAGTTATTACAAGCTCAAAACAAAATGAGAAGCAACAAGCAGTTACCAGAAGATTTAAAAAAACTACAATTAATTACGCAAGCAGAATTAGACCAAATTAGAAAGATTTGGTTTTATGATAAATTAGAGACAGACGATGTATTGCCCTCTATTTGTGAAGAAGAAGCTAAAGGAGAATATAGTTTTGAACCATTAGAAGATAGTCATGTTTTTGATAGAGATGTCTTAAATATACTTAAGGAAACGTGTGGTTCGGATGAGATGATATTCGAGATAGCAAGGAGCCTATTAGAGGTTGAGAGAAAGCATTTTAAAAGTAATCGCCGAACAGGTTTGTTTGATGAATTTGCAAACATTTTTAAAAAGTCTTTCTACAAAGATAGAACAGATGCTATTGAATATGCTCAAGAGAAAAAGAAGATTAAAGACCAATCAAACAAACAATTAAATTTAGTTAACAACTCATGATATTTGAAAATCTAGTTATAAATAATTTTGGAGTTTATTCTGGAAAGCAAAACTTTGATTTGTCTACCAAATCAAAAAAACCTGTTATTTTAATTGGAGCATTAAATGGGTCTGGTAAAACTACATTTCTTCAAGCTATAGATTTTGTTCTTTATGGTAAGTTTTCAAATTATTTCTATTCTCAAAAATTATCTTATGAAAATTTTTTAAATAAAAATGTAAATAAACAAAACTTTGAAGAAGGGGCTCAAATAGAATTAACCTTTAGTAGAAAGTATAAAGGTAAAAAGCAAAAGTTTAAATTATCCAGAAATTGGAAACAAATTGGTAAAAAGATGAAAGAAGAGTTTTTTGTTTTTATTGATGACCAATATGATGAAGATATCACTAAAGATTGGGATAACTTTGTAGATCAAATTTTACCATCTCGTGTAGCATCTTTATTTTTCTTTGATGGAGAGAAAATTGAACAATTGGCAGATCTCGATCAATCAAAACAAGTTTTAAAAAAAGCAATTAATTCTCTTTTAGGTTTAGAAATAGTAGATCAATTAAATTTAGATGTAGAAGAATTTCAAAGAAGATCAGCTTTAGAACTTAAAGATGAAAAAGAAAAAGTAAGAATTAACGAAATTGAAGAACAGATTTCAAAACATCAAAATGAAATAAAAGGTATTGATGAAAGAATAGTTAAAATTCAAGATCAGTTAACCAAAGTTCAATACGACATAAGACAAACAGATATCACCCTATCTCAAAAGGGAATAGCTTATTATGAGAAAGAAAAAGAATACAAAAAAGAACAGGCTGACATCAATAATGAAATTGAAGAGGCAAATAATAAGTTGATCGAAGTTGCCGGTGGAGATGCACCATTGATGATCGTTAAAAAAGAATTGGAAGAAATTTTAGGCCAAAGTAGACAACTCAATAAAAATTTAATTTCTGAAAATCTTAATAAAGAAATCAATAGTTTAATAAAAGAATTTGAAAGTTTTTCAAAAAAGAATTGTTCTGACAAAGAATACTTGGAGAAATTAGGAGAATTTATAAAAGAGAAAAAATCCAGTCAATCTAATGAAAAGTTTGATAGTGAATTTATTTTAAAAAATTTAAATTTTAATCAGATCAACTTTTTAGTAGATGAAGGGTTAGATAAAATTAACAGAGATGCTCAGAAACTAATTAAATCTAAAGGTAAATTTGAGGAAGAATTTGAGAAAATAAGCCAATTAATTAATAAGATTCCAACAACAGATGAGATCAAGCCACTTATAGAAAAGCAAAAAAAATTATCTACAGAGGAAATTGAACTAAAGACTAAAATAAACGTTTTAAATAGTGAGAGACAAAAATCTAATGGACCTGTTTTAAAACTTTCTACCGAACTAAAGCAAGAATACGAAAAGAAAAGTAGTCAAGATTTAGCAAACTTAGATACAAAACGATTTATAGATTATTCTATTAAAGTGAAAGATATATTAAGCTCATTTCACGTTAAAGCACTAGACTATCATATTAAGAGATTAGAAAAATTAATTTTGGATTGCTTTAAAACTCTTCATAGAAAAAAACATTTTATAAAATCTATTAAAATAGACACTATTAATTTTGATTTGTTTATTAAAGACCAAAAAAATAATGAGATTGATACAGAAGATTTATCTGCAGGTGAAAGACAGTTATTGGCAGTAGCAATATTATGGGGTCTTGCTAAAGCTTCTAATTCAGCTGCACCCACTATAATTGATACACCTTTAGGAAGATTAGATAGTGATCACAGATTAAACTTAGTTGAAAAATATTTTCCAACTGCTTCTAAGCAGGTGATCTTACTCTCAACAGATGAAGAGATTAATAAAAAATATCATAAATATATGGCTCCCTATTTATCAAGGTCATATAAAATTGAATATGATGAAAAACTAAATGGTAGTAAAATTGAGGAAGGATATTTTTTCTAATGGAAGTTAAATTAGATACAGTCAGAACAACTGCTGGAGTTAAAAATACTTTAAGTAGACTTAAACAACTAACAGGTATTGAAACATGGAACGTGTTATGCCGTTGGGCTTTTTGCTTATCTATTAAACAAGAAAACTTACCAAGAGAAATTGAAGAGACATTAGATGGAGTAGAAATAGACTATGAAGTTTTTGTAGGAAAAAACAGAGACATTTATACTCAATTATTAATCAATAATTTAATCAAATTCAAAGTAGAGGTAAATAAACGAAATCTTAGTAAATATTTATATGCTCATATCAATAGAGGAGTAAATATTATGTACACAAACAAATTAAAGAATATTAATCCTCTTTTTGATTTTATGAAATCCTAGATATTTGTGACCAAAATATTTTTAAAAAAAAAGTATTCTGAAAACACTGCTCATGATGAGATAAAAAATCAATTATTAATTAATTTAAATGATCTTGAATTATCTGTACGTGCTAGAAATTCATTAACAGACCAAGGCATTACAACATTAGGAGATCTAGTAGCATATACAGAACATGATTTAAGAAGATTTCCGAAAATGGGAAGAACTACAATAGATGAGTTAAAAAATATTTTAGATCATCATTCTTTATATTTAGGAATGGAAATAAAACTAGATGATGAAAAAACTGTTATTACACAAAAGATTGATGAAAAAGAAAATCTAATTGAACTTTCTAAAGAAAAAGTTTTAGAATTGATTAAAGACTTTGATGAAACGTCGTTATCTCAAAGATCAAAAAATGCTCTTCGAAATCTAAACTGTTTTTATATTGGAGACATTCTTAAAGTTAATAGAGAAGAATTATTTAGAATAAATGCTTTAGGCTATAAATCTATTTTAGAAATAGAGGAATATATTAACAAATTGGATTTAAAGTTTGGAGATGTTCTAGAACCTTGGGATAAAAATATTATATTGAATTTAAGAAAAGATCTAAGAGATGAGATATCTGACAATTCTAGGCAAGAATTACTAAACCAAGATAAATTGTTAGAAATTGAGCTGCAGAGAATATTAAATGAATCTATGGGTCTTACAAAAAAAGATCCACAGATTAAAGAGAGAGTGATCGATGTATTAAATAGTAGATTTGGATTAGACGGTTCACCTGCAAAAACCCTTGAAATCATTGGCCAAAAATACAATGTCACTAGAGAAAGAATCCGGCAAAACCAACAATATGGCTTAAGGAAACTTAAAATATTAAAACCAATTACCCCAATATTAGACAAAATTTTTGAAATTTTAGATCAATCGTTACCAATTACTGAAATTGAATTGAATAAAATATTAAAGGAAAAAGGTCTCACTGAACTAGAGTGGGATTTTAAAGGTCTTCAAGATTTTTATGAAAGTTTTAGTTTTAAGCAAGATTTTTATGTTTCAAAAATTAATAATATTAAAGTTATTTCAAAATCTTCAATTGATAATGCGTTTAGAGAAGTGATGAAAAATGTAAGAAAAAGAATATCAAATTCAGGATTGATGTCATTGTCAGAATGTATGAAATTTAAAGAAGTAAATTTTAATAATATTAAAAAAGAATCTGTAAAAAAGTTTGTTCAAACTATGCCATTATTCTCTTGGTTAGATGATCAAGAAGAATGGTTTACTTTTTATTCTACGAGAAATCGTTTATCTAATTTAGTTTCTAAAGCAGCATTAGCAACTGATAAAATAAATCTTACCAGTTTATTTGAAAAAATTAAAAATTATCATCGATTAGAAGATGTTAATTATGATAAAAAAATTTTTAATATATTTTGTGAAATTTGTTTTGAATGTGAAGTTTATAAAGATGAAATAAAATTTTTATCCCCAAATTCTAAATTATCAAATTATGAGGGATATAAAGGTAATATTGTAGCTCCAAATGAACAAAAAATGATTGAAATATTTAATTTTTATGGACCAATTTTAGATTGGAAAGATTTAAGATATCTATCAAGCTTAAATAATGTTTCTGAAGCTTCGCTTAATATGATTATGCAGTTTTCTGTTTTATTCCAAAGAATAGATAAAGCTACATACATTTTAAGTGGGATAAAATTAGATAAAGTTAAGGAGACAACTAAAATTGATTTAATGACGGCTAATTTTAAAATAGAAAAATGTGCTTATATCAAAAATCAAAATCAAGTTTATGTTGAAATTTATAATAACAACTCTTATCTCAAAACTTTAGCTTATCCAAAAACTTTAGTAGAAATAGACAATCAAATGAAAGGGATTTTTCATGAAGGAAAAGTGTTTCCAATTATCAGTTAGTCAACAATTCATTAATATCTGAAAAAAGACTCAATAAATCATTAGGTTTTTTATTTCCAAGCTGTTTCATTAATTCAATGTAACCACCAAAAGCATAGTTGTGTATATCGTTCATACCCTCATCACTTAAAGATCTAGTCGGATTTGTTCCCAATTTAGAGTTTAATGTAAATTGTATTTGTTCTTTATCATTATAGTTTGGATCTTTTTCTTTAATTATTTGAGATACGTACAGAGAAATAATTAATTCTTTTGTTTGATTTAGACCACCTGTCCAATTAGGTGTCATATCTCCTTTTATATAATTTGCATCATTAAAATTTACTTTTTTATTTTTTGTTAAACCAATTAATAAAGAAATATAAAAAATGTCCATGATATCTTCTATTGGACTAAATACTTTTGTAGGACTATTTTTATTGAATTTAAATTCATCATAAATATCTTTCATACCAATGAATTTTTCATCATCCTTAAACCCTTTAAGATATTTAAATCGATCCATTTTACTCTTCTAAATTACCCTTAAAATTCCAAAAATATTTTTTGTCATAAGCAACAATCCCATTTTTAAATTGGTCAGTATTTATTCCATTTTTTTTGGCATGTTCGACCAAAATCTGCGAGTCACTATCGGAAGTGTTAAATGCAACTATATGATTAATTTTTCCATCAGAGTATTCTTCTAAAACATCAACAAATTCAGGCCTTTCAGTCGGTAGCACAAAAGCGCAATATTGATTATTTAGCTCCTTCGCAATTGTTATTGCAATTTGTTTCCTGCTTATATCATCCATTGCAGTTACTGGACTGTCAACAACAAATGGAAAATTTAGATTTGGTCGATTTAATAATGTAATTAAAAAAAGATATCCAATTCTTGCTAATTGACCTTGTGCTGCACTTTCTTGACCTTCCAATATAATCCTATCTTTTATATCTTTTACCAATATTTTTTCGAGAGGCATTACTCTTGGTATTTCTTTATTAATTTTCTTTATCAAATCATCAATAATAAATTTAAGAGATTTTTCTTTTGCATTATCTAAAATTAATTTGATAGTTTTAATTTTTTCACTTGTATCTTTTGTTTCTGTAGCTTCATCTATTTCTTTTTGAGTTATTTCTAGAAGATTATCAATTTTTTTTATACTTAAAGAGTCAGGAGTATCATTTACAGAAGGCGCCTCGTTATAATCTTTAAAAAATTTTTCTAAATTTTCTAAATCAGGTTCAATTTTATTTATTCTAGTTAATATATTCTTATATTTTTCGTCATCAATTTCATCGACAATTTCTTTTTCTTTTCTTTCCTCAATACTTAAATCCCTTTTTCTTTTTGCAATCAAACTTAAACTTTCTTCCATATTGTAAACAGAATCTTCTGCATTATGATTTATTTTAGCTTTTAATACACTCAGGATTAACCATGTATCATTTGAAAGGATATTATTTTTATTAATTTCAATTTGTTTTCTCATTTCATCAGTCATATCATGTCCACACAAGCATTTTTGAGATTTGACTAAATCATCAAAAAATTCTTTTCCGACACTTTCTGGTATCTGCAATTCATTCAAATTTTTTTCAAAATTGATTAATTGATCTTTTATTTTGCTATTAATCAAAATTGGATTTTTAAGTTTTTTATAAAAATCTTTAAAGGATTCTTGTAAATTATTTTTTGCTAGAGAAATTTTATTTCTTGTATCTTCTATTTGCTTTTTTATTGTTGATTTACTTTGTTCAATTTCTTTTTTTTGTTTTTCTAATTTTTGTTTTTCATTTTTTAAACTAAGAAATTTTTTTTCATTTTCATTAAATTTTTCTGTAAGTAATTTTTTTTGTTTTATTAGTTTTTCTTTTTTTAATAAGAGTTCATTGAATTTTTTCTTACTTATTTTTCCAACTGAACTTTCTGCTTGTTTCTGGTCTAAATAACTCTCCAAGTGTTTATTTATTGAGTCAAAATAATATAATTTGTACAACTTTGTAATTGAATTTATTGCCTCTGAACTTTCAAATAATAAATTTACCAACTCTAAATCAAAAAAAGTTTTTTCAATATATTCTCTATCTATATATTTTTTAAGTTCCTCGGGTAAATTTAATCCATCCTTCGTTCCTTCAACTGGATCTGTAGTTACATAAGAAATGTTTTTTTCTTTAAAATTAAATTTTGTTGAAATTTTATATTTTTCATTATTTATAAGTAAAAATAGATTAAATTCTCCATTTTGATTTTTTGTTTCAGGATTAAATAATTTTTCTATATCTTTTTTTGGAATTATTTTAGAGTAATCAAAGAATGAGTATCTTAGCAAATTAAGTGTAGTCGTTTTTCCTGTACCGCTAGGCATCATTATAATTGAAATTTTTTTACCTTGCGATTTATCTAAATTTATTTCCCAGTCAGGAATTTTTAAACCTTTTGTTTCCCAACCTAAAATTTTAACTTCCATTTAGATTATCCTTTTCAATCAAATCTTTGATTTCCTTTTCAATTTCTTGTCCAGCATCCCATTTATCTAAAATTTCTAACAATCTTTTTTGAGCACTCTTTGATATGTTATGATTTTTGCAAACATCTTTTAAAATTTCTAAAATATTATTATCTATAGACATTAATTCACTTTTTTTATTTTTGAGAGGTTATGCAGTATTTTATATCTATTATAATCAGATCCCTCTCCATTTTCCATATCTCGTTCTAAAAAAAAATCCACAACACAAGCTTTTTTATCTGGATATTTTTTATCAGTTCTTAATACTCTTCCCAACCTTTGTATTAATTGTATACCTTGTGGTGTAGCAAACAAAACAATTGTATTTACATTTTTAACATCAATTCCTTCTGATAATTTTTCACAATTCAATAAACAATCAATTTTTCCTTTTGAAAAGTTTTCTATATTTTCATATGAGTCATTTCCGATATGTGTTTTAACATTAATTTTCTTATGAATTAATGTATTAAGAATTTTTTTTACGTATTTTGTTTCATCTGCAAAAATAAAACTTCTATTAAGATGTTTCTCTAATAAGTTGAAATTATTTTCAAAAACACGAACTTTGTCTAAGCAATTTTTTTTTACACCTGCTATGGCGATATTTCTATCCTTTTCTGCTTTTAAAGGATTTCCACCTTCATTAATTGTAGAATTAAATATAGCCCAGATATCGGATATCTTTTTTTTATCTTCCTCTAAAAGTTTATAGTTTAATGGAATTAGATCAAACTCAACTAGGACACCATCTTCAATTGCCTTTTCGAGGGGATATTCAAAAATTATCTCACCAATTTCATCAAAAAGTGTATCCGTCCGTGATTTATTAAACTTGTCCTCAATCGTTGCTGTTAATCCTAATTTGTACCCTATATCAATTTGTTTACCGATGATTTCATTTTTGATTTTATCTGTAAATAAACCATGAACTTCATCATGAAGTATAAAAGTTTTTTTTAAGTTATATTTCTGTATTTTGTTAAGTAGACTGGGTAAATTAAATTTGCTTACTAATAATAAATCAGTTGCATCATCATTAAAGTTTAATAGAAACTCACTTAATTGATTAGTACTTGAAGTATATTTTAAAAAGTTTACTTCAGTATATGTTTCAGATTTTAACCATTCTTTAATATTCTCCTCCCACTGATCTTGAAGATCATTTTTTTCTATTTGAATTATAATTTTATTTATTTTTTTATCTTTCAATAATTGAGTTATAATTGAAAGTGCTGTTCTTGTTTTACCCGTACCAGTTGCCATTTCCAAAATTCCTGATTTTTTTTCAATAAATTTTTCTCTTGCTTGTTTTTGGAACTCCCATTTTTTTTCAGTAATATCTAGATAATTTACTTTTTTTGTATCGAGATCAGATTCGCTTGTTTTTAATTTGTTAGCCAAATCATTCAGTTTTCTTTTATTTTCGTCTGAAATATTTTCACCTAGTGTTTTTTTGTGTTCTTGATTATATTTTCTAATATCTTCTTTAAGTTTTTTTAAAGATGGAGCATATGTTTCAATTTTTTTTAGAAATTCTTTCTTTAAACTAATAGTTTTAAACCCTTCAGCTTTACCTTCCCAGGCAATTTTAAATTTTTCCTCAATATCTTTAATATGATAATTCTCTCCATTTAAATTATTGTAAACATGAATGTATTCAATATTGGTTACGTATCCACCATGAGTTTCATTAGACCCACCTATGAAACCTACTTTTGTGTCATTACTAAAATAAAAGACTCCTGATTTAGGATGAAAAACATTAGCATTGGGCACATGATTAGGCTCTCCAAATTTCAAAATTAAAATATTATTAGCAATTAAATAAGAAAAAATTTTTAGTTTAATTTCTTTATGAACATCTGCTTTTGCTTCTTCAAAAGATCTTTCAATTGTTTTCTCAGTGACGTTATTAACAAAATTTGTTAATTTATTAAGATAATCTTTATTGTTTTTATTTTCTAAAACTTCTAATAAAACATTCCTATCATTTTCTTGTAATTTAGGATTGGCAATTAGTTTAATTAAACACTCACCAGGTTTTTTTTCCAGAGCATTAGCCAAACCTTCTCCCCAATCAAATATTACATTTGTTGTAAAATCACCAGTTTCTCTGATGTAAAGTTTAGTATGTAGTAGTAATGGAGAATAAAAATCTTTATAAAGTTTATCACCGTGTCCAGAATGATAACTTATCTTTAAAGACTTAATAAATTCATTCAATTCTGATTCAGACATGTTTATTTTTATAATATTTTATGTTATTATTATGCATTCTTTCAATAAAGAATCTTTCATGGCAAGTAGCCATGCGGCCTTAATTAATGCCTTTTAGGTGAGCCTTTAAAATCAACAATTATTAAACTTTGTAGAGCTATCTCTACGATTATTTGAAGGAGGCCCTATGGCAACACTTAAGCAGATTAATGCTAATAGAAAAAATGCATTATTATCTAAAGGTCCTAAAACTGATTTAGGCAAATTAAATTCATCAAAAAACTCACTAAAACATGGGCTTACATCTAAGCAATTAGTGATTGGTGAAGACATTAACGATTTTGAGAGATTTCGAGATCAAATGATCGAGGAACTTAAACCTCAAGGTATTTTAGAAGAACAAGTCGTTTTTAAAATTATTGATACTGGCTACAGACTTAGAAGGATAGGAGGTATTGAAGCAGGGGTCTATAATCAAGAGATCCTTCATCATGAAGTTGATGATTATAAAAATAAGATAGCAGATAAAATTGATTTAACTGAAGAAGGTGAACTTGTTCAATCTTCAGACCGATCGATAAATCTTAAAGGTTTAGCATTTGCTAGGGACTGTAAGTATGGCAGTGCCATTTTAAAGCTAAATACCATCGAGGATAAACTGATGAGTAAATACTACAAACAATTAGAAATTCTTAAAAGTATGAGGGAGGAAAACAATGACTTGGAGAATTAAAAAAGATCATTTTACTAATTACACCTGCAAATGGAGAAAAACAGATCTTGGAAAAACGAACCCAAATCATCGATACTTCATGCGATTGTTGAATAATTTAACTACCAATTATCTTAAAAATAATAAGAGTTATCTATTGGCTAATAAACCTGAAATTTATTATTCGATGATCAATAGACCTCTTCCTAAGAAGTATTTGAGGAAAAATTATCCAATTGCACCTGTGAACGCTTACATTCCACCTCAATCTAAATTAAGCAAAGAACAATTACATATTAATTTAGAAAAGGAAATAAAAGAGAAAAAAGAAAAAGAACAAGCACAAAAAATAGCAGCAGAAAAAAAGCGTAAAGAACAAGAACGTATTAGGTATAATAAGGAAACTTTTGAAAAAGAGAGAAGATATATTTATTGGGTAGATCCCACTAAACCTATTAATCAAAACAGGCTTGGTTCATCTCAAACCTGGAGAAAAGAAAAGAAATATAAGTATTATGATTGAAAATATATCGTTAATGAAATAAGCAAAAGATATGAAGCTTAATACTAAATATAATTATCCAAAATCAATAAGGGCTTATTATAATGGTCAAAGGCTTTATGACGTAAATAGTGAGAAACTCCCAAGCGTTACCACCATCTTGAATGCTACCAAAACTGAAGAACAGAAAGCAAGTCTTGAGCGGTGGCGCCAAAAAGTTGGAGCTAAAGAAGCAGATCATATTTCAAGACAATCTTTGAATAGGGGTTCTGAGATGCACTCATTTCTAGAGTTATTTTTATTAGGTAAATTAAATTTAGACTTATTAGGAGACAATACTTTAGAACGTAAAATGGCCGATCAAATCATTGAAAATGGTTTAAGAGATAAATTGAGTGAGGTATGGGGCGTAGAAGCAACTTTATATTATCCTGGTAAATTTGCCGGTGCTGCTGATTTAATTGGTGTTTATGAAAACCATCAAACTATTTTGGATTTCAAACAAGGTAACAAACCTCGAAAAGATGAATGGAATGAGGATTATTATTTACAATTAGGTGCTTATTCATTAGCTCACAATCAAGTTCATGGTACTAATATTAATCAAGGTGTAATATTACTTTGTACAAAAGATTTAATGTTTCAAAGATTTATAATTGATTCTGAAAGGCTAAAAAATTATCAAAAAAAATTTTTAGAACGTGTAGATCAGTATTATAATATGAAATTAAACGGTTAATTTTTTTATTGACTTTTGTTTTTCCTTGATTTATTATGTAGATACTAAATTTAAGCTACTTGTTTAGATGCAGATGTTTAGTTCGTACTTACTTCTCATTTAATCACCGGTTTAAATTTAAAAACGAAGCTACTAGTTTAGATGCGGAGTTGATCTTTATGTTAAATCCTTTCTGATCTCTCATTTAAACTAGACTTCGTAAATTAAACGAAGGAGTAAAAGTGTTGGAATATATAGGTTTTTTTGGAATATTGGTCCTAATCATTGGAGTTGTTTTAATTTATCAAAAATTAGGCAACAAAAATCAATCTAATGATGGCACCCAAGTTAACCTTGCAGATATTCAAGAAAGATTGGGCATTATAGAAAAAGCTCAAGAAACTATAGAAAATTTAAATAAAAAATTAATTAATTTTGAAAATCTTTTTAGTGACAAAACTAAGAGAGGAAGACTTGGAGAAGAATACTTAGAAAATATCGTTAAAGATTGTTTAATTGAAAAACATTATGATTTTCAACATACTTTCTCGAATGGAAAAAAAGTTGATTGCTTATTAAAATTTGAAACTACTAATGAAACAATAGCAATAGATTCTAAGTTTGTTTGGGATAATTATGAAAAGTATAAGCAGGAAACAGATGAAAATATTAAGAAAAGTTTATTCAAAGAATTTGAAAAAGATGTAAATAATCATATCAAAGCTATTTCAGAAAAATATATTATTACAGGTGAAACTGCACCTTTAGCTTTAATGTTTGTAGCATCGGAAGGTGTATTTAGAGAAATATGTGAAATTTCTGAAGATTTCATAAAAAAAGCAAGAGAGAAAAATGTGATTATTACCAGTCCGAACACTATGTGGGCTTTTTTAAGGACTTATAAATTATTAATTCAAAATAGAGAAATGTATGAACAAACTCATGTTATCCAAAAAGAAGTCTCTGTATTAGCACAAGTTATAAATACATTTAAATCTAAATTTGAAGAATTAGAAAAAAGACATGGAAAAAATTCTGAGACTATTGAGGAGATAAAGACCTCAGTTAGCAAGATAACTAAAACATCAAATAAAATACAAAACTTAGATCTTGATGAAAAATCAAATCTTGAAAATAAGAAAGTAGGATAATTTATGCATTACGTAGTATGGGATTGTGAAACAGATAGTGCGCAAACTGATTGGGCAACGATGTTAGAGGTAGGTGCTGTTTTATTAGATAGCAACTTTAAACAAGTCGACCAATTTGAGGCAAGATGTAGAATGCCCAAAGATAGGGTGCCAAGCGCAACGGCTTTATGTATCAACAAATCAAATGTGGATTTACTGACAAAAGGTAATTATTCACATTATCAAATGATTGGCCTATTGGAGCAAACTTTTAGAAGCTGGGCAAAAAAGTATGGCGCTCTTACTTTCTTAGGGTACTCGAGCATAAATTTCGACGATGAGGTAATAAGAAAAGAGTTTTTTAAGTCATTGAGAAAACCTTATTTAACTAATACAGAAGGTAACGTCAGGCATGATGCCTTGAATATTGTAAGAGCAGCATTTGCAATTAATGACAATATTTTAAATACTGAGCTTAATGACAAAGGCAATAAAAGCATGAAGCTAGAAAGTTTATCAAGATTAAATGGAATAGAGTCTATAGATGCCCACTCCGCCTTGGCGGACACTATTATGACTGTGAAAGTATTAAATTTAATCAAAGATAAACAACCTGACTTATGGCCTGAGTATTTTAAAACAAGCAATAAGATAATAATTGAAAATTTAATAAAACAAGAAAGGATTTTTACAATCCAAGAGTCGTTTTACGGAAAGCATAAATTATTTTGTGTTGCACCACTTCATCCAAAGACATGCGAACATCCAGTTTATAAAGGTTGGTTTCAGGCTGTAGATTTACAGGCAGATATTGAACTTATTCAACAACTTAATTATGGAGATTTAAAAAGAGAGATGAAAAAATCTCCAAAATTTTTAAGAACCATTCGTTCTAATAAAGCGCCAATTATTATTGATCAAAAATATTCAATGAAGGTTGCACCTTATAATAAGATTGATCCAAATATTATAATGAAAAGAGCGGAATTAATGAAAACTAACGAAAAGTTTTCAACTGATATTCTGAATATTTTAAGAGAAAATGCAGAAGAAAAAATGGAGACTGCTACACAAGTGGATCCTGCACCTGAAGAAACACTATATTCAGGTGGTTTTGATAAGCTAAATAAAGATGCATTTTTGTTTGAAGAATTTCATAGTGCATCATGGAAAGATAAATTGGGAATTTTATCCAAATTTAAAGATGAAAGGTTAATTGGGTTTGGACAACAGTTAATTTATAACGAAGCACCAGAGGTACTTCCAAAAGAACTTCATAAAAAAATTAAAAGAAAAATAGCTGAGAGAATTTTAAGCACCAATAATGAGAAATGGACAACAATTGAAGATTTTCATGAAGATTGGAGAAATATTTATGAAAATGATGACAAGATGTTTGCCTTTAAAAATAAAGATGAAAAATTGAAATTTTTAGATGGCATCAAAGAGTATGTAGATAATTTAGAACAAATATACTTGGAGGCATAATTGACAAAAAAAAAGGGAAATGGAAAAAGCAAAAAAGATAAAAAGAAAAAATCAGCTGAAATAATTGATTTTATAAATAGATCAAAAGATAAGAATAAAATTCAGACAGAGCAAACAGAAATTAAAAGAATGGATAATTTAGCTAAAGATTTAATTGATAGCTATTTTAAAGCGTCCAGAAAAAGTTTTATAGATTTAGGATATTGCGCCTATCTTTTATTATACAGACTTCTTCAACGAATGATATTTCAGTTGAGTTACCCTCTTTATCGACATTATTTAGAGTGCACAACTAAAGAAATATTAAATAATCATAAGAGTTGGGTTCATGAGTTTAAAGAATGGGATGAAGCACCAACAGAACGTAAATTAACAGGAGAAAAAAATAGCGATCAAGAAAATGATACTTTACACTAATGCCAAAAATTAAAGATCCATATCCAATAACAGATGTATATTTATTAGAAATGAATGCTGTAGATGCAGCAGCTGTTACTGTGGGTGATTTATGTGAAAATTTAAGTAATGATTTTAAAAGTGGATCTGATGAATTTAAAATTGATGAAGTCATTAAAGAATTAAGCAAAAGTAAAGCTTCAAAAAAAAATTCAATTACTTTTAGTAATGGAGCAGACGGTGGTTATTCAGTTTACGTTGGTGTCGACTCTAAAAACAAGATAAGAAAAATTTTTGCAGATGCAAACTATGCAGAATATGCAAATTATAAAGATAATGTTCAAAACTATGTTTCATATTACTGGGATTTAGAAGAATTTAATAATCAGTTTTTTAATGACAAAAAAAACAAACCAGCCTGCAAAAGAATAAAATTATTTGATTTAAAAACAAATTCAGGATTAGTTTCTGTGGGTGATTATGGTGGACCATTAAGATTATTATTAGGTGATGGAGAATATTTTGAAAAAGGAGAAATTGAAGATCATATTGATAAAAAATATTTTAAAAAAAATGGAGTGTTTCAAAATAATACACCTTTTTTTGTAGTAAAATTTAATTACGGATTAATCACTAAAGCAGAGCAATCCAGTTTTTCATCTTCTGTAATTCATGAAGCAAGTGAACCACAACAATCTAATGTAAATTTCTCCTATACTGAATTGTTTAGTAATCTGTTAGATGAAAAATGTTATCCAACAAAATATATATTTGAAGATTATTTATTAAAAATAGAAGAAGGTTATGATTCAGATGTAAATTTATATTCTGATTTCAATTTGAAGATTGATAAAAATAAAAAACTTTCGGGAGAATATTTATCAAAAAGGCTTCCAAAAGCCATACAAATTTTAAGAAAACAAACCAAGATTCTTTTTAAAGAAAATTTTAAAGAAGTATTTCAAATTAGGAAAAAACAGTTTGAAGACTTTATAATTGGTATAATTAAAGATATTGAACCACAAGAACTTGAACTTCCAACATTCAATAAAAAAAATAAAAAGAGATCACTAAGTGATAAAAAATTAGAAATCAATTTTACTAAAGGAATTGCTAAACTTTTCGATGGTTATCAATTCAAAAGTGATGTCGATTTTAAATTAACTGAAATTATCTTTCCAGTGAAAAAAAGTTCATATCCAGTTTATTACCATTGTTATGGCAGAGAAGATGAAGGAGAAGAATACGCAAGAGTTTTAATAAATATTGAGGGTATTAATGGTTGTTATTTGAATAAAGATAAAAAGGGAAAACTTATTGTAAACCCAAATTACAAGGAAAGTTTATTTTTAAAAAATGCAATAGATCAAAAATTAAAATCTATAACAATAGATAAAATTGATTTAAGAAATTCAAAAAGTTTAAAAGAAATTGAAAGATTGAAAGGGATAGAAAGTTTAACTTTTACAAATATAAAATATTTGAATGATTGGACATCCCTCTCAAAATTAAAAAATCTTAAACATTTACATCTTAATCAATGTATTATTGATTATAAAGGAGCAAAGTCCTTTTTTGAAAATTTATATAAATTACCTAAATTAGAAAATTTTTCGGTTGATATAGATAGCTGGCTAAGAGAACCTTTTGGAGTATTTCCAAAAAATTTATATCCAAAAAAATTAAAGGAATTTTCAGTTATAATACCCAATGACATTAAAGAAGAAAAGCCATCAGAAGAGTACGAAGAATATCAAGGTTATGCTGGTAAAGATGAAGAACAATTTTATATGAGGAGAATTATCCAAATCCATAACTTTCCTAATTTTGATAAAATTAAAACTCTAGAAAAAATAAATTATTACAATTTTTTTTATACTACTCAAAAAGAAGGAAACGTTATAAGTAATTTAAGTGATGAATATTTTGAACCAACTAAATTTAAACATCTAAAAAAACTAAAAAATATTTGGATTTATGGATATAATTTTAAAAAAGCAGAAGAATTAAAAGAAACAAAATTTCTTGAGATAGCAAAAAAAATTACAAACTATAATAAGATAAAAATAAATGGTATTTCTTATAAGACTTTTAAAAATTTATGAAACAACAAATAAAATGTCCACATTGTAATAAGGTCTTTCCGATAGAAGAAAGCATTAAGCACGAGGCTGAAGAATTTAGAAAAAAATTACAAAAAGAAGAAGAACAGAAATCCAAAGAAAGACAAAAATTAATAGAAGATAAATTTAATCAAAGACTTGCAAAAGAACAACAGGCCCATGAAAAACTAATAGAAAAAGTAAAATCAGAAGCTGAAAAAAAACAAAAAGCTGAAGTTGAAAAACAATCAGCTGCAGAAGTTGAAAAAATTAAAAAACAAGCAAATGAATATTATAAAAAGCAAAAACAAGAGTTAGAGGCTAAAGCAAAACAAGATCAAGAAAAAGAAAGATTAAAAAAGGAAGCTGAACTAGCTGAAATAAAAAGAGCTCATCAAATCGATATTGATCGTATGAGAAAAAAAGCAGAAGAAGCAGCTAGAGCTGCTAGTCAATCACCTGTTGAAAGAAAAGGTGAAGTAAGAGAAGAATTACTAGAAGAATATTTGAGCAATGAATTTCCAAAAGATAAATTTAAAGAAGTTAAAAAAGGCCAAAGAGGTGCAGATGTTATTCAGACAGTAATGGTTAATGGTGAAGCAATGGGAAATATTCTTCACGAGTCTAAAGATGTGTTAAATTTTGATGAAAAATGGGTAGCTAAATTATTAGATGATATGACAAAAGTGGATGCAACAGTTGGCTTTATTTTTACAAAAGTAATGCCAAAAAAATCAAAAGGATTTGTTGAAGAAAGAGAGGGTGGTAGAGTTATCATTTGTTCTGAGTATCCTATCTTAAAACAATTAGTTTCTACTACTCGAAAACTTATACAGTCAGAAAGAAAAGCAAATGATAAATCTGAAGACCAAATTTCAACAAAATTAAAAGATTTGCTTAAGTATTTAAATAGTAATGAATTTAGAATTCAAACTAGAAAAATATTAAATGGAATAAAATCAGATAGCGATCAAATAGATAAAGATCAAAGATCTTTTGAAAATCAAATAAAGAATAGAAAGAAAAATTTAGATGAAAGTAAAAAAAATATTAATGGAATAATAACTTCATTAGTTTCAAGTGCTGGTCTTTCTGAAGAAATACTGGATATTAATGATGATGATTTTTTGATTGAGGAATAATGAAAGACAGTAACCCATTTGAATTAAAAGTTTTAAAGGAACAACCTAAAGAATATTTAGATACAGATGAATTTATAAATTTTTTAAAGAAAAAAAATATAACTGTAAGAAAGGATAATCTTCCAAGGTTTGCTGACAGACATAATATCAAAATGTCCAAAAAGAAAAGAGAGGGTTCTGCTGGGTCAGTCCCAACAATCTATAAAGTTCCCAATAAAATGAAATTGGAGGAAATAAAAGATAAGATGTCATTAAATAATAATAATGATTTAGGGAAACAGATTATTAAAGATAAAGAACAAAAAATTTTAGAAATTTTTGATAAAGCAGAAAATAAAAAAGAATCAAAAACTTCAATAGCAGATAAAGTTGCTGAGATTTTAGGTGTACCTTGTAATAGAAAATTAGTAAGAAGAGTTTTAGATGAAAAAAGATCTTCTAAATTAAGCAAATTAAAATAAATAATTTTATAATTATTAGTTGATAAACTAATTCATAATAATTACATAAGAATAAACTAATTCAATTAAAGGAAAAAAAATGGCACTCATAGACTTTAAAGATGAAGATTTTGAAAATAAATTAAAGAACGAGGAAGTTTCTGTAATACAATTTTCCGCAGCGTGGTGCGGGCCATGTAAGGCTCTTAAACCTGTAATGGATAAATTATCTGAAGAATATAAAGAGAAAGCAAACTTTTATTATGGAGACATAGAGGATGGAGCTATTAACACAGGTTCAGCAGCTGGTATTCGAGGCGTTCCCACTGTGATTGTTTACAAGAAAGGTGTAGAAGTTAACCGTAAGGTAGGTGGGATCCCAGAGGGAGCAATGAAAGAATTTTTAGACGAGAATATTTAATTCAAGTTTAGAACTTCTCCCGCTAAATATAGACTTCCAGTAATTATTATAAGATCTCCCTCTTCTAGAGGGATAGATCTTATAGCTTTTTCAATACTTTCCTCATATTTAATATTAGGAATATTCTCAAATTTTTTTAATAAATCTTTTCCTCTAATGGCATTAGGTTGATTAGGAATGTCGATTACAGTAAATGAACTGATATCTTTAAAATAACTGATATATTTTTCGTGTTCTTTATTAGCCATCATCCCAAGTATTACATGCTTTTTGCAATTTAAAGTTTTTAAATATTCATTAAGCACTTCAGATCCATGTTGATTATGTGACCCATCAACAATAAGTCTATTGTTTCTAACTATATCTTTCAATTTACCCGATTTGATTTCTTGTAGCCTTGCAATACTTTTGATTTTGGTGATACCTTTTTTAATATGATCATCAGTAACACCAAGATCTAAAACTCTTAATGTAGCTATGGCTGTAGATATATTTTCTAGTTGAAACTCACCTAAAACATTTGGTGTGGGAAGTTTTAATCCACCAAATTTATCCTCATAATACCAAAATCCATTTTCACCATTAGAGAAGCTAAAATCTTCATTGAAAAAGTATTTATTTGATTGATTTTTAGAGATAGTTTTTTTTATACATTCCATAGTCTCATTATCTCTTTGCTTAGCAACAATGATATTAGAATTTAAAAGAGATGATGTTTTTTCATAGATAATTCGCTCTATTGTACGATCATTTTCTGGTAACCAATCGACATGGTCATTGGAACAGGCACAAACTACACTAGCAAGATTGTTCTTAAAAACGTTAGTTGCATCAAATCTATGAAACAATCCACTTTCCACTAAATTTATATTTTCTGGATATTTTGCTGCCTTATAAAAAAAGCATGCAGTGAGCATCTCAAAGATAGTTGCAGTTTCACCACCATTAATTTCTTCAACTTCATCAAATAAATTTGCAAGTTCATCATCATTTAATTCCTGATTATTAAATACGTAACGTTCATTTTTTTTTAGAATATCAGGACTTGTATAAACATTACATTTTAAATTTGCTTCTTTAAGAATAGAGTGCATTCCAGCAATAGTGCTAAACTTACCATTAGTCCCGACTATAGAAATTGTTCTCATCTTATCTTGAGGATTTCCAAGCTTTTGACAAAGAGATTTAATTCGATCTAAACTTAGATCAATTTCACGTTTATGCAGTTTTTGAAAGCGACTGAGTATCTTCTGGAGTTTCATTTTCTTCTGCGCTTATAGCAGAATTTTTCTTTAAAAGAATTGATAATAAAATTCCGATTTTATTATTTAAATCTTTTCTTTCAACCACAAGATCAACAAAGCCTGTTTTCTGGACGTACTCTGACCGCTGAAATCCTGAGGGTAACTGTTCTTTAACTGTTCCTTGAATTACTCTTGCACCAGCAAAAGCTATAAGAGCACCGGGCTCAGCAATATGTAAATCTCCAAGCATCGCATAAGAAGCGGTAATACCACCAGCTGTTGGGTCAGTAATTAAAACTAAATAGGGCAGATTATTCTTTTTTAATTCATTGATTGCTAAAGTTGTTCTTGTCATCTGAGATAAAGAAATTAAACTTTCCATCATTCTCATTCCACCACCTGCACTTATACATAAAAATGGGGTTTTATTTTCTATAGCATGTTGAATTCCATATAAAAAAGCTTCACCTTCAGCAGCTGCCATAGAAGCACCTAGAAAATCAAAATCTGATGCAACAGCTGTAATTTTAATGCCATCGATTGTACCTGATGCAACCATCATTCCACAGTCCATACCCGTTTTTTTTCTAGCACTTTTAAGTCTATCTTTATAAGATTTTGAATCAGTCCAGTTTAGTGGATCATCATTAGGAATTGGTGTTTTAAATATTTCATAATTTCCTTTACCAAATAAATAATCAAATCTTTGTTTTGGTTTTATTCTGTGATGCCTATTACAATCCGGACAAACCCACATGTTGTTTTCAAAATCAATTTTTAATCTAGGTCCTTTGCAGCAAGACATCCAATCGCTATTGGCAATATCTTCTTTAGTTGCTCTTTTATGAAAAGCCTTCTTAATATTTTCGCCGGCTTTTATGATTTTATTAATCCAATTCAAATTATAATTCCTTTACAAAACTCTTAATGTATTTGCCCAAATTTTGAGGCAATTCTTTGTCATCCAGATTATCTTGAATATATTTCACAAACGCAGATCCTACAATAACTCCAGATGGCCCAGTGTTAGCCATTTTTTTTGCGTCTTCAGGAGTTTTAATTCCAAATCCAGTACAAACTGGGATATTTGAAATATTTTTGATTTTATCAATGAAATTTTTAACTGTATTTTCATCAGCAGACTTTTGGCCAGTCGTACCCGTTACAGTCACTTGATATAAAAAACCTGAAGAAACTTTAATAATGTCTTTTAGTCTTTGATCATCAGTTGTTGGTGCAACAAGTTTAATTAATGATAATTCATTTTTATTTAGACATTCTCTTAAAATATTTTCTTCTTTTAGTTCATGAGGAGCATCAACTACAAGCACAGCATCAGCGCCTGCATTTTTAATATCAGTTACAAAGTTTGGAATAGGGTACTTGTATAAATTTGCTATATACCCCATTAATACAATACCAACTTCAGAATTATAATTTCTTATTTTTTTAACTAATTCTATTGTGTCTTTTAAAGTGTAATTATTATGCAAAACATCATCATGTGCCTTTTTTATAATTGGCCCTTCTGCAGATGCTTCAGATGTGCAGTAGCCAATTTCAAGAACTGAAACACCATTGTCTATGGCTTGTTTTATAAGATCAAAACTTATTTCTGGGTTAGGATAACAACCAACAAAATAACTTACCAATTTTGTTTTTGGCTTCAAAGATTGAAATATTTTTTTTAGTCTGTTACTCAAAGTCTTTACCAATATGTTGTTCTAGAGTATCTAGATCTTTTTCTCCTCTACCACATAATGAAAGACAAATTAAAAAATCTTTTGGTTTATCTTTAGCAATTTTAATTAAATGAGCTGCTGCTGCCATAGGCTCAAGAGCGGAGGATATTCCTTCATATTTTGCAATCATTTTATAAGCATTTAAAATTTCCTCATCTGTTGCTGAAGTATAAGTTACAGCTTTTTGATCATGCAAATAACTATGAAGAGGCCCAACGCCAAAATACTGTATTCCTGCACCTAAACTATTTCCTCCAAGCGACTTTGCTCCATCTTCAGATTGTAAGAGATATGTTTTCATCCCCTGCATTATACCAGGAGTACCATTTGATAGTGCTGCAGTTTCAGCTGCTTCGACGCCTATTTTTTCTACATTCTTTTCATCTAAAAATTCATAAATTGCTCCAGCAAAGTTTGAACCACCACCCACACATCCAATTATCATGTCTGGAATTTTCCCTTCTTGTTCTAATGATTGTTCTCTTATTTCTCTTCCAATTATACTTTGAGCAAAAGCTACAATTTTAGGAAATGGATGAGCTGACACAACTGATCCACAAATGTAAGCGCTATCAGGATCAGTTGTCCAAGTTTTTATAGCCTCAGTGATAGCTTCTTTTAATGTGCCAGGAACTGCTTTTAATTTTGCTCCATAGTGTTTAGCTTTAATAATATTTTGGTTTACTCTTTGCACATCAACATCACCCATTATACCCACCAAAGGTAAACTAAATTTAGCTGCTACAGCAGCAGTAGCAGAGTAGTGTTGTCCAGCTCCACTTTCACATAATAAATATTTCTTACCCATTCTTTTTGCCAATAATACTTGGAATAGTGAATTATTAATTTTATGACTTCCTGTATGATTTAAATGTTCTTGTTTAAATAAAATTTTTGCTCCACCAAGTTTTTTGGTTAAGTTTTCAGCATAATATAGTGGAGAAGGTCTTCCTATATAATGTTTACAATAATAAGCATATTCATCTAAAAAGTTTTTATCTTTAATTGCTTCCTCAAAACCTTGGCTTAATTCATGAAGTGCAGGCATTAATGTTTCACCAACAGCAATTCCTCCCATTGCACTCTCACCTTCGCCGTAATAACCGAATTCATCAGGACCTTTTTTTAATGAGTTTTTTGTCATATAAATTTTAAGAAAATATATTATGGACTGAATTTAAAAACTTATCAATTTTATTTATATCTTTGATACCCTCTGTCTCAAGTCCACCGCTGATATCTATGCAAAATTTTTTATTTTTAAAATTACCCAAATCATCTATTTTAATATCTCCAGCTATCATAATAGGAAGCTTAGTGATCACTTTATCTAAATAATCATGATTAAAAGATACTGATTTATGATATCCTTTAGAGTCGAACAAGATTATATCTGAAATATTTTCGTATTGTTTATAATTATCTACATCATCTTTATTTGATACCGTGACAACGGAAATAATCTTTATATTATATTTTTCTTTGATTTTTTTTATATAATTTGGTTTGCTGTCATATATTTGATAATAATCAAATGGCAGATCTTTAAGCTGCTCTAAAATAATTTCATCAGGATTAACTAACACTGCTACAAATTTTGATTGTTTCTTATCAATATTTAATAATTGATTTAGATCTTCATTTTTTACAAACCTTTTAGATTTAGGCCAATTGCAAATGAAGCCAATCATTTTTGGGGGATATTTATGATTAATTATATAACTTAATGTTTGTGGATCTTTAACACCACAAATTTTACAATTTTGAATCATTTTTTTAAATGATTAATTAAGTGCTTAATATTTTTCTTGATATTGCCTTTTGTAATTGGTCTCCCAATTACTAAACTTGTAGCACCTACATTAAATGCCTCCCTGGGAGTCATTATTCTTTTCTGATCGTCCGTGTTTGAGGAAAATCTTATACCCGGGGTAATAATTTCTTTTTTAAAAACTTTCTTTACAATTTTTACTTCTTGAGCACTACAAACTATTGCGTCTAGTTTTGCTTTTTGTGCTAGTTTAGCATGACGTAATACTAATTTTTTTACATCTGATTTATAACCAATTTCTCTTAGAGCTTTATTGTCAAGGGATGTCAGTATAGAGACTCCAATTAATTTTGTTTTTCCGGCAACTTTTTTTGCAGCTTTAAGAGCATCTAGTCCAGAACTAATGTGAATAGTTATATAATCTAAGCTTAAATCTTTGACAGCTTTAATACTTGATGCACAAGTATTCGGAATATCAGCTATCTTATAGTCACCAAAAATAACTTTGTTTTTTAATTGAGATATAAATTTTCTACCATTTTTAGAATTTAGAAATTCAATACCAAATTTATAGCCTATTGTTAATTCATTATTTTGTGTTTGATTTATAATTTTTTTTACTTTTGAAATATTTGTGGTGTCACAAGCAATAAAAATTTTTTTATTCATCGTTTAATTCACTAAAAATCTCCTTAGACATTTTCCAATTTATTGTTTTTTTTTCAGGAACTTCTACTTTGTCACCGGTTTTTGGATTTCTTCTGATTGATTTTTTTTGAGTATTAGTGAAAAAAACACCAAAACTACTTCTTAATTCAACTCTGTCACCTCTTTTTAAGGCATTTTTGATTTCATTTAAGATTATATCTGTAAATTTTGAGAGATCTTTTGTTAAAAAATTTGGATAAGATTTTTTTAGTTGTTTTAGAATATCAGATTTTACAACAGCCAAAATTTATTTTTCTTTTTTCTTTTTTAAATCTTCAGAAAGAGATGAGAAAGGTAGATTTTTTCCCGAACCTTCAGTACCATATTTTTCTAAAGCTTCTTCTTTTTCAATTTGTTCTAATAATTTCATGCTTAAAACAACTTTTCTCTTGTCGATATTAAGTTCAGCTATCGCACAATCAATCTTTTCACCTCCAGTAAATCTTGATGGTCGAGCATCAGACTGATTAATTGCAATATTACTTTTTTTAATATGAAAATCCATTTCACATCCTTCAGGTCTTACAATCAAACCTTTATTATCTGTAGATATAATTTTTACAGTAATAATTTGATTTATTTTTTTATCATTAAACCAGTCAAATGGATCAGTTCCTATTTGTCTTAATCCAACTCTTATTTTTTGTTCATCTTTTTTTATTTCTAGTATCTTAACTGTCAATTCATCACCTTTTTTATATTTTTTTAGTTCTTCTTCACTATCTCCAAGGTAAGTTAAATCATTACAGTGTAAAAATGCATCTATATCGAATTCTTTAAAATTAATAAATAATGAATATTCATTTTTATTAGTTATTGAGCCTTTAATCGTAGAGCCAATGGGAAATTTAATTTCAAATTCTTCGAATGGATTTTTTTTTGTTAGTTTATGAGAAATTGCTACTCTTCTCTTATCTTTATCAATTTCGGTTATCACACAATCAATTTCATCACCAACTTTAAATAATTTTTTTGAGGAAATATTTTTTTTATTCCACGACATTTCACTTGAGTGTAAAAGCGTGGTTAATCCAGGCTCTAGTTCACAAAACGCCCCAAAGTCCATCAGTTTAACAATTCTTACTTTATAGACTTGGTTTAATTCATAATTATCAATATGCTCAAAAGGATCTGGGGATAGTTGTTTAATAGAGCAACCAACTTGTAATTTTTCTTTATCTATTGATATAACCTTTAAATCATGTTTTTCACCAATGTTAAACACCTCTTCGGGATGACTTATCCTAGAGTAGGATATTTCTTGAAGATGAACTAACACATCAATTTCATTGTTTACATTAAAGAAGCACCCAAATGAGCTGTAACCTTTTACTTCTGCATTTTTTATAATATCGCCAACTTTAAACTTTTCTATTATTTTTGCTTTATCTTCTTTTTTGAAAGAAGATATTATTTCTCTTCTTGACACGCAAGCGTTACCTCTTAATTTATCTAATTTAATAAGAGCAAATTTTTGAGGTTCATTCATTAAATGACTAATATCTTTTAGAGGTTTGTCGCTGATTTGAGAACCAGGTAAAAACATTAATGAACCAGTTTCTATATGTTCAACAATACAACCCCCTTTGCATTTTGAAACAATTTTACCCATAATAGGTTCATTTTCTTCGTAAGCTTTAACTAGTTTATCCCACCCTTTAATTTTTTGAGCTTTACTGGCTGATACTACAATCTCACCATTTCTATCTTCAATTCTTTCAAGGAGCACAGAAATTTTTTCACCTAATTTTAATTTTTCTTGTAAGCCTAAGGTTTTTAGCTCATTAACATCTATTACTGGTTCACTTTTTAATCCCTCAATTAATAGAAAAACAAATTTATCAGTTATCTTGTTAATTGTTCCTTCAATTACTTTACCTTCTTCAATACTTACTTTTGATAATTGACTATTTAAAAGTTTTTCAAACTCTTGAGTAGCAGGATTAGAAAGATCTTTATAAATTTCCATTAATTGTATAATTTTTTATCTATAATTTTTTTTATTTTTAAAAAACACGCTCTTTTAGTTAAATTTGTTGTATTTATCAATACTGAATCTTTAGTTTTCTTCAAAGGAGCTATTTTTCTTGTATAGTCACTTTTATCACGTTTTTTGATACTTTTTAACACTTCTCCAAAGGTCATACTCTGATTTAAGTTTTTAAGTTCTTTATATCTTCTTTGAGCTCTAGTATTTATATTTGCAGTAATAAAAAATTTAAAATCAGCATCTGGGATTATGTTATAAGTAATATCTCTCCCATCTAGACAGGATCCATTGTATTTTTTTGGAGGATTATATGCATATTTTAACTGAAAAGAATGAACAAGTTTTCTTATATTTTTTTTTTTAGCCAAAATAGACGCCAATTGGCCTATTTTATCAGATAAAAGATTTTTATTATTTAATTGTTTCATATTTAATTTATTAATTTTCGATTTTATAAATTTGAAATTAAATTTTTTTGGATTTTTAAGTTTTTGATTTGCTAAAAATCTGTAAGTTTTTCCAGTATCTAAATATAGAAGATTATAGTGTTCAGATATTTTTTTTGCAATAGTTCCAGCTCCAGCCGCAGCAGGGCTATCAATAGCTATCTTGATTATATTATTTCTTTTTTTTAACTTCACTTATGTCTTTAATTAATTTTAAAAAATTTGGGAAAGAAGACTTTATAGAGTCTTTGTCATGAATTTCCCATTTACCACCAAAAGTTAATCCAGCTACCACACAAGACATAAATATCCTGTGATCTTTCAAGTAATTTCTTATAATGATTTTTTTGTTTATTTTTAAATTTGGATTACCATAAATTTTTAAAGAGTTATTAGTTAATTCATTTTTCACACCACAATAATTTAAAATTTTAGAACCCCAATTTAGTCGAGGACTTTCTTTTTCATTTAACTCAGATAAATTTTTGAAGTATGAAACACCTTTTGATCTAGCTGCAACTAAAAAAATCAATAAAAATTCATCAATTGCTTCACTATTTAAATTTGAAGGGCAATTTATTCCTTTTAAATGTCTTGTGCTTTTTACATATATATCAGCTCTTTGTTCACCTTTATAATTAACTAAATTTTTAAGAATTATTTTAGCACCCATTCTTCTTAGAATCTTAATTAAACCAATCCTCGAAAGGTTTACATTAACATTTTTTATTATTGATGAAGAATCATTACTTAATATTGTTAAAACTATAAAAAAAGCAGCTGAGCTAATATCAGCTGGAATATCATAGTTTATAGGATTAATTTTATTAGCTTTTTTTACTTTGATTAAATCATAATTTTTATTTTTCTTAATGGTGACTGGAAGATTTAAGTATTTACAAAACAACTCTGTATGATTTCTAGATTTTTTTGCCTTAATCAGCGTTGTTCCATCTGTTCTTAAACCTGCAAAAATAATTGCACTCTTACATTGAGCAGACCCCCTTTTTTCAAAATATCTAATAGGTTTTAGTTTTTCTGTTCCCAGCATTGTTAAGGGTAAATTTTTATTATTGCTTAATATAAATTTTACTCCAAATTTTGATAGAGGATCACTTATTCTTTTAAAATCTCTTTTTGATAAACTATTATCTCCTATTATCTTTATTTTATATGTCGAATTTACTAATAATCCCATTATCAATCTGCCTAAAGTTCCTGAGTTTTGAGCATTTATTATAATTTTTTTGTTATACTTAAAAGAACCAATTCCTTTTCCAAAAATCTCACATACTTTTTTTTTTATGTTTACTTTTATTCCTAGTTTTTTAACAGCATTCAAAGCTGCCTTGACATCATCAGACATAAGCAAATTAGTTGCTTTAGATTTGCCTGAGCTTAATGAAGCAAATAAGACCCATCTTATACTTATACTTTTATCACCACTAACTCTAATTTTTTTATTTTTGAAACTTCCGATTTTTTTTCTTACGAAAAATGTATTAGTCATTAAGATTAATTAAATTTAAATGAGTCTCCAAAGTAAGCAATTTTAGCATTATTATCATTTACTAATTCAGATGGAGTTCCTTTAGCTATAATTTTACAGTTCGACAAAATAATTGCATTGTCCACGCATGACAATAAATCACGAGCTTGGTGATCACAAATACAGATACTTATTCTTTCAATTTCTTGAAGATTGACAATTAATTCTTTTAACATTTTTATTGTCAAAACATCTAAAGCGGCAAAAGGCTCGTCAAGTAGGAGAATTTTAGGGTTATTTAATAATGACATGGCTATGACAAGTTTCTTTTTTTGTCCACCTGATAAAAATTTAGCTGTGATATCAATTATCGAGTCAAACTCAAATCTTGAAATTAATTGTTCAATTCTGTTATTTCTTTTTTTTGCATCTGATATTTGAATTTCACCAATTGCTTTTAAATTTTCAAGCAAAGTTAATTCATGAAGATACCCCCCATATTGAGGAACATATCCTAAGTTAAATTTAGTTGCTCTCTCAGCAATAGGGTATTTTAATGCATCTTCATTTTGTATTTTGATAGATCCAAAATCTGGCTTCAAAAGTCCACAAATTAAATTAAAAATTGTGCTTTTTCCAACTCCATTTGGGCCCAATAAACCTAATATCTCGCCTTGATTTACATCAAAACTGATTTTATCTAATATAGGTCTTTTTTTAAAGGATAACGAAATATCTTTTAATTTTAAAATAGGCTTGTCTTTTTTAAAAGATTTAATTCTGAATTTCTTGATTATCGCCATTTTTTTTTTCAAAAAAAATTATTTTTATTTTACTTTCATCAAAGTTATAAATTTTAGTATTTTTAGTTAATAAATTTAATTCGATTTTATCTGCATATATTATTGAATTTTGATTGCTATAAGTCAAATTATTAAACGCTTCAAGTTTATTATTTAGATAAGAAAAATTTAAATTATCAGCTACTATCATATGGTCTAAAAATGTCATTTTAATTCCATTTTCAAATTTTGTATCATAATTTAGATTGTTATATATAGCCGTCTTAGATGAAACATTTATAGGGTCTTGGCTATCTGATTTAACTATGGCTTTAACATTTTCCATATAAATTATTTCGGGTTTATCTTTATCAATATAACCACTTTCAGATTTAATTATGTATTGTCGATTTTTTGCATCTTTTGATTTATAAGTTAAATTTTTAATATAATTCCCATCTTTATTTATTTCATTTTTTCTTTCTATTTGTTTTGAAATTGTTTTATCAGTATTTTTTTTTAAAAAACTATCATAAAAAACAAAAGAAACTGTAAGTACAACTATAACTATAAAAATTTGTAATAAAATTTTTTTGTTCATCTATTCTATATTTGCTTCAAGAATATGATGAATATGAAGGAGGCCAATAGTTTTATTTTTATTATTTTTTTTATGTACACAAAGTGATGTGATTTTTTTTTCATTCATTATTCTCAATGCTTTTACAGCAAATATATCATCCTCAACACTAATGGGTTTCTTTGTCATTACGGATTTTATTAATGTAGATTGAAAATTTATATTTTTTTGTTTTAGTTTTCTCACATTTCCATCAGTAATTACTCCTGTTGTATTTTTTTTATGATTTTGAGCAACTAAAACTCCCAATTTTTTTTCTGTAATTTTTTTAAGAGCTATATTTAAAGTTAAGTTTTCATTTATAAATGGGATTTTATGACCTGTAACCATAATATCACGAACAGTCTTCAATTGTTTTCCTAAATTACCTCCTGGATGATATTTGGAAAAATCAGATTTACTGAATTGCTTTTTCTTTAAAGCAGCTATCGCCAAACAATCACCAATTGCTAATTGTATACTTGTACTTGAAGTTGGAACAATATCCAAACCCGCCTCTTTGACCTTAGGAAGAAGTATTTTAATATCTGCTCCCTTATAGAGAATTGATTTTTTTTCTGAAACTATACCAATAAGTTTTATTTTATTTCGATTAGCATATTTAATAATAGGTATAATTTCATCTGACTTGCCAGAGTTGCTAATAAGTATTAAAACATCTTTTTTTGTAATACTTCCTAAATCGCCATGCAAACAATCATTTGCAGATAAAGAGAATGATGGACTGCCAACAGATGATAAAGTTGCAGATATTTTTGAGGCAATTAAGCCACTTTTTCCAACACCACATAAAATAATTTTTGATTGACAATTCACAATTGTATTAACTGCTTTATCAAATTCATTACTTAAAGAATTTTTTAACAATTTTAGTGCAGTAATTTCATCATCAATTACTTGTCTAGCAACTTGTTTAGAATTTTTTTTCATCTATTTAATGAGCCCATATATCATCTTTAAATAATGCCAAATCTAATTCAACTCTAGTATTTAAGAAATCTAAACACTTTTTGTAAAGATCAATTCTATTTTCTCTAACAAGAATTTCTTCAAGTTTAGAATGTATTTCATGTAAAAATATTACATCGTTTGCGCAATATTTTAATTGTGCCGAAGTTAAATCTCCTCCGAAGTCTGAACTTTGAAATTGTTTGCTAATATCAATATTTTTAAATTCTTTAATTAGTGTTTTTAGTGAGTGATTGTCTGAGTAAGACCTTGCAAGTTTTGATGCAATTTTTGTATCAAGTATATTTTTTGTTTGTGATTTGAGATAATATTTAATATGCGCAAGATCAGCTCTTCCGTAATGAAATATTTTTGTTACATTTTCATTTTCTAATATTGCTTTAAGATTTGGAGCATTATAGCTATTCCTATCAAGCTGGACAATATGAGCGTCATTTTTTCCACTAGATATTTGTATTAAACATAAAGGATCTCTTTTAACGTTAAGACCCATGAACTCGCCATCTACAGCTATTACATTGCCTAATTGCAAATCATCTGGTAAATCGTTTTTATGAAGTTTTATATCAGTAGTCATTTGTATAGAGTGTATATATGAAAGCAAAAAATTGTCTAATTTTTGGTGGAACAGGCCAAATAGGAAGTAATTTACTTAGAAAATTAGCAAAAAATAATTTTAAAGTTACTGTTGTTACAAGAAACTTACATCAAAAAGGAAATTTTATTAAAACCCAGGCAAATGCTGGCTATATTGAAATAATAGAAACTAATCCATTTGATGAAAATTCTATTCGCCCTTTATTTAAAAAAGCAGACATCTGTATTAATTTAGTAGGCATTTTATTTGAAAAGGGAAAAAACAATTTCAAAAACATACATACAAGCTTTCCTTCACTGCTTGCATCTCTATGTAAAGAGTGTGATTTAGATCAATTTGTACATATATCGGCATTAGGAATAGATGCTTCAACTGACTCAAAATATTCAGCTAGTAAGCTTGAAGGAGAAAAAAAGATAAAGGAATTATTTCCAAGCACTACAATATTAAGACCCTCTGTTGTGTATTCTGTAGATGATAATTTTACCACAACATTTATGACTTTATTAAGCCGACTTCCTGTATTCCCTCTTTATTATAATGGCGAAACTAAATTTATGCCTATACATTGCTCAGATTTAACAGATGTAATTTTTAAAGTAATAGATGATGAAATTAAGTCTGAATTAATTGAATGTGGTGGACCTGAAGTTTTAAGTTTTAAAGATATAGTTGAGACTTTGATGCAATTAATAAAAAAGAAAAGATTATTGTTACCATTGCCATTATTTTTTGGAAATATTATAGCTAAAACTATGGAATTTCTTCCTCATCCTTTGCTAACAACTGATCAATTAAAATTACTGAAATATAACAATATTTACTCAAATAAATTTAAGACTAATTCAAGTATAGGAGTACCTGGTAAAAAAATATTTAAAGAGGAAGTAAAAAAATATTGTTATATGTGGAAGGAAGGTGGAGAATTCTCAACAGAAAAATATTCTAACAAATAAAGTAAAATAAAACTTAAGCTGATTTTATTTTTTTCTCTATAAAATCAGGGACATCCTCTTTAGCAACAAATTCCTCTTTTTTGCCTTTAGGCTGATAAGCATATAGCAAATGAAGTTTACAATAAGAGAAATCTTTTAATGATGATCTACCACAAAAATAAAAGCTTTTTTCATTAGGATGTCCTATAGGCCACTTACAAGAGTTCTCATCTAGCTCTTCTAGTTGCTTAGGATTTTCTGGTTCAAAATCATTTTCAATAATTAAAGATTTAAATTTACTTTTTCTCGATCTTTTTTGACGAGTATCTGAACTCAAATTTGCATCAGAGTTATAATTATTACTTAATGATCTTGTTTTGATTTTTGCAGATAAATTTAGACGGTGAGCTTTACCGATTACTGCATTTCTACTTACGCCACCAATAATTTCAGCAATTTGGCTAGCCGTATTGCCTTTTCCCCATAATTCTTTTAATTTTTTAACTTTTTCTTCAGTCCAACTCATATAATCAACATATAGTATAAGTATTATTTAATAATACCATATAAAGTTAAATTTTTATATTAAACAACATATAATTAAAAGTTATTAACAATATTAATTTCAATTTAAAATTGTATAAAAATAATACAAATTTTTATGAGCAACTTAGTAAAAAACTATAACCGAAAGAAAATTTCTTTTTTACGAGGAAAGGGAAGTTATTTGTATTCTACTGATGGAAAAAAATATTTAGATTTTGTTCAAGGCATAGCAGTAAATTCGTTAGGACATTCTAATCCAGACCTAATAAAAGTATTGAAAAATCAGGCTCAAAAAATTTGGCATGTTTCTAATGCGTTTATAATTCCAGAGGGAGAAAAATTAGCAAAAAAATTAGCATCAAAAACATTTGCTGATTATGTAATGTTTCAAAATTCTGGTGCAGAGGCGACTGAAGCTGCAATCAAATGTGCAAGACGTTATTTTTATTCTATCGGTAAACCAAAAAAAAATAGAATTTTATGTGTGAAAAATTCTTTTCATGGAAGAACAATTGCTGCCATTCATGCAAGTGGTTCTAAAAAAATGACAGAAGGATTTGGTCCAAAAGTAAATGGTTTTGATCACTTTGTTTTTGGAGATCACGAATCTTTTTTAAAAAAAATCACTAAAAACACTGCTGCAATAATGATTGAAACAATTATGGGAGAGGGGGGTATTAAGGTTATACCTGACTGGTGTTTAAAAGAGATAAGAAAAATCTGTGATAAAGAGAAAATTTTATTAATTTTAGATGAAGTTCAATGTGGAATAGGAAGAACCGGAGACTTTTTTGCTTTTGAGAGATCAAAAGTTAAACCAGATATTGTACCAATTGCAAAGGGTATTGGAGGTGGTTTTCCAATTGGTGCAGTTTTAATGAATAAAAAAGTTGCATCTGCTATGACACCAGGAACTCATGGAACGACTTTTGGTGGAAATCCTTTAGCAATGAGTATAGGAAATAAAGTTTTTGATATTATCTCGAATAAGAAATTTTTGAAAAATGTTAAAATGAAGTCAAATTATTTTAATCAAAAATTAAATGATTTAAAAATTAAATACCCAAAAATTATAGATGAGATAAGAGGCAGAGGCTTTCTCATTGGTATAAAATTGAGAGTAGATCAAACCAAAGTTATGAAAAAATTAATGGACAATAAACTATTAACAATTAGAGCTGCTGAAAACGTTGTTCGGGTATTACCACCTTTAAATGTTAGTAAAAAAGAAATTGATCAAGCGATTAAAATTTTTGATAAAGTTTGCAAAACTTTTTAGATTTTTATGAAACATTTTATCCATCTTAAAGATATATCATCCAAAGATTTAAGAAAAATTTTATTTGATGCGAAAAAGAGAAAAAATCGAAGAAAAAAACTTAATACTTTAGATGTGGATAAAAATGCACCCTTAAGAGGAAAGTTATTAATCCAAATGTTTGAAAAGTCTAGTTTAAGAACAAGATTAAGTTTTAATTTAGCAATAAAACAATTGGGAGGTGGAACAATCACCCTTAGATCAAATGAATTACATCTTGGACAGGGTGGAGAAAGTCTTGAGGATACCGCAAAAATTTTATCTACATATGGGGATGGTTTTATGCTTAGAACTGATGATGATAAAAAAATAGATAACTTTGCAAAATTTTCTAATATACCTGTAATTAATGGATTGAGCCCATCTTCTCACCCTACTCAAATTTTATCAGATATATTTACTGTCGAGGAATTAACTAAAAAAAATATATCAAAGTTAAATATTTGTTGGATAGGCGACTCTAATAATGTTTTGAATAGTCTTATTGCTGCGTCTGTTAAATTCAAATTTAATTTAAATATTGGATGTCCAAAAAATTATTCACCAAATAAAGCTATTCTCAAATGGGCACAAAAACAAAATAAACTTATTAAAGTGAACAGCGATCCAAAAATTTCTATTAAAAACGCTGATGTTGTCTTTTCTGATAAAGTGATTTCCCTTAATGATAAAGTGAATAAAAAAAAGAAACTAAAAGATTTTAAAAATTATAAAATCACAAGTTCACTTTTTAAATATGCAAAAAAAAAATGTATATTTTTACATTGCCTTCCCAGAGGTGATGAAGTTGATAATAAAGTTTTCCAAAGTAAAAACTCTCAAGTATGGCTACAAGCACTCAATAGAGTTCATGTGCAAAAAAGTATATTACTGTTTTGTTTTGGTAAATTAAGGTAGTGGTAACGGACTATCAGAGTTAGCATTTAAATATTTTATAACAGATGCTCTGTCTGCCTCTTTTCTAAGACCCGCATAAGCCATTTTAGTTCCTTTAATATGTTTTGCAGGTTTTATCAAAAATCCATTTAATTCTTCAAATGTCCATTCTTTTTCGTAAGCTATAAGTGCTTTAGAATATTTGTAGTCCTCAACTACTCCAACTTTTCTTCCAACAACATTATATAGAGCTGGGCCAATTTTATGTTTGCCCCCTTTATTAATTGAATGGCAAGCTGCACACTTTTTAAAAATTTTTTCACCACTTGCTACATCTCCTAATGCCATCAGAGCAGCAATATCTACAACTTTTTCAACAACTTCAGCTGTTGTAATTGAGGTACCAGATGCTTGTTCAACTTCAACTGCATAACCTGGTGTTTTTGGTTTTTCCACATAGAATAATATATTAGAAACCTTACCAATCCCAATTACTAAAAGAGCAACTAATAAAACAGCAGCAATAATTTTATTTATTTCGAATGAATCCATTTTATAATATTGAAAGTACGTATAACATGTAATCTTAAAAATAAACTTATTTTAACTGGATAATTTTGCCTCTGTATAATCCTTAGAACAATGAAAACTCTTGTAATAATACCATCTAGAATGTCAGCCACACGATTACCAGGCAAACCTCTTCTAAAAATAAATAATATTTCTATCATTTCTACAGTATATAAAAAAGCTGTAGAGGCTGATATTGGTGATGTAATTGTAGCTACGGAAGATCAAGAAATAGTTGACGATGTAAAGAAAAATGGGGGAGAGGCTATTTTTACCGATAGTAATCACAAGACTGGTACAGACAGAATATTTCAAGCTTTTAAAAAATATAATCAAAAAGATATTGATTTTGTGATGAATATTCAAGGAGATGAGCCGATGATTAATATAGAAGATATAAAAAGTTTGAATATTAAATCCCACAATGAAAGTTCAAACATGAGTACATTAGCTTCTATAATTGAAAATGAAGATGATCTAAAAAATCAAAATGTAGTGAAAGTAAAAACCAATGAGATTCTTAACACTCAAAATTTTCCTACAGCAGTTAAATTTCAAAGAATGATTGATCTTGAAGAAAAAGTTTACCACCATTTAGGCATTTACTGTTATTCAGTAAGCACATTAGAAAAGTTTATTAATTTACCCCAAACTGAAAATGAAAAAAAAAATAGATTAGAACAATTAAGGGCCTTAGATAATGGAATTAATATAAATGTGTCATTGGCAAAATATAGTCCGATTGGGGTTGATACTATGGAAGATTATCTGGCTATAAAAAAAATAATGGAATATAAAAATTGATATGAAAAAAATTTATTTTCAAGGAACTTATGGAGCTTATTCCCATATTGCCTCTAAAAATATAGATGAAGATGCAGAGGTAATTCCCTGTAAAACATTTGATGAATGTTTTGAAAAAGGAACATCTGATCCAGACTCTAGAATAGTTGTCCCTGAATCGAATAGGATTACAGGAAATATTGGTATTGAATATTTAATTTTTAAATACAGATTAAATATTTATGCTGAATATTTTCAAAAAATAGAACACAATCTTTTAGGAACATCAGACTCTAACTTAAAAGATATTAAAGATGTTTACTCACATGCTCAAGCGCTGTCTCAATGTTCAAGTTTTATAAAAAAAAATAATTTAATTGAACATGTAAGAGCAGACACTGCTGGATCAGCAGATATGGTTGCAAATCTAAAAGACAAAAGTAAAGCTGCTATAGCTTCAGTTTTAAGTGCAGAAACTTATGGTTTGAAAATATTAAAGAATAATATTGAAAATGAAAAAGGAAACCTGACAAGATTTTTGGTAATGGGTAAAAATATTTACCAACCAGAATTTAAAGAAGAAAAATATATAACATCATTTTTATTTAAATTAAAAAGTAAACCTGCTGCGTTGTATCAATCATTAGGAGGATTTGCTATTAATGGTGTTAACTTAACGAAATTACAAAGTTATCCAGAAAAAAATTCATTTGATTCTTATTTCTTTCTTTGCGATTTAGATGGACATATAGAAGACATCAAAGTTCAAAAGTCTTTAGAAGAACTTGGTTTACATTGTGAGGATTTTCACGTTCTAGGTGTTTTTGAAGCTTCTAAAACAAGAAGTAAAAAATAATCTTTTCTTGAAGAAAATAAAAATTTACTGCTATAATAGTTTTGGAGGCTAGAGGTGGGTGCTGCTTGAACCCGACCAGATCTTAACGGAAGCAGTCGTAGAGACAGTTATTCAGGTTCTAGTCTCCTTGTAATTTTATGAATAAAAATAATAAAGTTTTAGCTTTAAAATATAGACCATCAACTTTTGATGAATTAATTGGCCAAGAGGTAATGGTTGAAACAATTAAAAATTCAATTCTTTCAAATAAAACACCTAATGCATATTTATTTACAGGTATTAGAGGAGTAGGAAAAACAACAACAGCAAGGATTGTTGCAAAGGCTTTAAATTGTATCAATGGAGTGGAAAAAATTTGTAAAGAAAATCTGTGTGAAAATTGTGAAGCTATTTCAAATTCTAATCATATTGATGTTTTAGAAATGGATGCTGCTAGCAAAACTGGTGTGGATGATGTTAGAGATTTAATTGAATTTTCTAGATATGGACCAACTTCAGCTAAATATAAAATTTTCATCATTGATGAAGTTCATATGTTGAGTAAACAAGCTTTTAATGCATTATTAAAAACTTTAGAAGAACCACCAGAATATCTAAAATTTATTTTTGCAACAACCGAAATTAAAAAAATTCCTATTACCGTTGTTTCCAGATGTCAAAGATTTGATCTTTCAAGAATTAAATCTTCAGAATTATTTGATTTTTTAAAACAAATATCTTTAAAAGAGAATGGTTTAATTTCTGATGATGCTCTTAAGTTAATAGTAAAAATTTCAGAGGGTTCCGTGAGAGATTCGTTATCTTTGTTAGATAGAGGTTTGTTATCAAATTCTGAAAATGAAGAATTGTCTCTTGAAAAAGCACAACAAATTTTTGGCTTCTTTGATAAATCTAAATTAATTGAGTTGTTTAAATTTATTTTTGAAGGCAATGAAGCAAAAGTAATAGATATATATAGAAAAATTTATGATCAAGGAATTGATCCAAAAGTATTCATAAATGATTTTCTTGAACTTTTATATTATTTTAAAAATATTGATTCATTAACAGTAGAAAGTACAAACTTTGCACTTAATGATGCCGAATTTAATGAAATCAAAAAAATTTCTGAAAATTTAGATAGCAGTTCTTTAATTCTTTTTTGGCAATTTACTATAAAAACATTAGGAGAACTTGATATTGTTTCAAATCAAAACTTAACTATTGAAATGTTCTTGTTAAGATTGATTTATTTAACTGGTGTTAAAGAAAACAAACCTCAAACACAAAAGAAATTAAAAGTTGAGACCAGTGAAAAAGTAGAATTACCAGAAATAAAAAGTGATGGAAATTCGAATTCGAACAAAATAATCAATCAAATAAAAAATATTTCTCAAAATAAAGAAACTGAGCCTAAGAAAGAAACATCAAAAATAGAAAGTATAAATACTCTTAAAATAACCTCGTTTGATGATTTGATAAAAATTTGCAATGAAAACAAAGAAATAAAATTAAAATACGAATTAGAAAATAATGTAAATTTAGTTAAGTTTGAAAAATTAAGAATTGAAATTTCATTTAATGAAAAATTAGACAAAAACTTTATTAAGGATTTAACATTTAAATTGCAAGAATGGACAGGTGAACGTTGGATAATTACATTAAGCAAAGCCACAGGTGAAATTTCTTTAAAAGAAAAATTAAAAAAAGAAAAAAATCAAAAAATAGAAACAATTCAAAAATCAAAATTTTTTTTAGATTTAAAAGAGAAGTTTCCCGACATTAAGCTTATAGACATCAAAGAAAAAAGTGAGGATAAATAATAATGACAGATTTTACAAAGATACTAGACAAAGCTAAAGAACTAGAAGCGAAAATGAAAGAAAGCCAAGAGAAAATTAAAAATATAAAAGTTGAGGGTTTCTCAGGATCAAATGCAGTTAAAGTAATTTTAGATGGCGAAGGTGAAATGTGTAAAATTGAAATATCAGATGAAATTTTGAAAGAAGATAAAGGTATTATAGAAGATTTAATTGTAGCAGCTCATAACAATGCGAAATCTGAATTAAAATCAAAAACGAACGAAGAGATCTCCAAAGCAGCTGGTGGTTTTAATATTCCTGGATTTAAGTGGCCTTTATAATAGATGCAAAATATTAATGAGATAGAAGAGTTAATTAAAGTAATTTCAAAATTACCCGGATTAGGTCCAAAATCTGCAAAAAGAATTGTTTTAAAACTAATAAATAATAAAGATGAACTGGTAAAGCCTATGGCAAATACTCTTGCTCAGGTTTATAAAAATGTAACTAGATGTCAGTCATGTGGGTCTTTAAAATCAAATATTACAGGTTGTTTAAATTGTGAAAATCTTAAAGAGAAATTTAATAAAATTTGTGTAGTAGAAGATATCGCTGATAAATGGTCAATTGAAAATTCAAATATTTTTAAAGGTTATTTTCATATTCTTGGAGGAACGATCTCTTCAGCAGGTGTAAACAAAGAAGATTTATTAATAAACTCATTAGTTGAAAGAGTAAAAAAAGAAAAAATTGAAGAGGTAATTATTGCAACTAGTGCAACTGTTGAAGGTCAAACAACAGCATATTACATTCAAGACAGTTTGAAAAATACTTCAGCAAAAATAACAAAATTGGCACAGGGATTACCAGTTGGTGGTGAGATAGAAAGTTTAGATGATGGAACTTTGTATTCTGCTTTTAAATACAGATCAGATTTAAAAACTAGTTCAGATTAGATTTAATTTCCAATCTATTTTGATGCAATAAAGGTTCTGTATAACCTGAAGGTTGTTTAGTGCCCTTAAAAATTAAATCACAAGCAGTTTTAAAGGCAATAGAATTGTCAAAATTTTCACTCATTTTAATATACTTAGGATCGTTTTTGTTTTGTTCATCAACTACTTTTGCCATTTCTTTCATTATTTCTGTAACTTGAATTTTTGTGGTTATTCCGTGATGTATCCAGTTTGCAATGTGTTGTGAAGAAATTCTTAATGTTGCTCTATCTTCCATTAAACCAATATTATTTATGTCAGGAACTTTTGAACATCCAACACCTTGATCGACCCATCTTACTACATAACCTAACAGTGTTTGAGCAGAATTGGAAATTTCCTGATTTATTTCATCTACAGACCAGTTCGGTCTATCAGCAACTGGAATTGTCAATAAATCATCAAGTTTAGCTTTTTGTCTTTTTGTTAATTCTTTTTGAACATTAAATATATCAATCTCATGATAATGAAGAGCATGAATTGCTGCAGCCGTAGGCGAAGGAACCCATGCACAATTTGCTCCTGCTTTAAGATGACCAGTTTTTTGTTCTAGCATATCTTTCATCTTATCTGGCATTGCCCACATACCTTTTCCTATTTGTGCTTTACCAGAAAATCCACACGACAATCCAATATCAACGTTATTATTTTCATAGGCTTGTATCCACTTAGAAGATTTCATATCTCCTTTTTTAATCATTGGACCAGCTTCCATAGATGTATGCATCTCATCACCTGTACGGTCTAAGAAACCAGTATTAATAAAGAAGACTCTATTTTTTAAAGATCTGATACACTCTTTAAGGTTTGATGATGTCCTTCTTTCTTCATCCATAATTCCAATTTTACAAGTATACTTTTCTAGACCTAACACTTCTTCAACTTTTGTGAAAATTTCATCTGTAAATGCAGTTTCATCTGGTCCATGCATTTTTGGTTTAACAATATAAATTGAACCAGTTCTAGAATTACCTTTTCTTTTAAAATCATGAAGGGCTGCAGCTGTAGTAATGAATGCATCCATTAAGCCTTCTGGAATTTCATTTCCATCTTTTAATAAAATTGATGGATTAGTCATTAAATGTCCAACATTTCTTACTAGCAACAAACTTCTTCCATGAAGTTTTAATCCTTTACCATCTTTTGAAATATAACTTCTGTTTGGGTTTAATTTTCTCTCTAATGTTTTACCTTCTTTCTCAAACCGACTAACTAGATCACCCTTCATTAAACCCAACCAATTTCTATAACAAAGGATTTTATCTTCAGCATCAACTGCAGCAACACTATCTTCGTTATCACAGATAGTAGAAATAGCTGATTCTAAAATAATATCACTTATACCAGCATGATCCTGTTGCGCACTAAATGCTCTTGGATTTTTTAATATCTCAATATGAAGGTTATTATTTTTTAGAATTATTGCAGAAGGGTTGTCTGCTTCTCCACGGTGACCTATAAACTTATTTGTTTCTTTCAATGTTGTAACATCAATACCTTTTAGAACTTTCAATTCACCATCTTGAATTGCCGTACCAGTAATTTTTTTCCAACTAAAATCGTTTAAAGGAAAATATTTATCTAAAAATTCTCTTCCATATTTAATTACAAGTTCTCCTCTTTCAGGGTCATATCTTTGTGATGTACTATCTTCAGATTCTTCAATTACATCAGTTCCATACAAAGAATCATATAAACTCATCCATCGAGCGTTAGCAGCATTTAGAGCATATCTTGCGTTCATTATTGGAACAACAAGTTGAGGCCCAGCTACAGATGTGATTTCTTTATCAACATTTTTGGTTTCAATTTTAAAATCAGGCCCTTCTTCTTTTAAGTACCCTATATCTTTAAGAAACTTTTTATAATTTTCTAAATGTATTTCATTTCCCTTATTTGCTTTATGCCAGTCGTTAATTTTATTTTGAATATCTTCTCTTATGTTAATAAGTTCTTTATTCTTGGGCGCCAACTCATGTATGACTTTTTCAAAACCTTCCCAAAATTTTTCAGGCTTAAGATTTGTTCCTTCTAATAGTTCTTTATTTACAAAATCAGCTAAAATTTCCGAGACTTTTAAATTTCCGATATTTTTGTATGTATTAGTCATTATGTTAGGAGTGATATAAGATGAGAAATAGCTAATTCAATCATTTTGTTGCCTTTTTTTGATATTATGTGACTATATTCACATAATTTATGAAAAATTATTTAAGTTTTGAAACAGATATAAAAAATCTAGAAGCAGAATTGGATAAACTTAAAGATCCATACAACAAAGAAGACGGTATATCACAAGTAGATACTTCTAAAATTGCTGATACTCAAAATGAATTAAATTCGAAATTAAAAGAAATTTATTCAAATTTAGATCCATGGCAAACAACTTTAGTTGCGCGTCATGAAGATCGACCTAAATCAAAATATTTTATCGATAATTTATTCGAGGATTTTATACCTTTATCAGGAGATAGATATTATGGAGAAGATAAATCAGTACTAGCAGGTTTTGCAAAATTTAATGGAACCTCAGTTTTAGTTATAGGTCAAGAAAAGGGTGACAACTTAGAAAGTAGAATAGAGAGAAATTTTGGAATGATGCGTCCAGAAGGATATAGAAAAACTATTAGGCTTATGGAGCTAGCAAATAGATTTAATATTCCTATAATTTCATTCATTGATACACCAGGCGCTTATCCAGGTGTTGGAGCTGAAGAAAGAGGACAAGCAGAAGCTATTGCCAAATCAATTGAATGTTGCATGAAGTTAACTGTGCCAACTATTTCAATTGTAATTGGAGAAGGAGGATCTGGTGGTGCTATTGCGCTAGCTTCTTCAAGTAAAGTTGTGATGTTAGAAAATGCAATTTACTCAGTTATTTCACCAGAAGGGTGTGCAACAATTTTGTGGAGAGACCCAAAAAAAATGTTGGATGCTGCAAAAGCAATGAAATTATCTGCGGGAGATTTACTAGAATTAAAAGTCATAGATGAGATTATCCCAGAACCTATTGGAGGAGCACACAGAGATAAGGATAAAATTTTAGAAAGTGTTTCTGAAAGTATCAAAACAAATATTAGTTTTTTTAGTGAAATGTCATCAGAGCAAATTTTAGATCACAGAAAATCTAAATTTTTAAAAATCGGTAGAGAAAAAGGATTCATGAGTGATGTTAGTGAATTAAGCAGTCTAAATAAAAATGATAAAAATTTAGAAACAGTTATTTTAAATTTTAAAAATTCGAAAAAACAACAAATTATCTTAGGCGTAGTAGTTATATCGATTTTAGCAACCCTAGCTTACATTTTATAAAGCACCACAACAATTTTTAAACTTTTTTCCTGTAGCTTCGCATCTATCATTTCGTGAAATTTTTTCTCCTTTATTTAGTAGTAGCAAACATTTTGGATCATCAGAAACATTTTGAGCTAAATTTGTTTTTTCTTGAACTTGTTTTATGACTTTTAAATTCAAAAGCACAGTAACAAAATCTAACTTGAGTTTATCTAGTAATGCCTCAAATAATTCAAATGCTTCTTTTTTGTATTCAACCAATGGATCTCTTTGACCATATGATCTAAGTCCAATTACTTGTCTAAGTTGTTCAAGATACTGGATGTGTGATTTCCAATTAACATCAATAGATTGTAAGAAAATTCTTTTTTCAATTTCTTTTGCTTGATCCTCTCCAATTTCTTTAATTCGATCTTCTCTGGATAAATTAAATTGATTAGTAATCTCTTTCTTTAATTCTTCATCTGATTTTATTGAGATCTCCTTTAGTTTCTCATCATTTATATTTTTTCCTAATAAACCTTTTATTTTATTTTCAAATTCTAAATTTTTTATATCTGTTTTTTTCTTGAATTTTAGTCTTAGACATTCGCTGATAATTTCATTTAAAAATTCATTTGAATATTCAAATATATTATCTGAATTCATAGCCCTTTTTCTTTGTGAAAAAATCACATGCCTTTGATCATTTAATACATTATCAAATTTTATAAGAGTTTTTCTTATATCAAAATTCCTTGCCTCAACTTTTTGTTGAGCTCTTTCTAATGCTTTATTAATCCACGGATGATCAATACTTTCTCCATCTTTCAAACCAAGTTTTTCTAAAATATTATTCATAGACTCAGAACCAAAAATTCTCATTAAATCATCTTCTAAACTTACAAAAAAAACAGAACATCCTTCATCTCCTTGTCTACCTGACCTTCCTCTGGCCTGATTATCAACTCTTCGAGATTCCATTCTTTCTGTTCCGATAACAAATAACCCTCCAAGTTTCTTAATTTTCTCTTTTTCTATATCTAAACTTTGATCTTTATTAGAACCTTTTTTTCCACCTAATTGAATATCAACACCTCTACCAGATATACTTGTTGTTATAATTACTGATTTTTCTTTTCCAGCATTTGCAATGATTTCTGCTTCATTAGCATGATTTTTAGCATTTAAAACTACATGTTTGATATTTTCTTTTTTTAATAATTCTGAATATATTTCTGACTTATTAATACTGGAGGTAAAAACTAATTGTGGTTGACCTTTTTCATAACATTCTTTGATTTGATTTATGATTGCAATATTTTTTTCTTTTTCTGTTCTAAATATTTGATCATTATAATCTTTTCTGATCATTGGCTTGTTTGTTGGTATAACAACAACATTAAGTTCATAAATTTCAAAAAACTCTTGAGATTCAGTTGCAGCAGTTCCTGTACAACCAGATATTTTTTTATAAAGTCTAAAATAATTTTGATATGTAATTGATGCCAAAGTTTGATTTTCTACTTGTATCTCAATTCTCTCTTTTGCTTCTAGAGCTTGATGTAATCCATCACCATATCTTCTGCCTTCTAAAATTCTACCAGTTAATTCATCAATAATTTTTAAAATTCCATCTTTAACAATATAGTCTTTTCCTTTTTCAAATAAATGATTGGCTCTTAAAGCCTGATTAACATGATGAACTAATGTTAAATTAGCTGGGTCATAAAAATTATTATTTTTTAATATTCCAGCATCAGAAAACAATTTTTCAACATTAGTGATACCAGTATTTGTTAATAATATGTTTTTGTCTTTCTCATCAATATCATAATCCTCTTTTTTTAATTGTTTAACCAAACTATCTATTGCAAGATATTGGCTTGTCCTGTCTTCAGCTGTACCTGATATTATAAGAGGAGTTCTTGCTTCATCAATTAAACAAGAGTCAATTTCATCAACTATTGCATAGCTGTGTTCTCTTTGAACCATTTCTTCAGTTGAGAATTTCATGTTATCTCTTAGATAATCAAAGCCAAGCTCACTGTTAGTTGCATAAGTTATATCGCAATTATAATTTTTCTTTCTTTCAAAATCATCTTGGTCATTATTGATATAACCTGAGGTAATGCCCAAAAAGTTATATATTAAACCCATTTCAATCGAATCTCTTTTTGCTAAATAGTCATTTACAGTAACAATGTGAACACCTTTTCCACTTAGAGCATTTAAATAAGCAGCAAGTGTAATTGTGAGAGTTTTTCCCTCACCTGTTCTCATCTCTGAAATTTTACCTTCATGAAGAACAACACCACCAATAATTTGAACATCATAATGTCTTTCATTTCGAGTTCTCTTAGAAGCTTCTCTAACTAATGCAAAAGCCTCAGGTAATATTTTATTTAAATCATGACCTTCTTTAATCTTATTTTTTAGCTCTTCAGTCTTTTTTGGAAATTCTTCATCTCTTAATTTACTAATTTCCTCCTCAAATTCGTTTACTTTATTTACTACAATTGAAATTCTATCTAATTCTTTTTGATTCCCAGATTTAAAGAGTTTTGATACAATTTTAAGAGGATTAAGCATTAGTTTTTGATTTAATAATTAATAATTAACATTAATATAATTATTAAATTTATAATTTAAATACAATGGGAATAAATTTTAAAAATCTATTTACCTCTCAAAAAAACAAGACAACAATGGGTGATTATCAAAACCTAGATCATATTGATGGGGTAGCAATTTCTTCAGTTTCTGCAAATTTATACAATACCTCTCGAGATGATTTGGTAATGTTTTATTTTAGAGATGGCGCTAATCACGCATCTGTATATACACAGTCGAAAATTATATCAGAAAATATTAAATGGAATATTGATCAAAAAAATGAAAAAATATTTTCACTTTTAGTTAATACAAGAAATGCTAATGCCTTTACTGGCGCTAAAGGCTATCAAAGTATGCAAAAATTAGCTGAAATTATTTCATCAGAACTTAGTCAAAAACAGAAAGATGATGATAACAACCCAGATCTTATTAGCCCAAATCAAATTTTATTTGGTTGCACAGGAACTATAGGTGAGCCTTACCCATTTGAGAAAATTAAAAAAAAAATTCCTGATTTAATAAATCAAATAAAATATACACAAAATAAATATATTTGGACAAAAGCAGCATTGGGCATAATGACCACAGACACAAAACCTAAGCTAGCAATGGCTGAGTGCAATATAGGTAGTACAAAAGTAAAAATATATGGAGTCGCAAAAGGTTCTGGAATGATACAACCAAATATGGCTACAACCTTGTGTTATATTTTTACAGACGCAAAAATATCCAATGAAATTTTGAAAAAACTTTTAACTAAGAATATTCATAATACATTTAATGCAATTAGCTGTGATGGAGATACAAGTACAAATGATATGGTAACAATATTTTCGACCGGCAAGGCACAAAATAAAAAGATTGCTAACATTAATGATAAAAAATTAGAGGAGTTTGAACAAAGCTTGAATGAGGTTTTGTTAAATTTAGCTAAAAGAGTAGTTGCTGATGGAGAGGGGGCTTCAAAGTTTGTAACTATCAATGTTAATAATTGCTCTTCTGAAACTGATGCAAAAAAAATTGGTTTTTCAATTGCAAACTCAGCTTTAGTAAAAACAGCAATAGCCGGGGAAGATCCTAATTGGGGAAGAATTATTATGGCAATCGGAAAATCTGGTGTTGATTTAGATTTATCAAAATTGTCTTTAAGATTTGGAGATGAGAAAATAATTATTAATGGAAAATTAAATGAAAAATATGAAGAAAATACTGTAAAGGAATATATGAAAAATTATGCCATTAATATTGATGTGGATATTTCAACAGGAAAAAAAAAATTTACAACATATACAATGGATTTAACAAAAAAGTATGTCGAGATTAATGCAGATTACAGAAGTTAATCTATCTTGAAATTAGATAATATATAATTAATTAATCATTATGATTAAATATCAAATAAACTGTAAAAAATGTAAAATTGATTTTGACAGTTGGTTTGCTTCATCTAATGAATATGAAAGATTAAAGAATAAGAAATTATTAACATGTATAAAGTGTGGATCATTAAAAGTAGAGAAATCTTTGATGGCACCAAATTTATTTTCAAAAAATAATAAAATTAATAATCAAGAAAATAAAAAAATTTTAGAGATAAAAAATAAGTTAAAAGAATATAAAAAATTTGTTGAAAAAAATTTAGATTATGTTGGTGATAATTTTGCTTATGAAGCAAGATCGATTCATTATGAAGGTAAAAAAAGAAAAAAAGGAATTTATGGAAAAGCTTCTAATCAAGATATCAAAGATTTATCTGAAGAAGGAATTGAAACACAGGCATTACCTTGGTTTGAGGATAAAGAAAATTAATTTTTAATAAATTTTGAAATATAGTTAATTGACGTATCTTTACTCAAACTCCATTTGTCTAAAATAGGATTAAACTTTACCCCGTCAGTTTTTATCATTGTCAGATCAAATTTAGACAGAATATTTTTAAGATCATTTGGTTTTATGAATTTTTCCCATTCATGTGTTCCAATAGGAAGCCATTTTAAAATATATTCAGCTCCTATAATTGCAAATAAATAAGATTTCAATGTTTTGTTGATAGTCGCTACAAACATAAGACCATCTTTTTTCAAAAGATTTGAGGATGAACTTAAAAATAAATCTACGTTTTCAACATGTTCAACAATCTCCATATTTAAGATTACATCATATTTTTCTTTTCGAATTTTTTCAGGTGACGTGCAAATATAATTTATATTCAGATTATTCTTTTTTGCGTGAATTTTTGCGATTTCTATATTTTTTGCAGAAGCATCAATACCTGTAACTGTTGCTCCCAATCTACACATTGGTTCGGATAATAATCCTCCCCCACATCCAATATCTAATAAATTAATTCCATCTAATGGAAGTTTTTCATTATTTTGTAATTTGAAATTTTCAATTACACTTTCTTTGATATATTTAATCCTTATTGGATTAAACTTATGCAAAGGTTTAAATTTTCCTTCAACATCCCACCATTCTTCAGCCAACCTAGAAAATTTTTCTATTTCTTTTTTATTTACAGTTGTCATATATTTTAAATTGTTGACATAATTGATTAGATGTATTTTATCAAATTATTTAAAATTTAATTATAGTTATCAATGAGATCGAAAACAATAGTCCTCAAATTTGGTGGAACTTCTGTGGGTTCAATTGAAAGGATTAAAATTGTTAGTAAAATAATATTATCTCACAAGTCTAAAAATACTAAAGTAGCTGTTATATCTTCAGCCATGAGTGGTGTGACTAATAAATTAATAAAAACAACAAAATCTATTAGTAATAATTTTGACAGCGCTGAATATGATACTTTACTATCAACTGGAGAACAGGCTGCTTGTGCATTGATTGCAGGAAATCTAAAATCGTTGGGGCATAATTCAAGATCGTGGTTATCATGGCAACTTCCAATTTTAACGGAAGGAAATCATTCAAATGCAAGAATTTCAAACATTAAGACTAAAGATATAAAAAATTATATGAATGAAGGTGGCATTCCAATAGTAGCTGGCTTTCAAGGAATTAATTCAAATTTTAGAATAACAACAATTGGTAGAAGTGGTTCTGACGCATCAGCAATAATGTTAGCAAAATTTTTGAATGCAGAAGAATGTATAATTTATACAGATGTAGATGGTGTTTATACTACAGACCCAAGAATGAATAAAAAAGCCAAAAAAATAAAAAAAATTTTTTATGATGAGATGCTGGAAATGTCTTCATTAGGTTCAAAAGTTATGCAACCAACTTCTGTGCAAGATGCTAAATTAAATAAAATTGATATATTGGTAAAATCTTCTTTTGTTAAAAAAAATGGAACACTAATAACTGGAAGTAAAAAATCATTTAGTGATCAGATAATAACTGGAATTTCCTCCACAAAAGATGATGCCAAAATAACGATCGTTGGTGTAAAGGACAAACCAGGTGTTGCTGCTGAAATATTTAAACCATTATCTGATAACTCAATCAATGTAGATATGGTTGTACAAAATATTTCATTAAATAAGAAAGAAACTGACATTACATTCACCATAAAAGCTGATGATTTAAAAAAAACAGAAAAATTAGTTAAGGATAATAAAAAAATTCAATTTAAAAAATTAGCATTCGATAAAAACTTATCAAAAATATCAATAATTGGTGTTGGAATGATTACTACACCTGGCATAACATACAGAATGTTTAAATCATTAGCTCAAAAAAAGATAAATATTATGGTCATTTCTACCTCTGAAATCAAAATATCAGTATTAATTTCAAACAAAGATGTAAAAAAAGCCGTTGCTTGTTTGCATAAAGAATTTAACTTAGATTAATTTTTAATGAGTATTCGACCGTTTAGAGAAATTAGAAGAAGAAAAACCAAAACTATAAATGTTGGCAACGTAAAGATTGGTGGTGAAAACCCAATCTCAGTTCAAACGATGACAAACACATTGACCTCTGATCCAATTTCTACAATAAAACAAATTCATAAAATACAAGAAGCGGGTGCTGATATAGTTAGAGTTTCTTGTCCAGATAAAGAGTCAACAGATGCATTAAAAATTATAAAAAAAGAAATTGAAATACCACTCGTGGCAGACATTCATTTTCATTATCAAAGAGCAATTGAAGCTGCAGAAAATGGGGCAGATTGTTTACGAATTAATCCTGGCAATATTGGAGATGAAAAAAAGATTAAGGATGTTGTTAGTGCTGCAGCTGCAAATGATTGCTCTATACGAGTAGGAGTTAATGCTGGTTCATTAGAAAAAGATATCTTAGAAAAATATAAAGAACCATGTCCCGAAGCACTCGTAGAAAGTGCTTTAAGAAATGTAAAGATACTAGAAGATCAAAATTTTAATAATTTAAAGATAAGCGTAAAATCTTCTGATGTTTTTCTGTCCATTTCAGCTTATGAACAATTATCAGAAAAGACAGAATATCCCTTACATTTAGGTATTACCGAAGCTGGAGGGTTTGTGTCAGGAAGTATTAAATCTTCTATTGGAATGGGTAAATTATTATTAGCCGGAATTGGTGATACTATTAGAGTATCATTGTCAGACGATCCTGTAGAAGAAGTTAAAATTGGTAACGAAATTTTGAAATCTTTAAATTTAAGAAATAGAGGAGTTAAAATCATATCTTGCCCATCATGCGCTAGACAAGCATTTAAAGTCATTGATACAGTTAAGATTTTAGAGGAAAAATTATCACACATTAAAGAGCCAGTAACTTTATCGGTTATTGGTTGTGTTGTGAATGGACCTGGAGAGGCTGCAATGACAGATGTTGGGATAACAGGTGGCGGAAAAGGTAATAACATGCTCTATTTATCTGGTGTCCAATCAGAAAGAGTTATTTCAGAAGACATTATATCTAAAGTTATAGATAAAGTTGAAGAAAAAGCTTTAGAGATCAGAAATAGAAAATAAATATCACATGATACCAAAAAAAAATATTGATGATCTAATTTCTAAACATTCTAATTTAGAAAAAGAACTATCCTCTAGTAATCTTGATAAAAAATTGTTTGCTGAAAAATCAAAGGAATATTCTGATTTAAATGAAATAATCGATGAAGCAAAGAGCTATATATCTTTTGAAAATGAAAAAATAGATTTAGAAAAAATTATAAATGATAAAGAAAGTGACAACGAAATCAAATCTATGGCTGAACAAGAATTAGAAGAATTAAAACTTAAATATGATAAATCTGAAAAAAAATTAAAATTCTTTTTATTACCAAAGGATGAGGCTGATAAAAAAAACGCTATAATTGAAATAAGAGCAGGTACAGGAGGATTAGAAGCAAGTTTATTTGCTGGAGATCTTTTCAAGATGTATGAGAAAGTATGTAATAAAAAAAAATGGAGTTTAGAATTAATATCAATATCAAAAAGTGAAGCTGGTGGTTTAAAAGAAGTAATAGCATCAATAAGAGGAAGTAATATTTACTCAACATTAAAGTATGAAAGTGGTGTTCATAGAGTTCAAAGAGTACCAGATACAGAAACTCAAGGAAGAGTTCATACATCAGCTGCAACTGTAGCTGTATTGCCCGAAGCAGAGGAAGTAGATGTAAAGATTAACGACTCTGATTTAAGAATTGATGTTTTTAGAGCTGGTGGCCCAGGAGGACAATCAGTCAATACAACTGACAGTGCAGTAAGGATAACTCATATTCCTACTGGAATTTCTGTTTCTCAACAAGATGAAAAATCTCAACATAAAAACAAAGCTAAAGGAATGAAAATTTTAAGATCTAGAATTTATGAATTCGAAAGATCAAGAATAGATCAAGAAAGATCTAAAGATAGAAAAACTAAGATAGGTACAGGAGATAGATCTGAGAGAATTAGAACTTATAATTTTCCACAAGGAAGAGTGACAGATCATAGAATAAATCTAACTCTACATAAATTAGAGGAATTTTTAGAAGGAGAGGCTTTTGATGAAATGATTGAAACGTTGACATTGCAAGCTCAAGAAGAAAGTTTAAGTAAGTTATGAAGTTATCAGAAGTAATTACAAAAGGAGCAAATATTTTAAAAAAAAAGAATATCCCAACCTTTTCTTTAGACTCTGAAATTTTAATGAGCCAAATACTCCAAAAAAAAAAAGAATTTGTAATAATAAACCAAAGTTTTCAGATCAAAAAAAAAGATTATTTAAGATATATTTCTTTAATTAAAAAAAGAAGCTTGCATACACCCATGGCTTATTTAACAAAAAGTAAGGATTTTTGGAAAAATGAGTTTTATGTAGATAAAAGAGTACTTATTCCAAGGCCTGATACAGAAGTTGTAATTGAAGAAATTCTATGCATTTTAAAAAAAAAAAATAAATAATTTTTTAGAAATAGGTGTAGGTTCTGGATGTATCATTTTATCGATTTTAGATGAATTAAATCATTTAAAAGCAACTGGTATAGATGTTAGTCAAAAAGCCTTAGAAGTATGTAAAATTAACTCAAAAAGAATGAATTTAAGTAATAGATTAAAATTATATAAATCAGATATTGACAAATTTAATTTAGGTAAATATGATTTAATTGTATCTAATCCTCCATATATTTGTAGATCAGATTTAAAAAATTTAATGAAGGATGTTATTGGTTATGAACCAGAAAATGCTCTTAACGGAGGAAATGATGGAGTATTTGAAATTAAAAAAGTAATTAATAAATCCTCTAAACTATTAAAAAAAAATGGAAAACTAATTTTAGAGATTGGTTATAATCAGAAAGATAAAGTGAAAGAAATATTAAAAAATAATGGATTTTTTGTTCAAAAAGTTATTAAAGATTTTGGTAAAAAAAATAGATGCTTAACAAGCATAAAAATTTAAAATATTATGGTCACATTTAAAAATAATAATGGAAAAAGAAACAATTTTAGAAGGTCTGATAGATCTTTTAAAAGTAATGTAGTTGATAAAAATAAGTTTAATTCTAACTTCTCGAATACAGAAAATTTTCAAAGAAAATTCTCCGGTAGAAATAATCATAACGCAGCTAAACTTATTGAAAAGTATAGTAATTTAGCAAGAGAAGCGCTATCAACAGGTGATAAAATACTATCAGAAAATTATTTCCAACATGCAGATCATTTTCAAAGAATTTTAAATGAAAAAGATTTGATAAAAAAAAATAAGATCAATAATAACAGCAATGATAATATGTTAAGCAATAATTCTGAGATTAATGATACTCATGAAGAAGAATCAAAAATTAAAGCTGTTTAAGAAAGACCAATAATTTTTTCAGATTTTAATACATCTAATTTTATTTTTTCTGTTTCAAATAATATTCTTTTTTGTCCTTTTAAAATTTTACCAGACGGCAAATTCAATTTTTGTGAGTTAACCCTTTTGCCATTTACAATAACTTCATAATGAAGATGTGGGCCAGTTGATTTACCAGTTGATCCAACATAGCCAATAGTTTGTCCTTGTCTCACTCTTTTACCTCTTTTTATCATGTTAGCAAACTTAGACATGTGAGCATAAACTGTTGTATAAATTGAATTGTGTTTTATTTTCACACAATTACCTCCACCACCACACCAACCTGCTTTAATTACCACACCATCACCTGAAGCCATTATAGGAGTGCCTAATGGAGCAGCAAAATCAGTACCTCTATGCATTTTATTAAAACCATCAATTGGATGTTTTCTCATTCCAAATGATGATGATAATCTTGCACCATTAATAGGAGTTTTCATCAGAGTTTTTTTAATACTCTTACCGTTCTTATCATAGTGTCCGTAATTATCTTTATCTTTAAAGAGATAAAGTGAGTTATCTATTCCTTCAATATTTAAATTTGCGTAAAGTATTTCACCAGTATCAATAATTTTATTTTTATCATTTAAAAAAATTTCATACATTATTTGGAAAGAATCATTTTTCTTAATATCTCTTTGAAAATCAATTTGGAAACCATAAATTCTAGCAAATTCTATGATAACTTTTGCAGGAATTTTTACATCAATTGCTGATTTATATAGACTGTTATAAATTTTATTTTCATTAAAAAGAATTTTTTTATTGAGTTTTAAATTTTTAATTTCACTCTTAAAAAAGTTCTCATTTAGTTTTTTAGTTAAAAATATTTTTTTAGTTTTAGAGACAGGAAAGGTAAAATTAATAATTTCTTTTTTGGATTGCTCTATTAAAAATTCAATTTTAGTTCCAACCAGTAACTTTCTTGTATCGAAATGTTCTGATAGTTCTTTTTTAATTAAAGTTATTTCTTCCTTCCTTATAGAATTTTCTATAAGTATTCTGTCTAAATTTTCTCCTTTTAAAACAGTATGTTCTACTTTTTTATATTTTGGCTCTAATTGATCAAATATATTTTTAATTGTTTTTTTTAAATAAATATTTTCAATCAAATTATTTGTTTGCACTTTAGTTTCTTTTTGCTGAGAATTATGTTTTGACATAATCACAATAGTCGACACTATCATCGTTAATATTACTAAAGTTTTGATGTCAAATTTTTTAAAAAATTTTAGTCGACTTAGCATAAATAAGATTATTTATGATATTTGTACGAAATTTTCTTGGAAAAAGCCTAAAAAAAAGGCTTTTTTTGGTATTTTTTTAACAATTAAACTTGATTTACTATAAATTTCACTTATAAGCTTCGAATTTCCTCGTAGATAATAGAAATTAGCTAGTGTTTATGGGGTTTTTTAGGTGAATTTTACCTAATAGTTATTTAAAAAGTTAATATTTTAAGAAGAGAAGTGTGGACGGTTAAGGTTACCAAAATTTGTCGTACACACTTCAACATTATACAAATTTTATTCTTAGAATTTGTATAGAAGCTAGTGTGCGCCGTTTTTAAACTTGAGAGTTTGATCATGGCTCAGAACGTACGCTGGCGGCACGCCTAACACATGCAAGTCGAACGAAGTAGCAATACTTAGTGGCAGACGGGTGAGTAACATGTAGGTATCTGCCCTTTGGCCTGGAATAACACGAGGAAACTTGTGCTAATACCAGATAAGTCTTTACGGAGAAAGCTTTATGCACCATTGGATGAGCCTGCACTTGATTAGTTTGTTGGTGGGGTAATAGCCTACCAAGACTATGATCAATAGCTGATTTGAGAGGATGATCAGCCACATTGGGACTGAGACACGGCCCAAACTCCTACGGGAGGCAGCAGTGGGGAATCTTGCACAATGGAGGAAACTCTGATGCAGCGATGCCGCGTGAGTGAAGAAGGCCCTTGGGTTGTAAAGCTCTTTCGTCGGGGAAGAAAATGACTGTACCCGAATAAGAAGGTCCGGCTAACTTCGTGCCAGCAGCCGCGGTAATACGAAGGGACCTAGCGTAGTTCGGAATTACTGGGCTTAAAGAGTTCGTAGGTGGTTGAAAAAGTTGGTGGTGAAATCCCAGAGCTTAACTCTGGAACTGCCATCAAAACTTTTCAGCTGGAGTTTGATAGAGGAAAGCAGAATTTCTAGTGTAGAGGTGAAATTCGTAGATATTAGAAAGAATACCAATTGCGAAGGCAGCTTTCTGGATCAATACTGACACTGAGGAACGAAAGCATGGGTAGCGAAGAGGATTAGATACCCTCGTAGTCCATGCCGTAAACGATGTGTGTTAGACGTTGGAAATTTATTTTCAGTGTCGCAGCGAAAGCGATAAACACACCGCCTGGGGAGTACGACCGCAAGGTTAAAACTCAAATGAATTGACGGGGACCCGCACAAGTAGTGGAGCATGTGGTTTAATTCGAAGATACGCGCAGAACCTTACCAACACTTGACATGTTCGTCGCGACTTTAAGAGATTAAAGTTTTCGGTTCGGCCGGACGAAACACAGGTGCTGCATGGCTGTCGTCAGCTCGTGTCGTGAGATGTTGGGTTAAGTCCCGCAACGAGCGCAACCCTCACTTTTAGTTGCCATCATTAAGTTGGGCACTCTGAAAGAACTGCCAGTGATAAGCTGGAGGAAGGTGGGGATGACGTCAAGTCCTCATGGCCCTTACGTGTTGGGCTACACACGTGCTACAATGGTATCTACAACAGGAAGCAAGACGGCGACGTCAAGCAAATCCTTAAAAGATACCTCAGTTCGGATTGCACTCTGCAACTCGAGTGCATGAAGCTGGAATTACTAGTAATCGTGGATCAGCGTGCCACGGTGAATGCGTTCCCGGGTCTTGTACACACCGCCCGTCACACCATGGGAGTTGGTTCTACCTTAAGGCAAGGTTTTAAACCCTTGACCACGGTATAGTCAGCGACTGGGGTGAAGTCGTAACAAGGTAGCCGTAGGGGAACCTGCGGCTGGATTACCTCCTTTCTAAGGATGAGTGAAAAATTTATTTTCATTCTAAATAATTTACAGGCTAATGTTGACCGTCCTCGTTTCTCTTCTTAAAAGTGAGTGTTTCTCTTGAATGGGGGCCGGTAGCTCAGTTGGTTAGAGCACACCCTTGATAAGGGTGGGGTCGAAAGTTCGAGTCTTTCTCGGCCCACCAAAAGATTAAGGGGGGATTAGCTCAGCTGGGAGAGCGCCTGATTTGCATTCAGGAGGTCAGCGGTTCGATCCCGCTATCCTCCACCAAAACACTTAGCTATTTAAATCGTAAATAAAAAATTATTAATATCAATATCTATATCCGAACATTAACAATGTTGTTATCAAGTTAATGTTCAAACAAAAATTTAATTCAACACAGAATTTTTTTCTGTGCATAAATTAAGCGTTTAAGGGCGTGTGGCGGATGCCTTGGCACTGAAAGCCGATGAAGGACGTGATATACTGCGATAAGTTTCGGGGAGCTGTATGTAAGTTTTGATCCGAAAATTTCCGAATGGGGAAACCCACCACTTTATGTGGTACTTTAAACTGAATACATAGGTTTAAAGAGACAACCTGGAGAACTGAAACATCTAAGTAACCAGAGGAATAGAAATCAATTGAGATTCCGTTAGTAGTGGCGAGCGAAAGCGGACTAGGCCAGTAATTATATTAAAAAAATTTGAATAGTTTGGAAA
>CP003809.1:900000-1045000 GCA_000299095.1 alpha proteobacterium HIMB5 | reverse complement strand
TGAGTTAAATCTTGGAAGACAAATCACAGTTTTTTGTAAATTAAAATAAACATGATTAAAAATCGTGTCAACGCAATTAGAAAATATGGGTATACAATAATACCTAATGTTATTTCTGAAAAAGAATGTGAAAAGTATAAAAACCTTTTAGAGGGTTATTATAAAAAATATTCAAATCGATATGCAAATTTATTTAAAAAAAAAACTGTAGCAGACAAGACTTATGAAAAAGTTGTATATAACCTTCACAATAAGGATTTAGTTTGGTTTAAATTATTTGAGAATAATTTAGTCATGAAAATTTTAAATATTATTTTAAAAGAAGGATCTTATAAAAACAACGAACCATTTTACTTAAACAATATTTCTGCAAGATGTCCTTTTGAGGGAAATAAGGGACAGCCCATACATTTAGATAGCAATTTACCTGGAGTTAATTACAACTTAGTTGCAAACGTAATTTGGTATTTTGATGATGTGAATAAAAAAAATGGTACTACGTTAGTAGTACCAAAAAGTCATAAATATAAAAAATATGCAAATAATAATAAGCAAATTAAAAATTTAAAATATATAAATGCAAAAAAAGGAAGTGTTTTGATTTTTAATGCTAATCTTTGGCATGGCGGTTCTGCTAAATATGACAATAATTCTAGATGGGCATTGGTATTAGGATATGCAAGATGGTTCATAAAACCATCATTTGATTTTATGAAAAATACTCCTAGAAAAACTTTTAATAAATTAACAAAAAAACAAAAATCTTTATTAGGTTTTGATACGGTTCCACCAAAGGATGAATTTACCAGATTGAGTAGAAGATCAAAAGTGCACGAAATACCAGAAAATTACAAAATAGATGTTTAAAGTAAGCAAAAAAATAATATCTAAAAAACATAGACCTTTTATTATTGCTGAGATGTCAGGTAATCATAATGGTTCATTAAAAAAGGCACTTAAGATTGTAGATTTAGCAGCTAAGGCTGGTGCAGATGCAATAAAACTTCAAACCTATACTCCTGAAACAATAACAATGAAATCATCACGAAAAGAATTCTTCATAAAAGACAAAAAAAATTTATGGAAAAACAATTCCTTATTTGATTTGTATAAAAAAGCTCAAACTCCTTGGGAATGGCACAACCAAATTTTTGAGAGGGCAAAAAAAAATGATTTAATTTTTTTTAGTAGTCCTTTTGACGAGTCTGCAGTTGACTTTTTAGAGAATTTAAATGTTCCCATGTATAAAATTGCTTCTTTCGAAAATAATCATTATCCATTATTAAAACGTGTTGCGAAGACTAAAAAGCCAGTAATAATGTCAACAGGCTTGGCTTCATTAAAAGAGTTGAAGAGATCAGTAAAATATTTGCGCCAGAATGGTTGCAAACAGTTGGCATTACTGAAATGTACTAGTTCTTATCCAGCAAATCCAAAAGATTTAAACTTGACCACTATTAAAAAAATGAAAAAAATATTTAAATGCGAAGTTGGTTTTTCAGATCATAGTTTGGGTATAGGCGCAGCGATAACGGCAGTTAATAATGGAGCAACAATAATTGAAAAACATTTTACTTTAAGCAAAAAAAAAGGTGTAGATGGTGCATTTTCTAGTGAATTTAATGAATTGAAATCCTTAAAAAAGGAGACAGAAGTGGCATGGTCTGCAAACGGAAAAATTTTCTTTGGGCCGACAAAAAGTGAGACAAAATTTTTAAAATTCAAAAGATCTATTTATATATTTAAAGATATCAAAAAGAATGAAAAATTTACAAAAAAAAATATAAAAATTATTAGACCAGCATTTGGACTTCATCCAAGATATTTTGATGAGATAATTGGAAAAATTTCATGTAAAAAATTATATGCAGGAACTCCACTTAAAAAAAAATATATAAAATATTAATGAAAATTATTTTTGGTTCTGCACAACTAGGATTTAAGTATGGATTAAAAAAAAAAAATTAGCAACGAAGAATTAAGAAAAATTTATAATATATTAAGAACTAATGTTTTAAGTTTTTTTGATACAGCAATTAATTATGGTAATAGTCAAAAAAGAATTGGTGAGTTGAGATTAAATAAGAAAATTATAACAAAAATTAAATTACCTGTAAAAAAAGAAAAAAATTTAAAATTATGGCTTAATAAAATGCTCACAAAGTCATTGAAAGATCTTAAAATCAAAAAATTATATGGTCTTTTAGTTCATGATACGTCAGATATTTTAAATAAAAAAAATCGATTCCTTGAATATATTTTAGAATTGAAAAAAAAAAAATTAGTTTCAAAAGTTGGAATTTCCGTTTATGAAATTAATGAAATTAATCAAGTTTTAAAATTCTGGAAGCCTGACATAATTCAAATTCCGCTTAATATTTTTGATCAAAGATTTTTAAAAAAAGATTTATTAAAAAAGTTAAAAAAACAAAACATTGAAATTCATGTTCGATCATGTTTCTTAAAAGGTTTACTACTTCAAAGTCAATTAAAGATAGGAAACTTTAAAAGTAAAAACTTATTTAAAAAATTCACATCATGGTGCAATTCAAAAAATATTTCACAATTAGATGCATGTCTTAATTTTATTAAGAAAATAAAACACATCGATGGCATCGTAGTTGGTTTTGACTCAGCAAAACAATTAAAAGAGATAATTTATTGTTTTAGGAAAAAAACTATTTTTGTTCCTGATGATTTTGCTAATAATGAAAAAAAATTAATAGACCCAAGAAAGTGGAAAATAAATTGAAATTAATTACAATAATACAAGCACGATATAATTCAAAAAGATTTCCAGGAAAGATATTAAAAAAATATAAAAATTTTACTTATTTGGAAATTTTAATAAATAGATTGAAAAAGTCTAAACATATCAAAAAGATTATTGTAGCGACAACAAACCATTCCTCAGATGATAGTGTTAAATTGATATGCGATAAGATGAAAATTGAATGCTACAGAGGGTCAGAAGATGACGTTGTTGATAGATATTTTCAAGCCGCAAAATTTTTTAAATCTAAAAATATCGTTCGTATTACTGCAGATTGTCCACTTATTGATTTTTCTGTTGTAGATCAAGTGATAACAAAATTTTTTGATGAAAATGTGGACTATTCTTCCAATACAATGCCACCAACATATCCTGATGGATTAGATGTAGAGGTATTTACATTTAAATCTTTATTTTTAGCTTGGAAAGCATCTAGAAAAAATAAAAATTTAAGAGAACATGTTACTACTCATATTCGTAAAAATCCTTCATTAAAAAAAACTAATTTAGAGTACGTTTCTGATTATTCTTTCTTAAGATTAACCCTAGATGACCCCAATGATTTAAATGTAATAAGAAATGTCTTAAATCAATTCGATGATATATATAATTTTAAAATTTTAGAAATTGTAAAGCTTTATAAAAAAAAACAAAAATTATTTGATTTAAATATTAACACAAGAAGAAATGAAGGCATCGATATGAGCATTGGACAAAAGACTTGGAAAAGAGCAAAAAATATAATTCCAGGAGGAACTATGTTATTTTCAAAAAATCCAGATTTATTTTTACCAAATAAATGGCCTGCATACTTTAAAAAAAGTAAAGGATTTAAAATTTGGGACTTAGATGGAAATTGTTTAAATGATTTGTCCTTCATGGGAGTTGGAACAAATATACTCGGTTATGCAAATTCAAGCATAAATAACAAAGTTCTACAAACAGTTAAAAATGGAACAATGACAACTTTAAATTCTATAGAAGAAATTCAACTTGCAGAAAAATTAGTTGAGATGCACCCTTGGTCAAATATGGTTAGATTTACTAGAACAGGTGGTGAAGCAAACTCAGTAGCTATTAGAATCGCAAGAGCCGCCTCAGGAAAGGATAAAGTGGCTATTTGTGGATATCATGGTTGGCATGATTGGTATTTGTCTAGTAATATAAAAAATCCAAATAATTTAAATAGTCATTTAATGCATAAGGTTCCAGTTAGTGGAATACCAAAAATATTAAAAAATACAGCCATTCCTTTTGATTACAATAATTTTAATCAATTAGAAAATATTGTAAAAAAACATAATATTGGAGTTATCAAAATGGAAGTTAGAAGAGATGTTGAGCCTAAAAATAACTTTTTAAAAAAAATTAGAAAACTTGCAAACGAAAAGAAAATTGTTTTAATATTTGATGAGTGTACATCAGGCTTTAGACAAACTTATGGAGGTTTACATAAGTATTATAAAGTATATCCAGACATAGCTATTTTTGGCAAAGCGTTGGGAAATGGATATGCAATTAATGCAATAGTAGGAAAAAGGGAGGTGATGGAATATTGTAATTCTTCTTTTATAAGTAGCACTTTTTGGACAGAGAGAGTTGGACCAACGGCTGCGTTAGAAACACTTGAAATCATGCATAAAACAAAATCTTGGAAAATTATTACAAAATTGGGAAAAAAAATTAAAGAAAAATGGAGCAAAATTTCAAAAAATAATGGATTAGAGATAGAAATAAAAAATTTAGATGCAATACCTCTATTTAATTTTAAATCAAAAAATAATATTGCATATAAAAATTATATATCTCAGGAAATGTTGAAAAAAAATTTTTTAGCTTCAAATGTAATTTATTGTTCGGTTGCTCATGACAAAAAGGTTATGAAAGATTATTTTGATATTTTGAATGATTTGTTTTTCAATATATCTAAATTTGAAAATGATAAAATTGATCCTAAAAATTTTTTAGAAAATCCAATCAGTATTTCAGGATTAAGAGAAAGAAAATATTAAAATTTATGCCAAAACAAAAAATATACTATGGTAGGCAATTTATTGACAGATCCGACATAATTGAAGTTTCTAAGTCATTAAAAAATGACTTAATTACTACAGGTAATTATGTCAAAAAATTTGAAAAAAAAATAAAGAATTTTTTAAAAGTAAAATATACTGCAACATGTAATAATGGCACTTCAGCTTTGCATTTATCTTTTTTGGCTTCAGATATAAAAAAAGGTGATGTTGTTATAATGCCTATAATAAATTTTATTTCTTCTTATAATATGTGTATGCTTCTAGGTGCAAAAATTTTTTTTGCTGATGTAGATAAGCAATCAGGTTTAATTACTCCAGATGCAATTATTAAATGCATTAAAATAAATAAATTAAAAAAAGTAAAGGCTATTGTAGTTCAATATATGGGTGGCTTTCCTGATCATAATGAAAAGTTTTATGAAATAAAAAAAAAATTAAAGTGTCTTCTTATAGAAGATGCATGTCATGCATTCGGCGCAAAATATACAGTCAAAAAAAAATTATATAAAATTGGTTCTTGTAAACACGCTGATATTTCTGCGTTTTCATTCCATCCTCTTAAACCAATTACAACTGGTGAAGGAGGGTGTGTTACAACAAATAATAAAAATATTTTTAATAAGATAATTAAATTCAGATCTCACGGAATAGTAAGAGATAAAAGAAAACATTGGAATTATGATGTAGAAACCTTGGGTTTTAATTATAGAATGAGTGACATTAATTGTGCCTTGGGTTTTTCGCAGATAGATAAATTAAATTTGTTTATAAATAAAAGAAAAAAAATTTATAATTATTATAAGTTAAAACTTAATAATTATAAAAATTTAATTAATTTTCCAAAATACGATAGTAAAAATCATTCGAGTTTTCACCTAGTACTAATTAATTTAAATTTTAAGAATTTGATTAAAAAAAATAAATTTTTAAATTATATGATGAAAAATAGAATTTTTTGTCAGTACCATTACATACCTTTAAATAAATTTAGTTTAATCAAAAAAAAAACTATTCATCTAAGTGATTATAAAACATATTTTCTTAAAACTGTGAGCATACCTATCCATCACAATCTTTCTTTTAAGGATGTAAACTATGTTATTGAAAAAATTAAAAAATATTTTAGTTAGATATTAATAATGGTCCAAAATTCAAATCATTATCTAAATTTTATCAAACATAACCAAAGTGTTTTTTTTAAAAATAAAAAAAAAATAACAATTTATTTTTAATTGAATTCAACGGTTGGCAAGGAGTTCAGATTGCCAATTCTTATTTGGTAAATTCAATTCCATATATAAAAAATTGCAAATTAGTTGCTTACGACTTTTACAGAGATTACAAAAAAAATAATTTTTTTTTTTTGATAATTTGAAATGGTTTATTGGTTCTTTAATTAAAATAAGAAATTTTGGAATTTATGCTTCATATGGAGTAGATAAATTTTTAATTAGGATAACAAATTATTTTGATTTTTTTAAAGCAAAAAAAATCTCAAAAAAAATTTTTTTCTCAAAAAAAAAAACCAAAAGAGACATTGAAAATTTTTCAATTAATGGTGTATGGATAGGAGATCTTATATATGACAGTTATCTAAAAAAATACAATAAACCAACAATTGATTTAAATTCAAAAAGTTTTTTAAGCTTTTTTTCCAAATGTATTGAAAATTTTTTATTCTGGGAAAAATTTTTTAAAAAAAATAAAGTACAAGGCATTTCTGTTTCACATGTTGTTTATCTTAATGCTATTCCTCTAAGAATAGCTGTAAAAAAAAATATTGATGTATTTCATTGTGTAGATTCAAGAATTTATAAGATAGATAAAAATTCTTGTTCTTTTAAAAAGAAAACAAACGGATATGACTATCATTTCAAACTATATAGAAAAATTTTTAAATCTTTTCCAAAAATGATTAAGAATAAATCACTTAATAAAGGTAAAAAATTTATAAAAAAAATAATAAGTGGTGATGAAAAATATTTTTATTTTCCTAATAAAAAAATAATAAAATCTAAAAAAAATTATTTTCTTAATAATAAAAAAAAGAAAATAGTAATTTTTGCTCATTCATTTTTTGACAGCCCACACGTTTATGGAAACTTTCTATTTCCAGATTTTTATGAGTGGCTCAAATTTTGTGTAAAAATAGCAAAAAAAACTAATTTTGATTGGTATATTAAACCTCATCCAAATTATGATGATAATAGTGAAAAATTGCTGAACGATTTCTTAAATCAAAACCCCGTATTTAAAATAATTGATAAAGACGCTCCAGTTAATGATTTAGTAAAACAAGGTATGTTTGCTGTGCTTACAGTATATGGATCTTGTGGATCTGAATTGCCTTTGTTGGGCGTAAAAGTAGTAAATGCTGACAGAAATAATCCCCACGCAAAATATAATTTTTGTTTTAATCCTAAAAGTTTAAAAGAATTTGAAAATACAGTTTTAAATTTAGATAAAAAAAAACTAAAGTTTAATTATGATGAATTATATGAATTTCATTACATGAACCAATTTTACTTTCATTCAAATCTTTTATTCGAAAATATTGGGGAAAAATTTTTAAAGGAAAAAAATAGACAAATTATGTATTCAGATAAAATATATGATTATTGGCTTAAAAGTTTTACAAAAAAAAAACATTTAAGGATTATTAATTCAATTAGATATTTTCATAATGAAAAAGACCATCATCTTTCCTTAAAACATACTAGAAAATATGACCTCTAAAATTATACCTTTATACAAACCAATTATAAATAGAGAAGAAAAAATCAATGTAAATAAGTGTCTAAATGACAATTGGATTTCCTCAAATGGAGAGTTTATCTCAAAATTTGAAAAAAAATTTTCTAATTATACCAAAATAAAATATTGTGCCACAACTTCAAATGGTACTGTTGCATTACATTTAGCTTTAAGAATACTTAACATAAAAAAAAATGATGAGGTTATAGTCCCAGCTTTTACTTATATTGCTTCTGTAAATTGTATATCTTATGTAGGAGCAAAACCAGTATTTTGCGAGTCAGATATAAACACGGGTCAAATTGATGTAAAAGATATTCAAAAAAGAATTACAAAAAAAACAAAAGCAATAATTGTCCCCCACTTATATGGGAATGTTGGAAATATTTCAGAACTAATAAAGATTAAAAAAAGATTTAATTTATTTATTGTAGAGGATTGTGCTGAAGCGATTGGATCATTCTACAAAAAAAAACATGTAGGTAACTTTGGTGATATTTCTACTTTTAGCTTTTTTGGAAGCAAAACTATTACAACTGGAGAAGGTGGAATGATATGTACAAACGAAATTTCTTACTTTCTAAAAGCACAAAAACTTAAAGGTCAGGGTTTGTCTAAAAAAAATAATAAGCTTTATTATTGGCATGATGAGATAGGTTATAATTATAGAATGACAAATATTTGTGCAGCTTTAGGTTTAGCTCAAATGAAAAAATTAAATGATATTCTTAAAAAGAAAAAAATTCTTAATAAAAGATACATTGAGGGATTAAATAAAGATAAAATTAAATTTTTGAGCACAGATAAAAATTCTGAAAGTTCTTATTGGTTAAATTGTATTTTATTGGATAATGCGAAAAAACGGGATAAATTAATGAAATATTTGAAAAGATTTAATATTGAAACAAGAAATACATTTTATTTAGCCAGTGAAATGAAGATGTATAAAAATAAGAAATTAAGTTTTTTAAAAGCTAAAGCTTTGTCTTCAAAAGGTTTATGTTTACCAAGTTATCCAAATATCACTCATCAAGATTTAAAGAGTGTTATTAGAAGAATTAATGATTTTATAAAAAAAAATTAGTGTGAAAAAAAAAATAGTCATACTCACTTCTTTTTTTTGCGGCTGGAATGGTGGTGTAGATTTAATTTGTTATTTTCTTAAAGCAATAAATTTTAGATCAAAAAAATATTCAATTTATGTATTTATTCCAAAAAAAAACTTGCTATCTAATTTTAAGAGATATTTATTCCCATTATATCAATTTTTTATTTTTTTAAAAAAAAGAAAAATAAAACCAATTTTTGAATGGAAATATAAGCAAGGATCAGATTCAGTTGAAAGATATATTTTAGAAAATTTAGATAATAAAAACATCAATATAAAATATGTTGATTTTATTAATGAAAAAAAATTAATTAAAGAAATAGATCCAGATATCATTTTTCCAGTTTTAAACAGTGACTATGATAAAACCAAAGCAATAGGCTATATTTTTGATTTTCAACATGAATATTTAAAAAAAAATTTTTCAAAAAAAATAATTAGTCAAAGAAGATCAGAAATTAATAATTTGTCTAAACTAGATTTGTTTTTTGTAAATTCTAAAAATACTAAAAGTGATCTTATTAAATTTCATAAAAATTTTAGGAACAAGGTGATAAAAGTAATTCCATTTACTCCTAATATACAAAAAAAATTTTTATTTCAAAATTTAGATTACAAAAAATATTATAAATCAAATAAAAAATATTTTATAATCTGTAATCAATTTTGGAAACACAAGAATCATTATTTTGCCTTAAAAGTGTTTGAGGAATATATAAAAAAAAATGGAAAATATAATTTAATTTTAACTGGAGACCTAAATTATGTTAAAAATTTAGATTATATAAAAAAAATAAAATCATATTTAAATTGTTCAATATTTCAAAATAGAGTCTTTTACACAGGAAATATAAAAAAAGAATTTCAAATAGAATTATTAAAAAATTCAGAAGCATTAATACAACCATCACTATTTGAAGGTGGACCTGGAGCAGGATCAATAAATGAGGCAATTTCTTTAGATTTGCCGATTATCGCTTCTAGTATAAAAATTAATAAAGAGATTATCTATAAAAAAATTTATTATTTTGACTCTGATAAAGAATTACTTAAAAAACTATTTTTTTTTGAAAAGATAAAAAAAAATAAATTAAATAAAAAGAAACAACTGAAATTTATTAATAGATGTATTAAAAATTGTTCAGATTTTTTTGTGAAATCTTTTAATGAATTTTAGAGTTTTTTTAATGTTGCTATCCTGCCTGGATCTTCAAGAAACAATATATAAATATTATTTTCAGTATCTACAACTATGTCGCGAATTCTTTGTCCTATTTCAAGAATATCATAATTAGTTATGGATTTATTTTTAAAATTGATTTTCAATTTGTGTATTGATTTATTTTTCATTGAACTGACATAATATTCGTTTTCATCATCAATAGATTTTACTAGTTGACTTATACCAATACCTGGAGTCCAATATTTTAGTGGTTCTTGAAAACCAAAATCTATGTGTGATTTATTTAATGGAGCGTTTTCTCTAAATTTACCGTCATAGTGAACTCCATATGATGATATTGGCCATCCATAGTTCAAACTTTGCTCTAGAATATTAATTTCATCACCTCCTTGAGGCCCATGTTCAGTTTCCAAAACTATGTTGTTTTCTTTATCATATAACAGCCCTTGAGGATTTCTATGTCCAAGAGTAAATATTTTGTCTTCAAGTGTTTCTAGATTGATACTTATTACTTTACCAAATTTAGAATTAACATCTTGTTCATGAATTATTTTTTTTGTCTCATCTTTATAATAAGCTCTCATTGCTCCAGTAGAAAATAGAATTTTATTATCGTTAAAGTCAACTATCCTCCCTCCTGACTGATTTACGAAAAATTTTTGAATTTTTGAAACCTCTATACATTCAAGATAAGTGTAAAAGTTCTCAAATTTTAAAAAAGAGTAATTTAAATCTGCTTTTAAGATTTCAATATTATAGCAGTTTTCTTTTTTTAGATTATTGTAAGATAAATAAATAAAATTATCTTTTATTAAAATATCCCTTACACCAATTTGAGCATTGGTGAAAAAATCCGCATCGTCAATAAAAAAACTATTTAGATTATTTTTAATTTCATATAATTTTAATCTATCTTTTAAAATTTCGTCTTTTTTAAAATAATTTATTGTTCCTTTTCCACTAACTAAAAAAAAGTCACTGTTATTTTTATCTAAATATCCTACTGGACGACGAGGTATATTTTTATTTAACAAACTACTTTCACCTGAGATAAAGTTTGAATTGAAAACGTATTTTTTTAATTGATATTTATTTTTTGCATTTTCACTTTCAATAATCAAATTCTCTATTTGAAAACCATTAATTGATTGCAAGTTTTCGTATTTTTGAATTCTTTCATTGATTGAATTCATCCTTTTTTTATTAATCTCTATCTCTTTTTTTAAGTTAGGAATTATAAAAATTGTATTATTAAGAACTTTTTTGATTGGATTGGGAATTAATTTTTTTACCCCTTCTAATTTTTGTGTTCCTATTGTAGACCCAATGTATGAAATAAGGCCGATAAAAATTAAGAAAAAAATTATTATAAGATATTTTAGTTTTTTGTTTTTAGGCATAATTTGCGTATATATATAGAATATATTATAATTAAAGTATACTTACTTACTGTATGAAATTGTCCCAATTTAAAATTGATGAGTTTATTAAATCAACAATGATTGATAAATATCATGAGTTCATATCCAATATATTTAAACTTAATAGTTATGAAAAAAGATATTTTGAAATGAGTCTTATTAGATCATTTGAAAATAAACTTTTGGAATGCTTCAGTAAGGGAGAGATTAATGGGACAACCCATACATATCTCGGTCAAGAATGTAATAGTGTTGCTATATTTGAAAATGTTAATTTTGAAAAAGATGTAATATGGAGCAATCATCGTTGTCATGGTCATTTTATATCTTATTGTGGTAAAATTTATGAACTTATGGCAGAGATATTTGGAAAAAAAAATGGGATATGTGGAGGTAGAGGTGGCAGTCAGCATTTACATTACAATAACTTTTACTCGAACGGAATATTAGGTGGTTCAGTTCCCCAGGCTCTAGGTGCATCTTTTGCGAGAAAAAGTTCAAATAGTATTACAATAGTATTTATAGGCGATGGAACAATGGGAGAGGGAGTAATATACGAATGTTTAAATATAGCTTCGTTATGGCAGTGTCCAATTTTATTTGTTTGTGAAAATAATTCAATAGCACAGACAACTACTATTGAGCAAAATTTGGCTGGCTCCATTGAAAATAGAGTAAAAAGTTTTAATGTAAATTTTGATAAATGTTCAAAATATGATTTTGACGAAATTTCTAAAAAAAGTAAAAAAATTATAAATTTTATAAGAATGAAAAAAAAACCTGCTTTTTTAGAGATCGAGTCTATTCGTTTAGGTCCTCATAGCAAGGGTGATGATACAAGAAATAAGAAAAAAATAAATGAATTATTAAAAAAAGATATCTTTTTAAAAATAAAAAAAAAAATTAAACATTCTACCGAAATTGAAAAATTGACCGCAGATATTATTAATAATGTTTATTTGAAAGTAAAAAATTAATAATGAGATATTTGGAAAAAATTAATTATTCATTAAAAAAATTAATGAAAAATAATAAAGATTTATATTTAATGGGTGAAGATTTACTAGATCCTTATGGTGGAGCTTTTAAAGTAACAAAAGAAATTTCATCTTTATACCCATCAAGAGTTTTAACAACTCCTATAAGTGAGGCTGCTATAGCTGGTATAGCTTGTGGGATGTCAATGAATAATAAAAAAGTGATTTTAGAAATAATGTTTGGAGATTTTTTATCTTTGACATTTGACCAAATGCTCAACCATATTTCAAAATTTCAATGGTTATTTAATCAAATTAAAATGCCATTAATAATAAGAACCCCAATGGGTGGATATAGAGGGTATGGTGCAACTCATTCTCAATCAATCGAAAAACATTTTTGTGGAATACCTAATTTGAATGTAATTTCAATTGATAGATATTGTGACATAGAACGAATATATGAAGAGGCTTTAAACTCAAATAGTCCTACTTTAATAATTGAAAACAAAATATTATATAGTAAAAAACAACTTCAAAATAAGGATTTACCTTTTTACGATAAACCAGATATAATTTGTGTTGCTTATGGAGGTGTGCTTGATTTTTGTGTTGAAAGTAGCTTAGAAATTTTTAAAGAAGAAGAAATAAATGTTTCTGTTTATAATGTAAATAAACTAAATCCATTTCAAAAAGATATGATCAAAAAATTAAGTAAATTATCAAAAAAGTTTCTTTTTGTTGAAGAAGGATGTGGAGAATGGGGTTTTTCTGAGATGTGTAATTCTTCGTTAGTAGGTATAAATGATATTAAAACAATATCTGTTAAAGGACCCAATCATCCTTTGCCATCATCAAAAAAATGGGAGACAGAGTTATTGCCAAATAAAGATAGAATTAAAGAAGCTATCATTGAGTTATATAAATCTAATGCATGAAATTGAAATAAAAGTTCCAAGAATAAATCCTAATGATGATGAGTTATTAGTTGTTGATATTTTGATTGCTAATAAATCTAAAGTCAAAAAGGGAGATAAACTTTGTATATTCGAAACTACAAAAGCTGCAGTAGATTTTGAAAGTGAATTTGATGGTGTAATAAAAGAGATTTTAATAAAAAAAAATGAATATTATGCTGTTGGACAAACAGCGTTTAAAATTGAATCTGAAACTGATCATCCTGAGAATAAGGTTAAATCTAAAATTAATGAATTAAATAACACAGTTTCTTCTTCACAGAAAATATCACTAAAGGCACAAAAAATTCTAATAGATAATAATTTGAGTTTGAAGGATTTAAATTTAACAAATAAGGAAATTAAATCAGAAGATGTAATTAAATTTTTGAATTTAAAAAATAAAAATCATATTAATCCAAAAAATTTAGTTATAGGATCTGGCATGCATGCTACGCTTGTTGCAGATATTTTAAGTGAAGAAAATATTAAAATTGAAGGTTTTATATCAGAGAATGATGATGAGATAGGTAAAATTATAACAAAAAATTTGAAAGTTATATCAAGTGATAAAAAATTAAAAAAAGATATCAACATTTCAGATTACAATTTTTATATGGGTGTTGGTGGGGCTGATAACAACTTAAATAGAATAAAGGTATTTGAGTATTATAAAACTTTTAAGTCTAATTTACCAAATTTAATCTCCTCGAAAGCTAATGTTTCACAACAATCACAAATAGGTGAGGGATCAATAGTTTTACCTGGTGCCAATATTGGCCCAAACGTTGTAATTGGAAAAAATTGCATAATTAACAGTAATTCTGTAATTTGTCACGATACAGTTGTCGGAGATAACGTGCATTTAACACCCAATTCAGTCATCGCTGGAAATTGTAAAATTGGAAACAATACTACAATTGGAATGTGTTCAACAATTTATTACTCCATAGAAATAGGAAAAAACTGTTTAGTATTTAATAATACTGCTGTCTCACAAAATTTAAATGATGGTAAAGTAATTAATCACATAGGAAAAATATCCGATAACAAACATATTTATAATAAATAACTATATATTGATCAATTATTTTGATTTAAAAAAATTGCTGAATTAAGTATAGAAAACAAAAGATGACTTTCATTATTTGATGTTTCATTTGATTCAATTAATTTTTCTATTTTACTAATATTTATAAGACTGTTTAGATACGAATTTGAATACATAATATCTTTAATTCTTTTATTTTTAAAATTAAAAACATTTTTAGAATTTTGATTAAAGCCAATCTTGTTAGAGTTATTTAATATTCTACTTGGAACAAAAGGTTTCATGGCATCCCTCAAAATTTTCTTATTATAACCATCATTGATAAGAAAATTATTTGGCTGAGAGAAACAAAAATCATAAATCTTTTCACTTAGAAAAGGTGACCTATTTTCGATAGAATTATACATAGAAATTTGGTCCGAGTCTTTTAAGTGAGGAGGCGTCATATGACTAAACAAATCTTGAGATAAAATATTTTTAAAAAAATCTTTATTATAATTTGCAACCTTTGATTTTAGAATGTGATCTTTTTTAAAATATTTTTTAATTTTATCATTACCAATAATTTCATTTATATTAAATGTTTTTTTTTTAAAAAACTTTTCTATATCCATCAAATTTGGGTTATTTATGTGTTTTAAAACGTAGATTTTCCAATCACTTAATTGTTTTTTAAAGTTTTTTTTTTTTGAAATAGATTTTAGAAAATAGAGATAGTGAACATAATATCCACCAAACATTTCATCAGCTCCAAACCCAGTAAATAAAACTCTACATTTATCAGCTCTAATATGTTTATTAATTAATGCATAGAGATAGAAAGTAATTGAATTTATTGGAGATTTTGCGTCTTCAATAAGTTTTTCTAAATAACTCGTTTTATTTGTGCGTTCTAATTCAATATATTTGTGTTCAAGAGAAGTTTTTTTAACAATTAAATCAATATTATCTGTCTCATCATAATTTTTATCATTGGATTTAATTGAATAAAGTTTGATATTTTTTTTGAATTTTTTTGATGCTAATATTGCTAGTGCGCTTGAGTCTATTCCACCACTTAATAGACAGGCAATTTTAAAGTTTGATCTTAATCTCGTATTTATATTTTGTAAAATAATTTCTCGCAAATTTTTTACACTATCTGGATATTTTAATTTATTATTAATTTTCGTTTTTTTAAAATTCCAGTATTTTTTTTTGGTAATGTTTAAATTTTCATCAATTTTTAAATAACAAGATTTTTCTAATTCAAAAATATTTTTTAAAAAAGATTTATTATCTAAATTTATATTTCTAAAACCATAATATAAATAGTCACTTAATTTTTCATAATTAATACTTAATTTTCTTTTCATTAGTTTGGAAATATAATTAATGTTTGATCCAAAAAAAAAATCTTTTTTTGATTTATAGTAATAAAGAGGTTTTTCTCCAAATCTATCTCTTGAAACTAAAATTGTTTTTTTTCTTTTCGAAAAATAAAAAAATGACCACATACCATCTAATTTTTCTAAGGCTCTTTCACCATAGTAATGAAGCATTTTGGAAAGAACTTCTGTGTCAGATTTTGTCTTAAATTTAATGTTTTTTTGTTGAAGAATTTTTCTTAATTCCAAATAATTGTAAATTTCACCATTGAAAGAAAGTATTCCATTTTCGTCTTCAAAGGGTTGATTAGAGTTATTTGTTGGATCAATTATTGCTAATCTTGAATGAAATAAATCAATCTTTAAATTTTGATTTACCTTAAATGGTATATGTTTTTGAAAATCGGGTCCTCTTGTGGACATTAACTTTAAAATTTCATTTATTTTTGCTACAGAAAATTCTTTTGAATTATCTTTTTTTATGACACCTGCAATTCCACACATTTTATTTATACTTTCCTCAAAGCATTCTTTATTTCTAAAAATTTCACTGAACTCTTCAAAACTTTTTTTATTGCTAAGATAGCTTGAATTTTATTCATCTCTAAACCATTTAAAGTTTTATTTTTATTTATTTTTGCAAGTTTTAAAAATTTTGTTTGAATAGGTTTGTATATTACATCAAAAATTATCTTATTTCTCTTTATGAACTTAAAATCCTCTTTTTTAATTGGTGATTTGGTATTTTTATCAAATCCAAGAGAAGTACAATTAATAACAATATCTATTTTTGGTAAAATTTTAGGGATATCATGCCAATCTAAATAATTTATTTTATTTTTTATAACATGTTTTTTTTTAATTTTTGTTCTATTAGATACATATATTTTATGGTTTAATTTTTCATTAAAAAAAGCAGTTACAGCTTTCCCTACACCACCATAACCTAAGATTAAACATTCTTTTTTTTTAAAAGAACCAAATTTTTTTTCAAACACATGCCTTGCTGCTTCACCGTCAGTATTAGCTCCATAAAGTTTATTATTTTTTCTATAAATGCAATTAACAGCCCCTATTTTTTTAGTTATTTGATCTAATCTTTTTTTTTTATTTAGATAATTGAAAACATCCTCTTTAAATGGAATTGTAATACAACCCCCTTTAAAATTTAAATCTTTTTCTAGTATGTTTAAGATTGGAATTAAATTTTTTCTTTTAATATCTATACTTATCATTTCACATAAAAAATTTTTTTTTTAAAAACTAAGTTCCATAAAAAAGGAGATCTAGCAGTTTTTGAGGGATTTTTGCCCAAAATGGCACAATATTTTTTATATTTAATATCAATTTTATTTTCTGAAAATTTTTGAATTAAATTAATTGACATTAAATTAAATCAAAATATTTTTTTTGTAGATATTTTTTGCAATCATATCCATTTCAAACATCAAAGATTTGAAATCTTTGTAGTCAATAGGCTGAAGAGGATCTACAGCTGCATTTGATGGATCTGGGTGAACTTCGAGCATAACTCCATCACAGCCAGCCGCAACAGAAGCTAAAGACATAGATCTCACCCAAGGTCTCCAAAAAGTTGCGTGTGAAGGATCAACTATTATGGGAAGATGTGTAATTTCTTTTGCTGCAGGCACAACTTGAAGATCCAAAGAGTACCTAGAGGTTGAACGATGAGTATGAGGAATTGCCATACCTCTTTCACACAACATCACTTTGTTGTTTCCTGCATATAAAATGTATTCGGCTGCTCCTAACCAGTCTCTCAAAGATGATCCGTAATGCCTCTTCAACATAATTGGTTTACCTGTTTTTGCACAGGCAGTTAGAAATGGATAATTTTGCATGTTTCTTGAACCAATTTGTATTATGTCGGTAACATCACATACTAGACTTAAGTATTTTTCTTCCATTACTTCAGTAATTATTGGTATTTTAAATTCCTCTTTAGCAACTTTCAGCCATTCAATACCTTTTTCTCTTGTTTCGTTAAACTTTTCACTTCGATAGGGAAAAGTTAAAGGTTTAAAAGCACCACCTCTTAGAAAGTGAGCTCCTATTTTTTTTACATTAGAAGCAACATCTAAAATTAAATCCAAAGACTCTACCATGTTCGGACCTGCCATAATAGGAATCGTGTTTCCTCCAAATTCTACATTAGACACTTCAAACTTAGAAAAATGATTACTATTTTTTTTTGCTATTAAAGGAAACTTTTCTTTAATATCTTGTTCAGAAACATCTTTTCCAGGAAATTTATTTAACACCTAAAACTCCTAATCTATTTGATTTAATATTATTTGATAATTTAATCCATTTTCTTTTTTCATCACTTTTGTAAAGAGCATGCACTAGAATAGATGTATCATATCCATCATTTAAAGATATTGGAAATTTATTATTTTTTTTAAGAATATTTTTTATAGCGTAATCAAGAATTATTGTATGACTATTTCCATAACCATTTTCTACAATTTCATTAGAAGACTTTAGAAGTTTTTTTTCATATTTACTTAATCTTTTGAAATAAAATTTTTCTATCCTATTTAAAGCTATACCACCAATAACCATAAAACCTTTTTCACCAATAACTTCTAGAGATGCAGTTAAATCAGCAGGCCTCACAGATGTAGTTGCTTGAATGGAGCCTACTGCACCATTTTTAAATTTTAAAATTGCATTATTTGTATCTTCTGCTTGCAAATTATTTATCTGATTTGACATGATAGAATTTACTTCTTGAATTGGGCCAAATATCCATCTTGCAACATCAATATGATGAATTGCTTGCTGGTTGGTAACACCTCCATCATTTTCCCAGGTTCCATGCCATTCATCGTTATAATATTTTTGATATCTTGACCATAGTAGTCTCACATTGATTATAGATAATTTTCCAAACTTTCCTTTATCAAAAAATCTTTTCAAGGTTTGAATTGATTTATTAAATCTATTTTGAAAAACTATACCGAACATAAGCTTTTTTCTTTTTGATAAACTTTTTAAGATTTTAACATCACTCGGAATCATAGTTACAGGTTTCTCACATAAAACATGGCAATCATTTTGCAATGCTAACTTTGAATGTTTAAAATGTAATCCAGAGGGGGATAAAATAATTATTAAATCTATTTTATCCTTATATTCATTTAACATATGAGAGTAATCTAGTGTAAAATCACACTTAAAATATTTTGAAGCTTTTTTAGCAGTATTTAATTTAAGATCACAAACTACAATAATTTTAAAGTCATTCACTTTTCTTTTTTTAAAAATTTTTTTATAGTGTTCAAATACCCTTCCACAACCTACTATACCAATTTTAACTATTTTCATAATTTAGTTAGTTATTTCCACTGTAGAAAATGAGTCTTTAATTTCATACAAGTCAAATTTATCTTTTAAAAATAAATCACCACTTCTTAGGTTTTTAACATGAGTTAGGCAAGCAAGGCCTATAGGTGTAATCATAGTTTTTTCAGCTAAAAGTTTTCTTGGAGTAATGCTGTCAATCAAAATATTTTTTTCATTTGCTTTAAGAGACCAAATTCCCGCTTTTTCAATCTTGCCAGCAATTAATGTTTCCACATCACTTTTTTTATATTTATCCAACATATTTTCAAATAAATTTAGTGGTCTGAAAGGATAATTTGCGGAAAGTAAAAAAACTATGTCAAAATAATTTTTATTTTTTTCAATTTTTTTCAACACATGTTGACATACAGACAAAAAATCTGAAACTCCATCAACCAAATGTGATGGTCTAGAATAAGCTATATTTTTATTAAATTTATTTGCATAATTAATTATTTTCTTATTATCTGTCGAAATTACAAAGTTTTTAATCACTTGCTTTTGATTAACCTCATCGATCAAATTATAAACTAAGTTTTGATTTTGATATTTTGTAGCTTTTCCTTTGTGAGCAATTATAGCGCAAACTTTCAAATTTTTTTTGTTAATTAAATCTTTTGGTTGATTAGTGTCTTTTGTTAAACCCAAATTTAAATTTTCCATTATTTGAACAATATTTTTACATCTTTCTTCATTTAAATTTTGATGAATTCCGTGCCAGTGGTAAACAGATGCCTTTGGTTCATATACGATCTTATATCCAGAATTTATTACTTTTTGCCCCCAAACTCTATCTTCAATATTTGTTACTTTCTCATTAAATTTAAATTTATTCCAAGTAGATCTTTTGAATGCACTATTAGCATTGTGAAAAAAAGGATCTTTTTTTTGAATTTTTTTATCTAAACCAAATAAAAGAAGCAAGTCTCTTTTGTCAAAATCTTTTGAGTAGGGTAAAGGCATTTGTCTACCGTATACTCCTGCAACTTTTTTATAATTTAAATTCTTAATTAAATCATTTAACCAAAATTTATTTGTAGGAATACAATGAGCAGACAATACAACAATTATATTTCCTGAAGATTTTTTAATACCCAAATTTATTGCTTTACCAGGTAAAAATTTTTTAATTTTTTCTACTTTTACTTTAAACTGTTTTGCTCTTTGTACTGTATTATCTGAAGAGTTATTATCAACTATTATTACTTCTTTATTTTTATAATTTTGTTCAAATATTTTTTCTAAACATAAAGATATCCATGACTCCTCATTTTTTGTACGAATTATTATTGAAACTTTATTTTTTTCCATTTTATTTTTTCTTTAATCTTAGTTTGTAAGCAAAATTAGCTAAATCTAAATCATTTTTATCATGAATATCAATTGATGAAAAAGAGTCTTCATTTATCAGTATATGTACTTTATCACCTATTCTTTTTCCTTTCCTCCAAAGGCTTGCCCTACTTGCACATGCTAAACCAGTATCTTCTCTAATAATCTTATTTTTTTTTATTTGTCGTGAGGCATAGTTTTTCATCCATGGTCTTATTCTAACCCATTTTTTTGATCTTTTATCCCATTCCCAAAAATTTTTATGTGTTTTATAACCAGAAAAAACACTTTCAATTTTTTTATTTTTTTTAAGGATTTTTACTGAATTTGATATCCATTTAACTTCCCTGAACACATCAGTAGCTGTTAAAAATACACAAATATCAAATTTTGTTTTATGTAAAGTTTCATAAGAAATTAATGCGTGTTTCAGTGAATTCTCCGTTGTTGTTGAATCTAGAGCTAAATTTTTTGGCCTTATAAAAGGAACTTCTGCTCCAAAGCTTTTAGCAACTTTTGCAATCGACTGACTATCAGTTGAAACAACTATGTTATCAATTACTTTGGATTTTTTTGCATAGTATATTGGATAATATATTAAGGGCTTATTATTTAATTTTCTTAAGTTTTTATTTTTTAAACCCTTAGAACCACCTCTTGCGAGTATTATACAAATTGTTTTCATTTAATTAAATATTTTTCTCTAAATCCTTTTTTAAAGCATCATATTCGTTGATTTTTATTTTCATAAAATTTTTGGTTAATTTTATTTTTAAAGCTATTCCTTGGGGTGTTAAATAATATAAATATCTTTTTTTATTTTTATTATTTTTGAAATTATTGACTTTCACAACCCCTTTTCTTTTTAAAGCTTTAAGTAAAAAATTTATTTTACCTAAACTCAAACCAATTGATTTTGAAATTTTTCTTTGATTTCCTAATTTATAATTATCGATTAATCTTAATATTTTAAGAAGTTCTTCATTTTTTTTATTAATGTTCATAAATTGAACATAAACATATAAAAAAAACTTTCAACAAAAAACTACCTAAAAAAATTTAAAGGGTAACAAGACAATATATTATCATATAAAATCTTTTATATTTCTTTTAAAAATGTACAAATTTCATAAATAGTATTTTTTTTTTCAAAATAAATTTTTCTAAAATTGTTAAATTCTTTATTAAAATCTTTAGATTTATTATTTAAATGATTAATAGCTTGATGTATTTTTTTGTTAAAATCTTTAATATTAGATGAAGGTTTAAGAATTTTTATTGACCCATTATTTGATTTTGAAAAATTTTGATCAAAAATGGAGTTAACTCCTTTCCATAATTCAATGCAAGGTTTTGAAAAAAAACATCCATAAAGAGCTGCCGCAGACTCAAAACTAGTAATTAAAATATCAGATTTGTAGGCCAATGAATAAATATAGTCATTACTTAAAATTTTAAAATTATTAGAATATTTTTTGAGTAATTCTTTAAAATAAGGGTCATTTTTTTCTGGATGAATTTTAAATGTTACTTGAATATTTTTGATGTTAGATAACGAGTCCATTACAGAAATAAATTGGTTTTCTAAAATTTTAAATTCTTTATTGTTTGCTAATCCAAAATATGAACTATATGCAAATAAAATTTTAATTTTATCTTTTTTAACTTTTGTTTTTTTTATTTTTTTTTTAACCCAAGTTTTATCAAAAATTGGAACGCCAAAGTATTTAATTTTTTTTTTATTTGCAAATCTTGACCAATATTTAAGATTTGTTGAATTATTGATAATCAAAAAATCACAATCAATTTTTCTGATAACCTCTTTTTTTGCGATATTGACAAATGTAGTAGGTGTACTTGGTACTTTAACAATTTTTGAGTTATCAAATTTTTGAAAAGCTTGGATCCAATTACTATAATTTCCAAATTCTGAAAGAACAATATCAAATTTTGTATTCAAACTTAAATTAAGTTTACGTTTAATAAAAGATATATCATAAAAATTTTTCTGAAAATAATTTGAAGTTTTTAAAAGTATTCTAAAAAATAATTTATGATTTTTTTTTAATATGAAAAAGTTTTTTTGTTTTTTTTGTAAAATCTTTATGATCGAAGTAGATCTTAAACAACTTTCATATGCATCTTGAGTGAGATAAAAAGTATAAAGCTCAAAATTAAAATCCTTTGAATCAATAATTGGAATCAACCATTCTACTTCAGAAATACCCCTCCTGATGATCAAAAGTATTTTTTTTTTTCTTTCATAACAGTTTATTTCATAACTAGTATTACTTAATTTTGTTTTTTTGTGAATATTTATTATATTTTAAATAAAATATTAATTTATGTTCACAAAATGAACATAATATTAAAATTTATTTAAACAATACTTTTTTTTTTTTGATTTATAATGAATTTTTAATAACAAAAACTTTACTTATTTTAAATGAATTTTAAAAATTTAAACTATCTAATAAAAAAAGATGAAAGAATTCTTTTTTTAATTATTTTTTTATCTATAGTTTTTAGTGCTTTTTTAGAGACAATAAGTATCGCAATTTTTTTACCTTTATTTAATATTATTTTTGGTGGTCAATTAGATGATAACTATTTAATACAAATTTTTAATAATCTTTTTTATGTAGAAAATTATGAATTTTCACATCTATTAATATTTATAATATTTGTATTTATATTTAAGAATTTAATTTATCTTTTTCTAATTTATGTAAAAATTAAGATGGTTAATATTTTTAGTGAAAGAAAAAAAAGCTCTCTTCTCAGAGCTTATCTTGATCAAAGTTTTTTCATTTTTGATAAAAGAAATAAAGCTGAACTAATGAGAAATATTTATGTTGAGGTAGAAAATCTTATTGATAATTTTATTTTACCGACAATTGAAGTTACATACACTGTTCTGGTGTTAGTTTTTGTTTCAATTTTTTTATTTTTTTACGATGCAGAAACTACAATTATAATTTTTTTATCAATTGTACCAATATTTTTTGTTTTCTATAGTTTAACAAAAGCAAGATTGTTATTTTATGGAGCAGAAAGAGCTTTATTGCATCAAAAAATATTAAAAAAAAATCCCTAATGCGCTGAATGGTTTTTTCGAGATTAAATTATTTGGTATTTCTGAAATAGTTAATAAAGATTTAATGAAAAGTATAAGAAGACTTAATAAGATTAAAATTCCCCAAGCAATAATTGGAAATATCCCTAGATCATTCTTGGAAATATTTGTGATCTCTTGTTTTTCGATCTTTTTAATATATCAAATTGATAATGGACAAGATATTCTACCGCTTATCGCAAAGCTATCAATTTATGTAATCGTTATAATTAAACTTTTGCCCTTTTTGAACGGCATAGCAACTTTTTACAGTAAACTTATGAGGGGTATCGAGTCTTATAAAATTTTGGTAATTGAATTTTCAAAATATGTTAATATTCCAAAATCTGACAAAAAAGCTTTTACACAGGAAATCCAAAATATAACTTTTGATAAAGTTTCTTATAAATATATTAATGAAACTAATAACAAGAATAATATTTTTGAAAATATAAACCTTGAAATTAAAAAAAATGATTTTGTTGGAATAGTTGGACCAAGCGGATCTGGCAAAACAACATTCTTAAAGTTAATTACTGGTATGTTAGAAGCATCTGAAGGTAAAATTTTTGTAAATAAAGATGATTTAAGAAAAATAGATCAAAGATCCTTTTACCAAAAGATATCATATATTCCTCAAGACCCCTTTTTTATTTATGATGACATTGTAAAAAATATTATTTCTTCAAACATGCTTAAAGAAATTGATGAAGATAAAATTATAAAAATATTAGAAAAAGTTCAACTTTTACAATTTATAAAAAATAATAAATTAGCAAATAGTTTTATAGGAGAAAATGCTAATTATTTATCAGGAGGAGAAAAGCAAAGACTTGCAATCGCTAGAGCTTTTTATAAAGAAAGTAGTCTTTTAATTTTTGATGAAATTACAAATAAACTAGATAAAAAGACGAGCGATAAAATAATGAGTCTAATAAATTCTTTAAAAGGAGATAAAACCATTATTATTGTATCTCATAATGTTAATAATTTGACTAATACCGATTATAATTTAAGTTTAGAAAAAAATAATATTCTAAAAATAAAATGAAAAAAAATTATTTTATAACTGGTGGTACAGGATCTTTTGGATCTAAATTTGCTGAAATAATTATAAAAAAAAAATTGGCAAAAAAAATAATTATTTTTAGTAGGGATGAATTCAAGCAAAATGAGATGAAGCAACTTGATTTTGTAAAAAAAAATGAAAACATATTTAGATTTTTTATTGGCGATGTAAGAGATAAAAGTAGATTAGAGTATGCTATAACAGATAAAATAGACATTATTGTTCATGCGGCAGCATTAAAACAAGTACCTGCAACAGAATATAATCCTTTTGAAGCAGTAAAAACTAATATAATTGGAACTCAAAATATTATTGAAACAGCTACACTAAAAAATATAAGGAAAGTTCTTTGTGTAAGTACGGATAAAGCTGCAGCACCAATAAACTTGTATGGTTCAACAAAGTTGACAGCAGAAAGATTATTTATAGCTGCCAATAATTATAAAGGAAGTAAAAAGTGTATGTTTTCAATTGCTAGATATGGAAATGTTTTTGGAAGTCGTGGATCGGTTGTTCCTTTATTTTTAGATCAAATAAAAAAAAAGAAACAATTAACAGTTACAAACTCTGAAATGACAAGATTTGATATTTCTTTAGATAATGCAATTATATTTGTATTAAAATGTTTAAATAATATGAAGGGTGGCGAAATTTTTGTCCCTAAACTTTCATCTTATAGAATAAGGGATTTAATTAAAGCTCTAGATGTAAAAAAATTCAAATTAGTTGGGATTAGATCTGGTGAAAAAATCCATGAAGAATTAATTACTTCTCAAGAAAGAATTAGATCATTAGAAAAAAAAGACTATTTTGTAATTCTTCCTTCATTTAAAAATCAAAACTTCATTACAAAAAAAAACTATTCATCATATAATAGTTTTTCAAATTCAAAATTTTTAAGTATTAAAGATCTTAAGTTAAAGATCAAAAAATTTAAAAAAATTAATTTATTTAAACTAATTTTTGTGTATGGAATCAAAAGATAAAGATAAAATTTATCAAATAAAAAAATTAATTGATAAAAAATTCAAGTCTGAGCATTGGGATAAATATATTGGAAAAAAATTTGATAATTTAAGTTTTGAAGAAATTACAAAATTTAGACAAAATGGATTAAGTGATGGATTAGATAATTCAAGACTCGTAAACTTAGATTTTTTAAATAAAAAAATTTTAGATTTTAAAAATACACTAGAATTTTTTAATTTAGATTTTGATAAAGTTAATCACCTTTTTATGGAAAAAAATATAGGTGAAAATAAAAGTTTTATAAATTACAAAGATAAATATATTGATTTGGTTCAGTTAGATCATATTATTTTGTATCTATTAATTCAGAGATATTGCCTCAAAAAAGAAGATAAAAATTTAAGTATTTTAGAAATAGGAGCGGGATTTGGAAATTTAGCAAGAATGATAGTGAATGAATATAATGCGAAATATTTTATTATTGATTTACCAGAAACATTGATTTTACAAGCATATTATTTAACTCAATTTTTCCCCAATAAAAGAATTTGTTTTCCTGAAGATTTACCAAATTTATGTTTAGAGGAAGAACATGTTAAAAAATATGATATTTTTTTATTACCACCTTCAATAAAGATTCAAACAAACCTTAAGTTAAATTGTGCAATTAATTCATCAAGTTTTATGGAGATGCGAAAAAAAGATATACAGGAATATTTTAAAATTATTGAAAAGAATTTAAGTAATGGAGGTTTTTTTTTCAATAACAATAGATATTTTAAAGACACATCAGGTGAAAAGATAAGGTTATACGAATATCCTTATGACAAGAAATGTAAAGTAATTTATTCAAATCAATTTTTGTTTTTTTATAGACTGCATACTTTAATTACAAAAAAAACTGATGTTGAAACAAATGAAATTATTGAGGAACTTTCAAAAATTAAAAAAAAAGCAAAAAATCATGAATATCCAAATTTTATGCCGATTAAGTTGATGAGAATTTATCAATCAATAAAAAAATATCTAAAGATAAGAGTTTTGAAAATATGAAACAAGGTGGTTTACGTCTAAAAAATACAAAAAAAAAAAATTCTCTTTTTTCATTAGTTACAGTTGTAAAAAATAATGAAAAATTTTTAGAAGAAACAATTAAAAGTGTATTGAATCAAAGCTTTAAAGATTTTGAATATATAATTATAGACGGAGAATCAGACGATAATACCTTAAACATAATTAAAAGATATGAAGATAGAATTGATTATTGGGTTACTCAAAAAGATAATGGTATTTATGACGCTTTTAATAAAGGCATCAATCTATGCAATGGAGACTATATCGGTATTATAAATTCAGATGACATTTATACAAAAGATGCTTTAAAAATAATTTCAGATTATATCTCAAAATATCCCTCAAAAGATTTTATTTTTGGAAGTGTAAAAAAACATTGGGGTGTTCTACATGGCTTTAATCCAAAAAAAATTTATTACAGTTGGGGATTTTACACTAGCCACTCCACTGGTTTTTTTATTAAGAGAGAATCTGCTAAAATTAACGGAAGTTATAATTTAAAATACAAATACCATGCTGATTATGATTATTTTTTCAGAATGATTGTAAAAAATAAAATGCAAGGAATTGCCACAAAAAAAGATGAAATAACTGGAATTTTTAGAAGAGGAGGCTTTTCAAGCACAATAAGTTTTTGGAAATTATTTAAGGAAGAACTATTAATTAGATTGGATAATGGTCAAAGCATTTTTTTAGTTTTAATAATTTTTATTTATAAAAGCATTAAAAATTTTAAGAGATTTTTTTAATTTTAAAAATATAATATATTCAAACTATAATAATGATTGTGATTTATTTTATTTTAGTTAGTAATATTTTTATAAATTTTTAAAATGAATATTTTTCTTACAGGTTGTTGTGGTTTTATAGGTTTTTCTTTAGCTCAAAAATTATTAAAAAATAAAAATACTAATGTAATTGGTTTAGATAATTTAAATAATTATTACTCAAAAAAATTAAAAAAAAAAGATTGAACTTACTTAAAAAAAATAAAAACTTCATATTTATTCTATCTGATTTAAATGATAAAAAAAAATTTTAAAATTTATTTCAAAAAAAAAATTGATCATATTTTACATTTTGCTGCTCAAGCTGGCGTAAGATATGCGGTAAAAAATCCAAAATCTTATATTCATAGTAATGTGAATGGGTTTAAATCAATTATATCAATTGTAAAAAAAGTTGAACCTAAAAGTTTTATTTTTGCTTCTTCTAGTTCTGTTTATGGAGATGCAAAAAAATATCCTGTTACAGAAAATGATAAAATGAAACCAAAAAATTTGTACGCTAAAACAAAAAAATTTAATGAAATATATGCTTTTAATGAATTAAAGAAAACTAAAATAAAAATTATTGGGTTAAGACTTTTTACAATTTATGGTGAGTGGGGAAGGCCAGATATGCTAATATTTAAATTTTTAGATTATGCAAAAAAAAAGAAAATATTTGAATTAAATAATAATGGAGAAATGTTTAGAGACTTTACATATATAGAACCAGCAGTAAAAATTATACGAAAGTTGATTTTTTTTAATCATAAAAAAAATTTTAATATTTTTAACATATGTTCATCTCAACCAATAAAAGTGTCTTTTGTTATTAAAAAATTATCAACTATCTCTAAGTTTGATAAAATTAAAAAAGTACCAATGAATAAATTAGAGGTATATAAAACTTATGGAAGCAACAAAAGGGTAATCAAATATCTTAATATCAAGAATAAAAATTTTCTTAATTTTAATTTGGGTTTAAAACAAACCTCTAATTGGTTTAAAAAGTTTAATCATTTAATATAGAACTTAACCAATTTAAAATATAAAAGTAATTGTGAAAAAAAATATTACGATCTTAATTTTATTAATTATACTAATAAGTTTTTTCAACTTTTTTGAAAATTTATATTTGTTTCTAAAAAGGGACTATAATACCAGACTAAATAAGGTTTACTCTTTTTGTGGTAAAGAATCTGTAGGTTTTGTGAATTATGTGAAAAATAAGTATAACATTGAAAAAAAAATTAAAATTATTAATTTTAAGGGCTCACCTGATCCGACTTGGGTTTTTTTCAAAGGAAACTCATCTAAATACGAAAAAAATAAAATTATATTTCTTAACTATAAAGATGATTCAACTATAGAATTTATCAAAGGTAAAAATAATTATTTTTATTCCAATTCTTTACCATCAAATACTGTTGGTATAAAAAAAATTCTTTTTCAAGGCTCTAAAAATTTAGATGGTACTACTATAAATATTTTAATTTTTCATAAAATAACTAATGAGGAAAAAATCATACTTAATAAAACAATAAAAATCGATAAAAACAATGAGGCTAATATAGATTTTAATGGTGAAAACCTAAATATAAGAAATGGCAATCTAGTTTTAAAATTTAAAAAACCAAACCTAACAGTTTTTAATTTGGATGGTATTAATAAAATTATTTTTAAAAATAAAGCTAAATATAATTTGAAAAATTTCAAAATTATAGAAAATATTAATAATAAATGTTATTTGCTGGAAAATTATGATTGAGCTTTCCCAAATATTTATATCAATAGCACTAATAACTACTTTTTGCTATTTTCCAGAAACATACTTTTCAAAAATTTTTAAAATTTCAAAAAAAAATATTACTTTTATTAATCAACTAAGTCTTGGTACAGTTTTTCATATTTTCACTCTTTTGATTTTATCGTTTTTAAGTTTATTAATTGATAATGTAATTGATTATTTTTTTTTGATATTTTTCTTACATAATTTTATATTTTTTATTATCGAAAAATTTAGAAAACTAAAAATTAATACAGAGATTATTTTTTTATTCTTTAGTGTATTTTTGATTATAGTTTTTTTTCAAAATAATTTTGTAATAGGCTGGGATGCTCAAAATTTTTGGGCCATTAAGACATTCACTATCCTAGAGGATGATTCTATCAGAAATCTAGATCAAACACCTAGGGCAGAATATCCTTTCTTAGGTTCTTTCATTTGGGCTTTTTACTCAAAATATTCAATTGTTAATAATGAAATTGTAGGTCGTTTTTTTTATATATTTATTTTTTGCTTGTCATTATTTTCAATATCAAAATTGTTTAGCAAAAATATTTCAAAAAATTTAATATTATATACTTTTTTAATTTTTTTGTGTTTTGATGAAAATTTATTTAATGGATACCAAGAAGTATTAATTTTTTCTTTATTTTGTTTAATAGGAATTGAATTTTATTATTTAGAAAAAAGCTTTAATAATTTTAAAAGTTTAATAGTAATTTTTTTATCATGTATTTGTATTAGTTGGATTAAGAATGAAGGTTTAATATTTTCGATATTAGTTCTTTTAAGCTTGGTTTTTTATTTTTATAGAAATACTAAAATCTTATTTTTTTTATTAATAGCTTGTTCTTTTTTAGTATCCTTAAGATATGGATATTTATATTCAAATTCAGTAAACGCTAACTTCCAAAGTGGAAATTACGAAAATTTTAATTTTCATCAATTATTAAATTATTTCGAATTAGATAGAATTTTTATGATTTTAAAATATTTAATAATTGGAATTTTTCAGAATATAATTTTTTTAGTTTCTTTATTATCGATGTTTTTCTTAATAAAAAAAAAAAAGATTTAACATACTTAAGGCATTATCTGTATTTTCTTTTTTTAAGTGTTATTTTTATAAGTTTCGCTTATATATTTACTAATATTCATTTAGAGTTTCATCTTAAGGTATCAATGGAAAGACTCTTATTTCAAATTTCTGGTTTTTTCATAATTATGATTTTATTAGCTTGTAAAAGAATATTTAAGTAAATCTCATAAATACTGCATAAAATTTTAAAAGAAAATAAATAAATCAATTGTTATATTAGAATTATAGTTAAGTGGAATTTTTTTTATTTTACCAATCTCTAGACATTAATTATAATATTGTGATAGGTAATAATATAATCTAAAATATTAATCATTTGTTCGTACCTTATGAAAATATCTGTAGTTGTCCCAGCATTTAATGAAGAAAAAACCATAATTTTATTACTTACTCAAGTTAATAAAATTTTGAATGATAAATTTTTTAATGATTTTGAAATCATAGTTGTTGATGATGGTTCAACAGATTTTACAAATAAACTTTTGTTAGAAAATAAAAAGTTATATACAAATTTGATTACTCTAAGTAAAAATCATGGAAAAGGTTTTGCAATTAAAAAATCCCTAGAAGTTTGTAATGGTGAAATAGTGATAATTCAGGATGCTGATTTAGAGTATTCACCGGAGGAATATCCCCGATTAGTAGTTCCTTTTGATAAATTTCAAGCCGATGTAGTTTATGGATCTAGATTTAAATCATCAGAATTAAACAGAGTGCTTTTCTTTTGGCATTCTATTGCTAATAAAATAATAACTCTTCTATCAAATATATTTTCAGATTTAAATTTAACTGATGTTGAAACTGGTTATAAAGCTTTTAGAAAAAAAACGATTACAAATATTATTCTCACAGAAAAAAGTTTTGGAATAGAAATTGAGCTGACACATAAATTAGCAAACATAAAACCTAAATTAAAATTTTTTGAAGTTGGAATTAGTTATAATGGAAGAACATATGATGAAGGTAAAAAAATTGGAATTAAAGATGCTTTTAGAGCAATATATTGTATAATAAAATTTGGTCTAATTCACAAATACTTAACTTGAATTAATTTTGATCAAAAAATAAAAATGATAAAAGTTGCTTACTGGTCTCCTTTTTTGACGCAAGTAGCTACTATTAAAGCAGTAATAAATTCAGCAAAAAGTTTAAAAAAATATTCAAAAAAATACGAACCAATTATTATTAATGTATCAGGAGAGTTTAATGAATATAAAGATGAAATTGAAAAGCTTAATATAGAAATATTTAATTTATTAGGATTTAGTTATTTTGAATATTTGCCAAAACTAGGATTTTTTAAAAGTAGAATATCTTACATTTTAGTATTTTTGATTTCATTTTTCCCTTTACTAAGTTTTATATTAAAAAAAAAACCTGACATCTTTATTTGTCATCTAATTACATCTCTACCGATATTAATTTCAAAAATCGTTAATAATAAAACAAAATATGTTTTAAGAATATCTGGATTACCAAAATTGAATTTAATAAGAAAATTTTTTTGGAAAAATATTTCTAACAACATATCCAAGATAACTTGCCCAACTAAACAAACTATGGAACACCTTAAAAATCAAAAAATATTCCAACAAGAAAGAATCATATTATTAAAAGACCCAATAATTAATATAAGCAAAATCTGTGAAGAAAAAAAACGAAACTCAAAAATAATATTTAACAAAAATGATTTTAATATGATTTGTGTAGGAAGGCTAACAAAACAAAAAAATTTTAGTCTAATAATAAATAATTTTAAAAAACTCTTAGATATAAAAAGTAACATTAAACTTTATATTTTGGGTGATGGAGAACAAAAAAATTATTTGTCAAATTTAATTAAAGACAATCAATTGACAGATAAAATTTTTTTAACAGGTTTTAAAAAAAATGTTTTTAATTATATCAATAAATCAGACTTATTTATTTTAACATCATTATGGGAAGATCCAGGCTGGGTGTTATTTGAAGCGGCTGTTTGTAATACTTTAGTTTTTTCAAGTGACTGCAATAATGGACCTAAAGAATTCTTAGAAAATGGTAAAAATGGTGTTTTATTTAAAAATAACTCAAATGAAGACTTTGTAGAAAAGTTTAGAAAAGTTGTAAATTTGGAGGAAAAAGATGTAAAAAAAAAAAAATTAATTTAAAAATTTCAACAAAATCTTATACAATTTTTCATCATTACTTAGAGATTAATAAAATTTTTGAAAAAGTTTTAACAGAATAATAAAAAAATAAAGTAAAAATATAATCAAAATTAAAATAAAATTTTCTATTTAAACTTTTAAAAAATTTATGTTGTTCAAATCTACGCTCCCAATAATTTAGGTTTAAAAAGCCTGAATATTTTTTATCTACAGAGTTTTTTTCATCCCTTTTATTTGTTAAAATTTTATTCTCAAATGCTAAAAGGTTTTTTTGATAAGAATATAAAACTAATAAAGCATCAATGGCTAAATGATTATATTCTTTATATTTAATCTCCTTAAAAAAATTTATTAGCAGTCTTTTATTTATTGAAATTGAGCTGGTGCAGATTTTCTTTGGCCAGGGATTTACCAATAATTTATAGATGTAATTTAATTCAAATTTAGTGTTTTTACTAAAAAATTTTTTTTCATTACTAAATACTATGTGATTATCTAGAATCATTAATTTATTAGTTCTATAAACTAATTTATTAATTGTTTTAATTTTAATTCTATTAAAAGAGTCATCGCCATCTAATAAATAAATTATTTCCCCATTTGTTTTAGGTAAGACACTTTTGATTTTATGAATCTGATCGTGAATGTTATTTTTTATTTTTTTATTTTAATAAAAAAAATTTTTTTAGATTTAAATCTATTTTTCAAATTTTTTTCATTTTTTAAATTACTATAGAGAACGAAGATTTCAATATTTTTATAATTTTGACTCAAACAAGATTTAATAGTATCAAAAATTGTATTTTCTTTATTTTCAGCTGTTATTATTATTGAGGATTTATTTTTTTTTTCATTTTATAATCTTATTAATTTCATAAAAATATTTTTTTAAATTTTCATTGAAATCAAATTTTTTTAAATGTCGATCATAATTTATAAATTTATTTTTGAATTTGGTTCGATGATTATAATAATAAGAAATCTTTTTTGATATATCTTTGAAATCATTAACTTTACATAAAAAACCTGATTTATTATTTAAAACAATTTCATTTGGTCCAGTAGGACAATCAGTTGAAATTATGAATTTTTTAAGTGCAGATGCTTCCAACAAAACATTTGGAAGTCCTTCAAATTTTGATGTAAGGATGAACATATCTGCCATTCTTATGTAGGGATAAGGATTTTTTTTAAAATCTAAAATTTTAACAATCTTTTCTAAATTTTTTTTTTTATAAATTCTCTCATTTTAGAAAGATTGATACCTCTTCCAATTATTAATAATTTTACATTAATCTTACTTTTAATTTCGTAGATGGATTTTAATAATGTGATGTGGTCTTTTTGATCTGTAAATCTTCCAATATTAATAATTTTAAATTCTTTTTCTTTTTCAAAAAAAGGAAATCTTATTTTTTTTTTAGATAGCTTAATTATCTCATTTTTATTTAAAGGATTGTAAATTTTAATAGTTTGTAAATTAAACATATTTTTAAATTCTTTTTTAAAGTCCTGACTATTTACAATTATAGTGTCTGCAAAATTAAGGATAATTCTAAATAATTTTCTTTTAATAAAATTTTTTGACCATCCAGATGGTGAAGAATTAGATCTAACAATTATCTTATTATTAAAAATTTTAGATAGTATTATACAATATAAATTTGCTTGAAAAGAAAGTACAGAAATTCGACGGTTTTTAATAAAAATTTTTAATAGCTCAAATAAACAAAATATATACTTTAATTTTCTTCCAGATGATTTCAAATTAATTCTAGGTGAAATTATTTTTATATTTTTAAATTTTTTTTTATATTCTTTAGAAGCAGTAACTAATATTATATTATCTAATTTATTCGATAAATAATTTGAAATAATAAACAAGTTTTTTTCTACACCCCCACCTTCGATAGATGGCATGAATATAACTAATTTTTTTGTCATTTTATAAAAAGAGATTAATTTGATTTTACACCATTTATTTTATAAAAATCCTTATATGTTGGTAAGTGTGATTATTCCATATTTTAGAAAAAAAAAAATATATAAATAAAACAATCAACTCAATTTTAAACCAAACTTATAAACAATTTGAAATTATTATTATAAATGATGAAATTACAACAAGCTCAAAATCTTTATTAAACAAAATAAAAAAAAAGATAGAAGAATTAAAATCATTAATAATACAAAAAATATTGGGGCAGGTTTCTCAAGAAATAAAGGTATAAAATTGTCAAAAGGTAAATTCTTAGCTTTTATAGATAGTGATGATGTTTGGAAAAAGAGTAAGTTAAAAGATCAAATATCATTTATGACAAAATTTAATTATCAAGTCTCACACACAGCTTATGAAATAATTAATGAAGATGGAAAGAAATTAGCTTTAAGAAATTCTAAAAATTTAAATTTTAAAAATTTAAGAAACTCATGTGATATTGGTTTATCAACAGTTATTATAGAAAAAAAAATATTAAATAAAAATCAAAATTTTCCTAATCTCAAAACAAAAGAAGATTATTTTTTATGGTTAAGTTTGTCAAAAAAAGGAGTAATTTTTTATTATTTAAATAAATCTTTAACTTTTTGGAGAGTAACACAAAATTCCTTGTCATCCTCTGTTTTGCAAAAAATAGCTGACTCATTTAGGGTTTACAATTCTTTTGAAAAAAATTTTGTTGTTTCAATTCTTAGGTCAATGATATTAGGTTTTAATTATATAAAAAAAAAAATAAATGACTCTAGAAATTACTAAGTTAGGATTTATAATTTTAGCTAGTTTATTTATCTTTTTTGTTTATTCAAAAATAAATAAGTTACACAAAAAAAGTTTAGACCCACATCAAATGTATTCATCAGATTTTTTAGGAAGTCCAATTGGTGGTCATATAGTATTCTTATTTTTATTATTCTTTAATTTCTATTTAGATTACCAAGAATTATTTTTTTTATTTAGTATTTTTTTATTAGGAACATTATCAGATTATAAATTATTTAATTCACCTAAGTATAGATTGTTATTTCAGATATTAATAATTATTACCTTTGTAATTTTTTCAAAATTAAATATTGAGTCAACCAGAATTCAACTTGTAGATCAAATATTAGAAAATAAATTTATTAACATTGGTTTTACTGCCTTTTGTATATTAATTGTTATTAATGGTTCTAACTTTATCGATGGTTTGAATGGTCTAACATTAGGATACTACATTATACTATTATTATTACTCTTAAATTCAAATTTTGATTTAATTAATAATTTTGACAAAAATATTTTAGTAAATTTATTTTTTCTACTTGTTGTTTTGATAATTGCAAATTTTATGGGTATAGTTTTTCTAGGAGATAATGGTTCATATTTATTAGGATTTTTATTTTCAATTTATTTAATAAAGATACATCAAATTAATAACGATATATCTCCATATTTCATAATTTTACTATTGTGGTATCCATGCTTTGAAATTCTTTTTTCAATAATTAGAAAATTTTTTTTAAAAGTTGCTGCAATAGATCCAGATACTGATCATTTGCATCAATTGATTTTTCTATATTTTATTTTAAAATTAAAAATAAAAAAAAAGTTATTGGCCAATAATTTATCATCATTAATTATAAACATGTATAATTTCCCAATTTTTTTGATTGGTATGATGAATTATAATAACACAAATTTACAAATAATTTTAATTTCTATAAATTTAACAGTTTATACAATTATCTATTTGATATTAAAAAAATTAAAAAAAAATAATTTAATCAGTTTTTTTAAAATACAATTCAATTAATTTTTTCAAAATCAAAGCACCATCTTTAAATGCACTGACTTTTTTTTTTCCAGCTATTCTTTTTCTTTCAAATGATGGAAAAGTACTAATCTTAAAATTATTTTTTTTTGCCTTTATTGGTAATTCGACACAAAATCTAAAATCTGTACTTTTTAAATTCAAAACTTTTGCTTTTTTAGAATTCCCGATAACAAAAGTGTATAAAATGTCTGAAATATTTAATTTGAAAAAAATTTTTCCAATCAAAGAAAAAAAATAATTTCCAATAAATGTAATAATAGTATCATCCTCGCTTCCTGCATTTTTTTCATATCTTGAAGCAAATATAAAATCTAAATTATTAGTTTCTATTTTCCTTATAATTTCTGGAATTTCTTTGGGATTAAATGAGCCATCAGCATTAAATATACAAAAATACTCTGTTTCACAAAAATTGATACCCTCAATTAGCGCATCTCCATATCCAACTCCCTTCTGATAAATTATATTAATATTGAACCCTTTTATAGAATCAATTGTTTCTTTGTCATTTTCTTTTAAAATAACAAATGTTTTATAATTATATTTTTTTAATTCATTTAGTACATTTGGTAAAGATTCAGACTCATATTTAGCAGGAATTAATAATGTTAGGTTATTCATAAAATTACGTTAAATATTATTATGTTACTTAAAAAAAATATATTTAATAATATAAATACTATAATTAATATTTATGTCATCAAGTTTAGTTCCTTTAATCGTAATTTACTTTTTGATAATTAACTCAGTAATTGGTTACGGATATTTAACTACTAAATTGTCGAATTTAGAAAATAAGTATTTGGGATATGGTTATCTAGGATTGTGTGGAGTTTTTTCTCTTATTTTTTTATCATATCTGACACATTTTTTTATAGCACACAACTATATTCATAACTCAATAATTTTAGTAGTTGGATTATTTTTTTTTATTCATTATTTTTTAAAAGACAAAGAAAAAACCAAGATAATTAAATTAAATATTTTTTTTCTAATCTTATTTATTTCTGTTCTAATATATAAATCTCATGATGATTTTTCATATTATCATTTTCCATATATCTATCACTTAACACAAAATAATTTTTTTGTAGGTATTGGAAATTTTAATCATGGTTTTAGAACTCAATCATCAATTTTTTACTTAAACTCATTATTTTACTTACCATTTTTTAAATACTTCTTATTCCAAGTAGGTGCTGTTTTGATAATGGGTTTTTCTTGTTTTAGTATTTTAGAACTTATTCAAAAAAAAAGTTCTTGATAAAAATTTTGATAGAATATTTTACTTAACTTTATTTTCTTTTATATTCATACTTATTTTTTTTTATAGAGTAGCGGAACATGGAAGTGACAGATCTGCACAAATATTAGTATTTTTGTTGATAATTGAGTTATTTTTAATAATCAATTTTTTTGATTTTGCAAAGGAAAATTTTTCAAAGATATTAGTTATTTTAAGTCTTATTATTTCTCTAAAAGCTTTTTACATTCTTTATTTAATTTTTATTACTCCTATTATTTATTATTTTATTAAAAAAAAAAAATAAAATTATTTTTTTTATTTTTAAAAATCCATTATTTTATTTTTCAACATTCATTTTTAGTTTTGTTTTGATTACAAATTTTTTAAATACTGGTTGTGTTATTTATCCAGTATCTTTCAGTTGTTTAGATACTTATTCTTGGTCAATTCCTCAATCAGAAGTTAATTTAATGAATGATTGGTATGAACAATGGTCGAAAGCTGGAGCGGGACCAAATTTTAGAGTTGAGAATCCTGATCAGTATATTCAAAATTTTAATTGGTTAAGTAATTGGATAAATAAGTATTTTTTCACAAAAGTTTCTGACTTTATTATTGGAATTTCATTTATGATTATGATTTTATTTTTCTTATTTTATTCCAATAAAAAACAAAATATTAAATATTATACTGGAGAGAAATTTATTTTTATTATTTTAATTATTTTATTTATAGAATGGTTTTATAATCATCCCTCTCTTAGATATGGAGGATATTCTTTGATCTGTTTATTATTTTTTTTACCAGCATCTTACTTATTAGGAACAAAACTGCCTAATGGTAATATCCAATTAAAAACATACACACTAATTTTTTTAACTTTATTTATTTTTTTCAGCAGAAATATAGATCGTATTATTAAAGAAAACAAAAAGTACAATTATAATCCATTTGAAAATACTAATTATAAAATAGATGAAACATATTTTAGTATACAAAAAAGATTTGAAAATATTATTAGAATTTGTAATGAAAAAAAAATAGAATGTGAAAATAACATTAAAATAAGTCTTAAAAATAAAAATGGAATTAAAATTTTTTATAAAACAGATTTAAAAAAAAAGTAATTAAATGATACAGTTTTTTACACTTCAAATTTTAAAATTTTTTGATTTTTTTCATCAAAGAAAATTTATTAATTTTTTAAAAAGGAGAGGAATTCATAAATTAAGTGTTTTTTTTGATATTGGAGCACATAAAGGGGAGTCTATAGATTTGTTCTGTGGTAATTTTGAAGTTGATAAAATATATTCTTTTGAAGCAAGTTCGATAACATTTAATACATTAAAATTAAAAGCTGAAAAATTAAGAACTAAGTTTAAAAAAACAAAAATTTTTTTAGAAAATTTTGCCTTAGGATCTACTAATAAAAAAATATCTATAAAACATATTAGCGAATCCTCATCTTCAACAATAAGAGAAATTAATAAAAATTCAAAATATTATAAAAAGAAATTTTTTTTTCTTAAAAAATCTAATGAAAATTCTTTATACAAAGAAGTAGAAGTTGAGCAAATATTATTAAGTGATTATGTACAAAAAAATAATATTGAGGTAATTGATTTTATTAAAATTGATACTGAAGGATATGAGTTTGAGGTTTTAAAGGGTGCTGAAAATGTTTTAAAAAAAACTCATTTCATCTTATTTGAGCATCATTATGATGATATGATTATGAAGAATTATTATTTTTCTGACATTCATGAAATTTTAAAAAAAAATAAATTTAAGAGAATATATAAATCGAAAATGCCATTTAGAAAAACATTCGAATATATATATGTAAATCAAGAATTTTAATTTTATATTATTAAGTTTTGATTATTAATATTAGACTTAATAAAATTATTAAATTATAAAACATTTCATTATGAATATAAAAAAAGCTTTGATTTTTGGTATAACTGGGCAAGATGGATCTTATCTTGCAGAATTTTTAATTAAAAGAGGTTATGAGGTTCACGGAGTAAAAAGAAGATCATCCTCATTTAATACAGGTAGAATAGATCACTTGTATCAAGATCCTCATGCAAAAAAAAGAAAATTTATACTTCATTATGGTGATGTAACTGACTCCTTATCCGTTTCAACAATAATTAAAAAAATTAAACCTGATGAAATCTATAATTTAGCAGCCCAGTCTCATGTAGCTGTTTCATTTGAAGTCCCAGAATATACAGCAAATGCAGATGCAATAGGTGTATTGAGAATTTTAGAAGCAATTAAATTTCATAGGCTAGAAAAAAAAACAAAATTTTATCAAGCTGGTACATCAGAAATGTTTGGAAAAGTGCAACAGGTTCCCCAAACTGAAAAAACCAATTTTTATCCCCGAAGTCCATATGGTGTTGCAAAACTCTATGCTCATTGGATAACTGTGAATTATAGAGAGGCTTATAAAATTTTTGCATGTAATGGAATATTATTTAACCACGAGAGCCCTGTTAGAGGAGAAACATTTGTAACAAGAAAAATAGTAGTAGCTTTATGCAAAATTAAATTTGGACTACAAAAAACTTTATTTCTTGGAAACTTAGAGGCAAAAAGAGATTGGGGACATGCAAGAGATTATGTTGTGGCTATGTGGAAAATGTTACAAAAAAAAAAACCATCTGACTATGTGATTGCCACAGGAAAACAATATTCGGTAAAAGAGTTTGTTAACCTAGTATTAAAAGAACTTAAGATAAAATATACCTGGAAAGGTAAAGGAATTAATTCAAGATGTTATGATGAAAAAGGTAATTGTATTATAGCCTGTGATAAAGAATATTTTAGACCTTTAGAGGTAGACACTCTTTTAGGTAAACCAAAAAAAGCAATGAAAGAACTAGACTGGAAGCCAAAGACTAATATTACTTCATTAGTTAAAGAAATGGTTAATTCTGAGATTTTAAAGATAAAGAATGTTTAAAAAAAATTCAAAGATTTACATTGCAGGACATAAGGGATTAGTAGGTAGTGCAATTTTGAGATGTCTTAAAACTAAAGGTTATAAAAATATTATTTTGAGATCTAGAAAACAACTTGATCTTAAAAATCAAAAAATGGTTTTGAATTTTTTTAAAAAATATAAACCAGAATTTGTTTTTTTGGCAGCAGCAAAGGTTGGTGGTATTCATTCAAACAATAAATTTAAAGCAGATTTTATTTACGAAAATTTATCTATACAATCAAATTTAATTCACTCATCATATTTGACAGGTGTGAAAAAACTTATTTTTCTTGGTTCAAGTTGTGTATATCCAAGAAACTGCAAACAACCAATTAAAGAAAATTATTTACTAAGTGGAAATTTAGAAAAAACAAATGATGCATATGCAGTTGCAAAGATTGCAGGAATTAAAATGTGTGAAAGTTACAATAATCAATATAAAACTAATTTTAAATGTTTGATGCCAACCAATACTTTTGGACCAAACGATAATTATAATCTGATGAATTCACATTTTTTGCCTGCTTTAATTAAAAAGTGCCATGACATAAAATTAAAAAACAAAAAAGAACTTATTCTTTGGGGTAATGGAAAAGCCAAAAGAGAAGTTGTGTATGTAGATGATATAGCTGATGCATGCATATTTTTTATGAAGAAAAATTTTAAGGAAACTATAATTAATATTGGCACAGGTAAAGATTATACTATAAAAAATTACGCTCAAAAAATTTTGAAACATATTGTACCAAAAAAAAATATAAAAATTAAGTATGATCACACAAAACCAAATGGAACTCCAAGAAAAGTTTTAAACGTATCATTAGCAAAAAAATATGGATGGGTATCAAAAATAAATTTAAATCAAGCTATATCTGAGACTTATAAAGATTTTTTAAATAAATAGATGAATAAAAAAAAAAATATAATTGTAGTAACAGGTGGAGCTGGTTTTGTAGGCTCAAATTTAATTGAATTTTTTGTACGAAAAACAAAATTTAAAATTATAAGCTTAGATGACTATTCATCAGGTAGTAAAAAAAATCACATAAACAATTCAAAAGTGAAATATTTTAAAGCAAATACCAAAGATATTACCAATGTGCTAAACAAGTATAAAAATAATATAAACGCAATATTTCATTTTGGTGAATTTTCTAGGATATATCAAAGTTTTTTAAAAATGAATGAATGTATAAATTCAAATACTATTGGATCTAATGAGGTATTTAATTTTTGTCTTTTGAATAAAATTAAACTTATTTATTCAGCAACATCTGCAAGTATTGGTAACAAGGGAAATGACAAGAATTTATCTCCATATGCTTTTACAAAAGCAACTAATTTGGAAATGTTAGAAAATTTGAAACATTGGTACAATTTTAAATTTGAAATTGTCTACTTTTATAATGTTTATGGACCAAGGCAAATTAAAACAGGTGAAATGGCAACAGTAATAGGAATTTTTGAGGATCAGTATAAAAAAAAAATTCCATTATCAGTTGTTAAACCAGGAACACAATCTAGACGATTTACTCATATTTTAGATACTGTTGGAACTTGTTTTTATGCATGGAAAAAAAATAAGTGCAGACATTACAGTATAGCTAATAAGAAAAGTTACTCAATTATTCAAGTCGCAAAAATGTTTAGATCTAAAATAAAGTATCTTCCCTCTCGCCCTGGAGAAAGATATGCCTCAGCCCTAACAAACATGAACTTATCAAATAAAGTACACAAGTTTTTTGGAAAATTTGATCTTAAAGATTATATAAATGATATAACAAATAACCATTAAATATCCTAAATTCTTTGTTTACAAATTTAAATTAATATATATAAATTCCGAGCCGGTGATTATTGCGAAAGTGTTATACCCGACCCCATTCCGAACTCGGAAGTCAAGCCTTTCAGCGCCGATGGTACTTTGTCTTAAGATATGGAAGAGTAGGACGTCGCCGGCATTGATAAAAAATTATGAAAATTAAAAGTTCTCTAAAATCAGTTAAAAAAAGAGATTTAAACTCTAAACTCGTAAGAAGAAGAGGAAGAGTTTACGTGATCAATAAAACAAATCCAAAATTTAAAGCAAGACAAAAGTAGTTTATGGACAATGAAAACCATAAAGAAACTTGGAATAATTTTACAAAGTTTGTTACCTGGGGAACAGTTGCTGTTGTCTTAGTTTTAGTTTTAATGGCAATTTTCTTATTATAGACTTTTAATCATATGAAAATAGGTTCAATAGCTGAAAACCTTGAGTTAGAAAAAAGAGTAGCTATTACACCTGAGATTGCAAAAAAATATATTAGTTTAGGATTTAATTTAACATTACCAAATAATTATGGAACATTCTTAGGTTTCAGTGATGAAGAATATAAAAATTTAGGAGTTAACTTTTTAGAAGATGAAAATAAAATAATTAAGAATTCTGAAATAGTTGTTCAATTGGGTTTGCCAAATGAAGAAAAGTTATCATTATTTAAAGAAAATCAAACATTGATTGGTTCATTAAACACTTTTTTAAATAAAGAAAAATTAGAGAGTTTAAAGTCAAAAAAAGTAAATTGTTTTTCATTAGAGTTGCTACCAAGAATAACAAGAGCCCAATCGATGGATATTTTATCATCACAGGCTAATCTGGCTGGTTATAAAGCTGTGGTGGAAGCTTTCCAAGTATATGAAAAAGCAATTCCTATGATGATGACAGCAGCTGGCACAATTCCTGCAGCAAAAGTATTAATAGTTGGGGCAGGGGTTGCAGGATTACAAGCTATCGCAACAGCTAAAAGAATGGGGGCCGTTGTATTCGCAACTGATGTTAGAATGGCATCCAAAGAACAAGTTGAAAGTTTAGGTGGTAAATTTTTAACTGTTGAAGGATCAGAAAATTTGGAAACAGAAGGTGGTTATGCAAAAGAAGCTTCAGATGAATTTAAAAATAAACAGGAAGAATTATTATCAGAGACATTAAAAAAAATTGATATAATAATTTGTACTGCTTTGATTCCAGGTAGAGAAGCTCCAAAAATTATTAAAGAAGATATGTTTAAAAATTTAAAAGCAGGTTCAATTATTTACGATCTAGCAGCTGTACAAGGAGGAAACACTGTTTTTACTGAAGTTGATAAAATTGTTGAAAAAAATGGTGTTAAAATTTTAGGAGATGCTAATATATTAAATAAACTACCAGTATCAGCTTCTAACTTGTATGCAAAAAATGTATTTAATTTTATCTCTAATTTGTATGATAAAGAAAATAAAAAATTAAATATCAATTTAGAAGATGAAATAATAGAGAAAACACTTATTAAATAAAATTATGGAAATTGACCCTTTTATATTCAGATTAAGCATATTCATATTGTCAATATTCGTTGGATATTATGTTGTATGGAGTGTAACACCTTCCTTACATACACCATTGATGTCAGTTACTAACGCAATTTCTTCAGTGATCATTGTTGGTGCCATAATTGCAGCTTTATCTGGAAGTGATGGAGTAATTTTTTCTTCATCTAGTATTTACGGATTTTTAGCAATTATTTTAGCTGCCGTTAATATTTTTGGTGGATTTTTAGTTACCCAAAGAATGTTAGCTATGTATAAAAAAAAGAAAAAGGATAAATAATTAATGTCTGCAAATCTTTCTGCAATTTTATATTTAGTGTCTGGGGTATTATTTATTTTAGCTTTAAGGGGCTTGTCATCTCCTGAAACTTCAAGACAAGGAAATTTGTTTGGAATAATTGGAATGGTTATAGCTGTAACTGTAACATTCCTTTCAGTAGGTAATTTTAGTTCTGGATTTATTTATGTTTTAATATTTTTGGCAATAGGTGGGAGTGTTGGAGCATTTATTGCATATCGTATTCCTATGACTGCAATGCCAGAGTTAGTAGCAGGATTTCACAGTTTAGTCGGTTTAGCAGCAGTATTTGTTGCAATATCAGCGTTTATTAATCCTGCTGCGTTTAATTTAGGGACACCTGGAAATATCAAACTTGCGAGTTTAATTGAAATGGCGATTGGAGCAGCGGTAGGTGCAATAACTTTTTCTGGATCAGTTATAGCATTCTTAAAACTGCAGGGAATAATGTCTGGTGCACCTATAACTTTTAAAGGTCAGCACCTATTAAATGCTTTATTGTTAATATTAATTGTAATATTAACAATTTATCTTTGTTCTACTCAATCATCTAATTTATTTTGGATATTAATTGCAGTTTCTTTTTTAATTGGATTTTTAATCATCATTCCAATCGGTGGTGCAGATATGCCAGTTGTAATCTCAATGTTAAATTCTTATTCAGGTTGGGCTGCAGCTGGAATTGGGTTTACTTTAGAAAACACAGCTTTGATTATAACAGGTGCATTAGTTGGATCGTCGGGAGCAATACTTTCCTATATTATGTGTAAAGGAATGAATAGATCATTCTTTAATGTAATATTAGGTGGTTTTGGTGCGACCGATCAAACAACTGGTGGTCAAAATAAAGAACAAAGACCAGTAAAAAGTGGTAATGCTGATGATGCAGCATTTTTAATGAAAAATGCTTCTTCAGTTATAATTGTTCCAGGTTATGGAATGGCAGTTGCTCAAGCGCAACACGCTTTAAGAGAAATGGTAGATACATTAAAGAAGAACGATATAAAAGTTTCTTATGCAATCCACCCTGTAGCAGGAAGAATGCCAGGGCATATGAATGTATTGCTTGCTGAAGCAAATGTTCCCTATGACGAAGTTTTTGAATTAGAAGAGATTAACAATGACTTTGCTAATGCCGATGTAGCTTTTGTAATTGGAGCCAATGACGTGACAAATCCAGTCGCTAAAACAGATCCTCAGAGTCCAATTTATGGTATGCCTGTTCTTGATGTTGAAAAATGTAAATCTGTTTTATTTGTTAAACGAAGTTTATCTCCTGGATATGCTGGTATTGATAATGATTTATTCTATAAAGAAAATACACTTATGTTATTTGCAGACGCTAAGAAAATGACAGAGGATATTACAAAAAACTTATAGATTTAATGAGAACAAAAATTTACTGTGATATTGCTGATATTAATCTAATAAAGAAATTTAATAAAAAAAAAATTGTAAAAGGTTTTACTACTAACCCAAGCTTGATGCGTAAAGCAGGAGCAAAAAACTACTCAAAATATTCTAAACAAATTTTAGAAATTTGTAAGAAACCAATATCATTTGAAGTATTTGGTGATGATTATAATTCGATGAAAAGACAAGCTTTAATAATTAATTCTTGGGGCAAAAATATATTTGTTAAAATTCCAGTAATTAATTCAAAAGGTTTTTTTATGGGAAAATTAATAAAAGAATTAAATTCTATGAATATAAAACTGAATATAACAGCAGTATACAATTTTGAACAAACTAAAAAAATCTTAAAAAATATAAATAAAAAAACAAAAGTTATAATTTCTATTTTTGGAGGTAGGGCAGCAGACACAGGTAAAGACCCTATACCTGAATTTAAAAAAAGTATTTTTGCCTCAAAAAATTTTAAAAATGTTGAAATACTTTGGGCGAGTGTAAGAGAGCCATATAATTATTTGCAAGCTAAACAATTAGGGTGTCATTTAATTACTGTTCCTCCAGCAATAATAGAAAAAATTGAAATTTTTGGAAAATCTTTTGATCAACTGACAAAAGAGACAGTAAAAGGTTTTTTGAAGGATAGTAGGAAATCTAATTTTAAGATATAATTGGTTGCGGGGGACGGATTTGAACCGCCGACCTTCAGGTTATGAGCCTGACGAGCTACCAGACTGCTCCACCCCGCGGTATTTAAATTTTATTCTTTAGTTTGTTTAATTTCTTTACTCTTTTGATGTTCTCTTGCAAAATCCTCTTTTTCTTTTCCGAGGGTTTTTCGTATGTATTTTTAAGTTTTATTATTTTAAAAAAACCATCACGTTGGAGTTTTCTTTTTAAAACTCTTAACGCTTGTTCCACATTATTATCTTTAACTTCTATTTTAATAACCACCTCCAAAAAAAACGTTTGTTATCACTTTTAAATTTATATGTCTATTAATATTCTTCATTAATTAGAATTTAATTTCTGTTGTTTTTCTCTCAACTTTTTTTCTCTTTTAATTCTTCTTTCAGCTTTTTCAATAGCATCTAATAAGTCTTTTTGAGTGAAAAGATTTAGAGCCACAGGATCTTTTGGATTAAGATTATTATAGTTCCAGTAACTTTTATTTCTTATTGATGAAACTGAATTCTTAGTTATTCCTACTAATTTAGCAATTTGAGAGTCTTTTAAAATGTTGTGCTGTTTGATTAACCATAATGCCGAGTCAGGCTTGTCTTGTCTTTTTGAAAGTGGAATATATTTTTTAATCTTTTTTACATCATTAGATATTTCTATGTCAGTTCCTTTGATTTGAAGTGGTCTATTTTCATCCTTTGAGGATAAATCAATTTCCTCTCTTGAAAGTTGTCCAGCTATTATTGGGTTATATCCCTTTATTCCTTTAGCAACTTCACCATCAGCAATACCTTGAACTTCAACTTCATGTAAATCACAAAAATTTGCTATTTGTCTAAATGTTAATGATGTATTTTCTACCAACCAAACGGCTGTTGCCATTGGCATTAAAGGAGTGTTTGACATTTAATTTTTCTTTTCTGATTTAAAATTTTGAAATTTTTTATTAAATTTGCTTATTCTTCCTTTATCCATTAATTTTTGTTTTCCACCTGTCCATGCAGCATGTGATTTTGGATCAATTTCTAATTTCAATATCTCACCCTCTTTCCCCCAAGTTGATTTAGTTTCAAATTGAGTTCCATCAGTCATTTCGACTTTTATAGAGTGATAATTTGGATGTATGTTTTTTTTCATAGCGGTTTTATAACAAAAGAAATTTCTAAAACAATTAAAAATTAATTAATTTTTCCTTAAATTTAGCATTAATTTCAGAGTTTGAGGCTATTACGTTGATATCTTTAGTATTTGAAATATTTATTTCATTTATTAAGCCACCAGCTTCTTTTAAAATTATAACACCAGCTGCTATATCCCATAAATTTAATTTTTTTTGAAAATAACCATCGTACCTTCCAGCAGCGACATACGCTAAATCAAGCGCAGCACTTCCTGATTTACGAAATAAAAAATCATAATTAGCGTCTATTTTTCCTCCTGTTACAAACAAACACTCAGAAATATTATTTTTTTTTGAAACTCTTATTCTTTGATTATTGAAGAACGCCCCATTATTTTTTTCTGCATAAAACATCTCATCTTTTATTGGATCATAAATTATACCAGCGATTATTTCATTATTATCTTTTAGAGCTATTGAAATTGCAAAATGTGGAATTCCATGTAAAAAATTAATTGTTCCATCTATTGGGTCAATAATCCAAGTTTTACTATCTTTATTATTTTCTATCCCTTTTTCTTCACTCAAAATTGAATAATTTGGTTTAGTTCTTTTTAATTCCTCAATTATAATTTTTTCTGCTTTTAAATCTGCGTTTGTTACGAAATCAGATGGACCTTTATTTGAGACTTGTAATTTTTCAACTTCACCAAAATCTCTTATTAAAACTTTAGAAGCCTTTTCACTTGCTTTTATCATTATGTTAAGATGTGGCGAAATTGATTGCATTTTTAAATCTTTTTCACGTAATCTAGATTTCTTGTATCAATAATAATTTCATCTCCAGACTCTATAAAAGGTGGAACTTGTATATTCAAACCATTATCTAAAGTCGCAGGTTTATATGAAGATGAAACAGTTTGACCTTTTAACGCAGCATCAGTTGTTTCTATTTTACATTGTACTTGATTTGGAAGCTCGATAGATATTGGTTTTTCGTTATAAAAACTAATTTTGACTTCTAAATTTTCTGTTAATAATTTACCTTTTTCACCCACAATCTCTTTTTTTACTTCAATTTGTTCAAATGATTTTGGATCAATAAAAAAGTAATTTACATCATCATCATATGAGTAATTAAAATCATTTTCATCTAGAGCTGCTTTTTCAACAGTTTCGCTTGACCTAAATCTTTCATTGAGTTTTGTATTTTTGTTTAAACTTTTCATTTCAACTTGGGCAAATGCTCCACCTTTACCAGGTTTTACATGTTGAGTTTTCAAAACTTGCCACAAATCACCTTTATATTCTAAAAGCATTCCCACTCTAATTTCACTTGCATTTATTTTCATATAAGTTTTTTTATAGCTTCAACTGGTTTATATTTTTTATTATTAAAAATGTAGCCAGAAATAGCCAAAAAGTTCACATTGTTCAATAAAAGTTTTTTATAATTTTTATTATTAATCCCACCAATTGCAATGATTGGCTTGTTTGTTAACTGTTTAATTTTTTTTATAACTGACAAATTCGCCTTAAATTTTACTTTTTTTGTATTAGTTTCAAAGAAGGCACCAAAAGCCAAATAGTCTGCATTATTTTTCAAAGCTTTTTTTGCTAAAGAAATTGAATTATGACAAGTAATTCCAATAATTTTTTTTCCTAAAATTTTTCTTGCTGAAATAATATCCATATCTTTTTGCCCTAAATGACAACCATCTGCTTTTAGTTTTTTTGCAAGCACTGGATCATCATTTATCAAGAATTTAACATTATATTTTTTACAGATTAGTTTAATTTTTTTACCAATTTCAATTTTTTTTTTAAGAGAATTATTTTTAATTCTTAATTGAAAAAACTTAGCTTTTTTAAAAGCTAAGATTTTATTTAAGTTTAAATAAAAATCTTTTTTAATTTTATTTGGTGAAATTAAATATAAAAATTTTTTTTTGGAATTAGATATTTTCAAGATCTTTTGACCACTTTCCTTGAGCTGCCAAAGTACACATTTTAGCTCTATGATCAAAAACTGCTTGAGTTCCTTCAACATCATTGATGTCTTTTGCCCAATGTTTAAGAGCATTTTGCTGTAATGCTCTGCCATAAGAGTATGACATAATAAAATTTGTATTGTTAAATTTATTTATTAAATTTAAATTCTCAGTTGCTTGAACTTCGGTTTGACCACCAGATAAGAACGCTATACCCGGTACTTCAGTAGGAACTGATTCCTTTAGACACTTAACAGTAAGTTTTGCTGTTTCTTCATTAGAAATCTGATTATTAGACTCTGATCCTGCTAAAATCATATTTGGTTTTAAAATTACACCTGTTAAATCAATTTTATGTAACAGTAGTTCCTCAAAACATTTCTTTATTACTTCTGACGTTTTCTTAAAACAATCATCAGCAGAATGGTCGCCATCCATTAATACTTCTGGTTCAACAATTGGAACCATATTACACTCTTGAACCAAAGCAGCATACCTAGCAAGAGCATGAGCGTTTGAATGAATTGATAGTTTACTAGGATATTCTTTTGAAATATTATAAACACCTCTCCATTTTGTAAATTGAGCTCCAAGATTTGAATATTCTTTTAACCTGTCTCTTAATCCATCTAAGCCTTCAGTAATTTTTTCATTTGGACTTCCAGCTAATTGTTTTGCTCCTGTATCAACTTTTATTCCTGCGATAGAGCCCATTTCAGATAAAAGTTTCGGAACTTCTTTTCCAGCATTAGTTTTTTGTTTAATTGTTTCATCATATAATATAACTCCACCAATACACTCACTCATACCTTTTGCTGAGAATAAAGCTTCTCTGAATTTAATTCTATTTTCTACTGTAGACTCAACTTTTACGCTCTCTAATCTTTTAGTCATGGTACCTGTGCTTTCATCAGCAGCTAAGATACCCTTTCCATTCTCTAGAATTTTTAAGGCTATTTTGTTTAATTCTGACATTTAATTGAGGGCTCTTATACCAGGAATTTCTTTACCTTCAAGAAATTCTAAAAAGGCTCCACCAGCAGTTGAAACAAAATTTAATTGATTGAAGGCACCTGCTTGATTTAATACTGCAATAGTATCTCCGCCACCTGCAACTGAGTAAATTTTATCTTTTAATTCAACTATTTTTTTTGCAATTTCAATACTTCCTATAGCAAAGTTAGAATTCTCAAAATATCCTAGAGGTCCATTCCATAAGACAGTTTTGCTATTCTCTAACAAAGAACAAATTAATTGGATTGTTTTCGGACCAATATCTAATATTAAGTCATCTTCTTTGATTTCACTTAATCTTTTGATTGTTTTACTATCTTTAAGATTTTTGCCTACAGAAACATCAGTTGGAATTAAAACATTGCAATTATTTTCTTTTGCTAAAGATAATATTTCTTTAACAATTGGATTACAGTTATCTTCTTTTAGTGATTTACCAACATTATGACCACTATACTCTAAAAAGTTATTAGCCATACCTCCAACTATCACAATATTTTCAAATTTAGGTATTAAATTTTTTATAACACTTATTTTGGTAGAAATTTTAGAACCTCCTATTATACATGTGATTGGTCTATCAATATCAGAAGTAACTTTTTTCAATGCATCAATTTCAGTGCTCATTTGCAAACCACAGTAAGATGGCAAGTATTTTGCAATTTTATCTACCGATGCATGAGCTCTGTGTGAACAAGAAAAGGCATCATTAACAAAAATTTCACCAAATTTAGATAACATTTTAGCAAATTCTTCGTCATTTTTTTCTTCTTGTTCATAAAATCTTATATTTTCAAAAAAAACTATTTTATCATCACCTTTATCAAATATTTCCTCTGGTTTAATTTCGAACAAATTTTGATTTAAAAGATCTACTTTTTTACTTAGTTTTTTTGATAAATATTCACAAACTGGTGCCATAGACAAAGCTGAATTTGTTTTACCTTTTGGTCTACCGATATGAGATATTATTATTATTTTAGACTTTTGTTGAATTAAAAAATTTAGTGTAGGTAAAATTTTATCTATTCTTGTCGTGTCCGTAATTTGATTATTTTTTAATGGAACATTCAGATCTAATCTAACTAAAACTTTTTTTTGATAAAGATCTTTAAAATCTTCAATTTTTTTCATTTTTTTGATTGTTAGTTAAATTTTTTCTTTAAATAAACCGCAATATCACACATTCTGTTAGAAAAACCCCACTCATTGTCATACCATGATGAAATTTTCCCCATGTTTTTTCCAACAACATTGGTGAGTGATCCATCAACAATTGATGAAGCTTGATTATGATTAAAATCAATCGAAACTAATTTTTCACCCGTAATCTCTAACACTCCCTTTAATTCATTTTTTGATGCAATTTCAAATGCAGAATTAATTGACTCAATTGTTAAATCTTTTTTTGTAGAAAAAACTAATTCAACTAAAGAAACATTTGGAGTTGGCACCCTCATAGCTACACCTTCTAATTTACCTTTTAATGATGGTATTATTTCTCCAATTGCTTTTGATGCACCTGTAGAGGTCGGTACAATTGATTGACTAGCAGATCTTGCCCTTCTTGGATCTTTGTGTGAATTATCCAAAATTCTTTGATCACTTGTAAATGCATGAATTGTAGTCATAAACCCTTTTTCAATTTCAAAATTTTCATCAATTACTTTTGCAACAGGCGCTAAACAGTTAGTAGTACAAGATGCAGCAGAAATTATTTTGTCATCCTTTGAAAGAATATTTTGATTTACTCCATAAACAATTGATTTATCAGCATTCTTGCATGGAGCTGAAACTATAACTTTTTGAGCACCATTTTTAATATGAGCTTCTAATTTTTCTTTTGAATTAAATTTTCCTGTACATTCAAAAACTATATCCACTCCTAGTTCACCCCAATTTATATCTTCTAATTTTGAATGCTGACTAAAGGAAATGTTATCATTATTTATGATTAATTTATTAGCTTCAAATTTAATATCCACATTAAATTTTCCATGAATAGAGTCGTATTTAATCAAATTAGAACAAGTTTCAGAATTTGATCTATTATTTATATGCACAACTTTAATATCTTTAAAATTATTTTCATAAATAGATCTTAATACCATTCTTCCAATTCTACCCATTCCATTGATACCGACTTTAATTGTCATATTACGTCCTATAATTATTTCTTATTTTTGTAGTTATTTTTTTTGTAGATAAACCGAAATATTCAAATATTTTTTTATAAGGCGCACTTTTTCCAAATTCATCAATACCAAATGTCATTCCTTTATCACCCACATATTTGTACCAAGATGTTTTTGATCCAGCTTCAATTGAAATTTTAAGTTTTGTTTCATTCAATATTTTCTTTTTATAATTTTTACTTTGTTTATCAAAGATTTCTTGTGAAGGTACAGAAATAACCTTTGAATTAATTTTATATTTTTTTAATTCATTGCTTACCTCTAAAGCCAAATTAACCTCGGAACCACTTGCTAAAATAGTTAATTGAATTTTTTTATTAGTCCTAGATATTTCATAAGCCCCATAAGAACATTTATTAACTTTTGAGATATTATATCTAACCGGATTTAAATTCTGTCTTGTCAATGATAGAATTGATGGAGTTTGTTTATTCTTTAAAGCTAATTCCCAACATTCAATTGTTTCATATCTGTCAGCAGGTCTGAATACATTTAAATTTGGTATTGCTCTGAGACCTTCTAATTGTTCTATAGGTTGATGTGTTGGTCCATCCTCTCCTAAACCAATTGAATCATGTGTCATCACATAAATTACTTGTTGTTCCATTAATGCTGATAACCGAATAGAAGGTTTGCAATAATCTGAAAAAATCAAAAAAGTACCACCATAAGGAATTAAATTACTATGTAATGAAAGACCATTCATTATTCCACACATGGCATGTTCACGAACACCATAATGAATATAATTCCCATTAAATTTTTTTGGTTTTAATATTTCATGAAATTTTGTTTTTGTATTGTTTGATCCTGCCAGATCAGCAGATCCACCAATAATATTCTTACAATCTGGAGTAATTGAATTTAAAACTGACTCTGAAGCCTTTCGTGTAGCAAGGCCTTTTTGATTTTTAATTGCAGAAATCTTTTCTAATTTAATACCTTTGTTAAAATTTATTTTTATAAAATTATTGTATTGTTTCTTTTTTTTTAAAAAAATCCTATTCCATTTTTTTTCAATTTTTAATCCATTTAAGCCAAAACTTTTCCATTGATCTAATAAATTTTTTGGAATTTCAAAAGGTTTATAGTTCCAATTCAATTTTTTTCTCACTAAGTTTATTTCTTCTGATCCTAATGGACTTCCATGAGAAGAAGCTTTGCCAGATTTATTTGGAGAACCATAACCAATTTTTGTTTTACATGAAATTACAGTTGGAGATTTAGCAGAATGTGCTTTTTTTATTGCTTTTTTAATTTCACTAAAATTATGTCCATCAACATTAATATAATTCCATCCATAACTTTCGAACCTTTTTTTATAATTATCAGAAACGGCCAAGTCAGTTGGACCATCGATAGAAATAGAATTATTATCGAACAACATTATCAAATTTTTAAGTTTTAGGTGTCCAGCTAAACTCATCGCTTCATGACTAATACCTTCCATTAAGCATCCATCTCCAGCAAGGACATAAGTTTTATGATTGATAATTTTACTACCAAATTTACTTTTTAAAATTTCCTCAGCAATTGCAAAACCAACAGCATTTGATATTCCTTGTCCTAGGGGCCCAGTTGTTGTCTCAATTCCTGTATTAGGATGGTACTCAGGGTGACCAGCACAAATAGAGTTAAGTTGACGAAAATTTTTAATATCTTTGAGCGATATGCTTTTGTATCCAGTTAGGTAAAGTAAGGAGTAAAGCAACATCGATCCGTGACCAGCAGACAAAATAAATCTGTCTCTGTTAATCCAGCTAGGGTTAGAAGGACTAAATTTTAAAAAATCTTTAAATAAAACTGTAGCAACGTCTGCCATCCCCATAGGCATTCCGGGATGTCCAGAATTTGCTTTTTGCACAGCATCAATTGATAAAAATCTGATACAATTCGCTAGGTCTTTATATTGTGTGTTCAAAATTATCCTGTATAGACTTAGAAGATTCTATTTATTAATATGACTATATATATGAATTCTTTAGACGAAAAAGAAAAAAAATTAACATCTGCTTTAGAAAAATTAAAAAATATTAAAGTTGATGATGCGAAAGACAATGAACTGGTAAATGAATTAAAAAATAAAAAAAAACAATTAGAAATTGAAAAAACAGAATTAGAGGAAAAATATCAAAATCTTCAAAAAGAGCATGAACAATTAAGCCAAAAATTAAGTGATTTTGAAAAGAGAAATCTTGATAAGAAGTCAAGACAGCAAGAATTTTCAGAGAAAATTGATGAATTAAACCAAGAAACAGATACTTTACTGGAAGAAATAGATAAATGGCAAATGTAAGCATAAAATTTAATGGTAAAGAATTTTTGCTTTCTTGCGATGATGGTCAAGAGGAACATTTAGAAAATTTGCTCATACAAATTAATCAAAAATTTAATTCTCTTAAAAGTGACCTTGGAAATTTAGGAGAAAATAAACTGCTACTAATTACAGCAATAAAAGTTTTAGATGAATACTATGAAACAAAAAAAAAAATTGAAGAGAAAAAAAAAGAATTCAGCGATTTATCAAAAAAATTCAAAGAATTAAAAAGTTTAGTTTATGAATATAAAGACAATAAAGAGGATGAAATAAAAAGTCTAAATAATAATCTTGATGAACTTAAGAGAACCATTGATGAGAGTCAAAAAAAATATGAACAAGTTTTAGATGCAGCAACCTCAGAAATATCCAGTTTTATTGAAAATATGGATAACAAAAACATTTCTAATTAGCACAAAGTGAATAAATTAGGAATTAGAAAAAAAATCTTAAATCAAAGAAAAAAAAAATATTTTCAAAATTTTGATAATTCTAAAATATATAATTTTTTAAAAAAATATAAAAAAAATAATATTGGTGGATATTTTCCGATCAATTATGAATTTGATTGTTTAGAAATACTTAAAAAATTATCGAAACGAAACTTTCAAATTTCTTTACCGATTATGAAAAAAAGTAATCAAATGGATTTTTTTTCTTGGGATTTTAATCAACCTTTAACAATTAATGATTTTGGGATACCAGAACCAACCAGTTCAAAAATTACTTATCCAGATATTTTTTTAGTACCAATTGTTGGTTTCGATAAAAGTCTATACAGATTGGGTTATGGTGGTGGTTATTATGATCGTTATATTGCAAGAATAAAAAAAATTAAAAATATAATTACGATAGGGCTATCATTCTCATTCCAGAAAATTGATAAATTGCCAATAAATAAGTTTGATCAAAGATTAGATGCAATCATTACAGAAAGAAATATATTTCAATGAAATTATTATTCTTAGGTGATCTAGTAGGCATATCAGGTTGTTCTGTTGTGATGAAAAATCTAAAAAAAGAAATTGAAAGATACAAGATAGATTTCGTAGTAGTCAACGGAGAAAATGCTGATAAGTCAGGTGTTGGTCTAACTGAAGAAATATGTAAGGATCTTTTTAATTCAGGTGTCAATGTAATAACTACTGGTAATCATGTTTGGGATCAAAAAGAAATAATGAATTATATAGATAAAGAGAACAGATTATTAAGACCAAAAAATTTATTTGAGCCTGCGCCAGGTAAAGGATTTCAAATTTATACTGCTAAAGAAGATATTAAAATTGGTGTTTTAAATTTGATGGGAAATGTTTTTATGAAAAAATGTGAAGATGTTTTTGAATGTGCAGATAAATTTTTAAATGAACACAAACTAAAAGATAAATATGATTTTCTAATTGTAGATTTTCATGGTGAGATTACCAGTGAAAAAAATGCTATAGGTCATTTTTTTGATGGCAATGCTACATTAGTAGTTGGAACACATACCCATATTCCAACCAATGATGCACATATCTTAAATAAAGGGACTGCTTACCAGACAGATGCTGGTATGTGTGGAGATTACAACTCAGTTATTGGCATGAATAAAGAAAATTCAATTAATAGATTTATGAAAAAAAAATCAGTAAAACATTTTCCAGAAATAGGAGAAGGCACTATGTGTGGAGTTATTGTTGATTGTGATATAAAAACAGGTTTAGCAAGAAATATTTCAAGTTATATTTTTGGAGCAAATTTAAAAAATAGTTAATCATGGCAGGACATTCTCATTGGGCTGGAATTAAACATAAAAAGGGAAAAGCGGATAAACTTAGAGCCAACTTATTTTCTAAGTTGTCAAAAGAAATTACTGTAGCAGCAAAACTAGGAGACAAGGATCCTGCAATGAATCCAAGATTAAGGTCTGCAATACAAGCTGCAAGATCTGCAAACATGCCAAAAGATAACATAGAGCGAGCAATTGATAAATCTTCAGCTGCAGCTGGTGCAAATTATGAAAATTTAAGATATGAAGGATTTGGTCCTGATAAAATTGCAGTCATCGTAGAAACTTTAACTGACAATAAAAATCGAACAGCCTCAAACATACGAACTATATTTCAAAAAAATGGAGGAAGTTTAGGTACACAAGGATCTGCTGCTCATAATTTTAATCAGCTTGGAGTAATTAAAATTTCTAAGAGCGAGATTGAAGATGATCAGATTTTTGAATTGGCGATAGACGCTGGAGCAGATGAATGTATTTCAAAAAATGAAATTCATGAAATCCATTGCACAGTAAATGAAATTTATAATGTCAAAAAAAAATTAGAAGAAAAGATAAACAATTTTATTTCAACTGAAATTGAATGGTTAGCCTTAAATAGCGTAAAAATAACAGGTGAAAAAAAACAAGAAGTAATAGATTTTTTAGAGACTTTAGAAGATGATGATGATGTACAAAGTGTTTATACAAATGTTATTTTCGAAAATTGATTAATGTTAATTATTGGAATAGATCCTGGAATTTCTGGCTCAATATGCTTTTTTGATAATGGAAGAATTATAAAAGTTATAGAGATGCCCACTATGACTGATGGAAAAAAAAATAAAAAACAAGTAAATGGAGCTCAAATTTATCATGAAATCTTAGAAGGCATTAAAAACTATGATAAAAAAGATATTAAAATAGTTATTGAACAAGTTTCTGCAATGCCAGGACAAGGTGTGACGAGTATGTTTAATTTTGGACAGTCTTTTGGGATTTTAAAAGGTATATGTTCTGCTATGCAACTTTCTATGTATTTTGTTAGACCAGCAAAATGGAAGAAGTATTTTAATCTTATAAATTCAGAAAAAGATGCAAGTAGAACAAGAGCAATAGAGATTTTTCCCTATTTTTCATCACAATTATCAAAAAAAAAGGATTCAAACAAAGCAGATGCCATCCTCATAGCAAGTTTTTTTTACGAAACATATAAATTACCAGAGTAATACTCCAAAAATAAAGTCAAATTCATGACACAATTAAGTGTGATGTATGATTATGGAAACAGAAATATCGACTCAAGCTGTAGGATTAGCTTCAAGTGCTGACTTTTCATTAATGAATCTGTTTTTAAAAGCAGATATAATAGTTAAATCAGTAATTATAATATTAATAGCATGCTCAATTTATTCCTGGGCAGTTATTTTTGAAAAAATAAAACTATTTAAAAAAATAAATAGTTCTTCCGACCAATTTGAAGATAAGTTTTGGAAGTCAAAATCTGCAGAAACTTTTTATAATAATTTGCCACAAAATATTTCTGACCCTATGGCATTAATTTTTAAAGAGTCTATGCAAGGTATTGTTAAATCAAAATCTAAATCAAACATTAACGAGAGATTAACAAGTATATTAGAAGCTGGAATAGAAAAACAAACTTCAAAAATTGAGAAAGGATTTACATTTTTAGCAACTGTAGGATCTACAGCTCCTTTTATTGGATTATTTGGAACTGTTTGGGGAATAATGAATTCATTTCAGTCTATAGCAATATCTAGAAATACTAGTCTAGCTATTGTTGCTCCTGGAATAGCTGAAGCGTTATTTGCAACTGCTTTAGGATTGCTAGCCGCAATTCCAGCAGTAGTAGCTTATAATAAATTTAATAATGATCTGAGAAGATACAGTCAAAAATTAGAGAGTTTTTCAAAAAGATTTATATCTATAATCTAAAATGGGATTTAAATTAAATCGTAAATCTTCAAGAGATCCTATGAGTGAAATTAATGTTACTCCTTTTGTGGACGTAATGTTAGTTCTTTTGATTATCTTTATGGTTACAGCTCCATTATTAACAGTTGGAGTTCAAGTAGATCTACCTGAAAGTTCTGCGGATTCTTTACCAGAGGAACAAGAGCCATTAACTTTAACTATCAATTCTAAAGGTGAAATTTTTATTCAGGAATCAAAAGTGGAATTTGATAAGATTATAGCAAAAGTCTTAGCTGTTTCAAAAAACAGAACAGATACAAGAATCTATGTAAGAGGAGACAAGGCAATCAATTATGGTAGAGTTTTAGAGATCATGGGATTACTTTCTGGATCAGGCTTTACAAAAGTAGCGCTGATATCTGAGCCTTATAAAGAGAGGTAAAATTGACAAGGAACATATTTCTTTCATCAATTTTTCATTTCTTAATAATAATGATTACTGCATTAAGTTTACCTTTTTTATCGAAAAAACCTATAGATTTACCCCCAATAGTTTCTGTAGAATTGATACAAATAACAGACAAGACAAACATACCTTTCGCTCCCAAAGCAAAAAAAACAATTGAAAAAATAAAAGAGAAAGAAGAGAAATTAGTTTCTGAGCAAGCGCCTCCAAAAAAAGTAAAAAAAGATAAACCTGATGCAATTCCAATGCCTGATCAAGAAGTCAAAAAGGTTGAGAAAATTAAAGATGAAAAACAAAATCCAGAAAAAATTGATAATGATGTAAAACAAGTATCAGAATTTGAAAAAGAAGAATTGTTTGATCCAAATAATATTGCTGCATTAATAGATAAATCAAAAGAAGAATTTGCAGAAACAGAAAAAAAATCAAATAAGGTTACTCAAGACCAAGTTGCAAATATAGAAAATACTGGTTTAAGTTTGAGTGAGGAAGATGCATTAAAAGCGCAAATTTTTGGTTGCTGGAGTATACCACTTGGTCTCCCTTATAATGAAAATCTATTAGTTAGAATAAAATTACAATTAAAACCAGATGGCTCAATAATAAGTTCAGAAATTTTAGATCACGCTAGAATGAATAAGCCTGGCCAAGGTTTTTATAAAGTCCTAGCAGAAAGTGCATTAAGAGCTATTAAATTATGCCAACCACTAAGAGTTCCAACTACTGGATACGAAAGATGGAAAGATTTGCAACTAAATTTTGATGCAAGAGAGATGTTAGAAGGATAGTATATGGATATGTATAAAAAAATATTTTTTTTATTTCTTATTTTATTTCAAAGCAATGCGTTTGCATTAATTGAAGTTGATATAACTAGAGGAAATTTAAATCCTTTGCCAGTAGCGGTGTCACCTTTATCTATTGATGAAGTTTCAAAAAAAGAATTTGAAAAAATCCTAAAAAAAGAAAATATTGGATCTGAAATATCTTCGATTGTTGAAAAAAATTTAAAAACTTCTGGTTTATTTAATCCACTTAACAAAGATGCATTTCTTCAAGAGCCTGATATTGCCAATTTAAAACCAAGATTTGAAGATTGGAATTTAATTAAAGCTCAAGCTTTGATCACAGGTAAGGTAAGTTTTGTAGATGAAAAACTAAGAGTTGAATTTAGGTTGTGGGATGTATTAGCTGGACGAGAAATGATGGCATTAGCCTTCACAACAGTTCCTACAAATTGGAGAAGGGTAGGTCATATAATTTCTGACAAGGTTTATCAAAGATTAACTGGAGAAAAAGGATATTTTGATACAAGAATAATTTATGTAGCAGAGGAAGGACCTAAAACTAAAAGAGTAAAAAAATTAGCAATCATGGATCAAGATGGTTCTAATAACAAATTTTTAACATTAGGTAATGAACTTGTATTAACTCCGAGATTTAATCCAAATAGTCAAATGGTGACATATTTATCTTATTTCAGAAATTTACCCAGAGTATATTTGTTAGATATTGAAACTGGGACTCAAGAAGTTGTTGGTGACTTTCCGGGAATGACTTTTGCACCTAGATTTTCTCCAGATGGAAAAAAAATCATCATGAGTTTTGCAAAAGATGGTAACTCGGATATTTACACTATGGATTTAGAAAATAGAATTGTAGATAAAATAACTAATCATCCTTCTATTGATACTTCGCCTTCCTATTCACCGGATGGAAAATATATTTGTTTTAATTCTGATAGAAGTGGTTATCAACAAATTTACATAATGGATAGTAATGGAAAAAATGTAAAAAGAATTTCTTTTGGAAAAGGTTTGTATGGAACGCCAGTTTGGTCACCAAGAGGTGATCTAATTGCTTTTACAAAATTACATAAAGGAAAATTCTATATTGGAGTAATGAGAACTGATGGTACTGGTGAAAGATTGTTAACTGAAAATTACTATCAGGAGGCACCATCATGGTCACCAAACGGAAGAGTGCTAATATTTTATAGAGAGACCAAAACTGATGAAAAGGGCGAGGGATTTTCAGCTAAATTATGGTCAATTGATTTGACAGGATACAATGAAAGACAAGTTGTAACTCCAACAGATGCATCAGACCCATCTTGGTCATCTTTATTAAGTAATTAAATAATATTGCTTGATTTTTTAGCTTGAAACCTCTAATTAATTGTGAAAAATTAAGATTTAAGAATTAGTAACTTGATCAAGGAGCAATATGAGATTTAACAAAATTTTAAAAAACGCATTACTTGTGATTTTAGCATGTTTTGCACTAACAGCTTGTGCAACTAAAAAAGTTTCGACAGGTCAAATGCAAGGAGATGTGTATACGGGAACTGATACTGTAGAGTATTTAGCTTCAGGAGTACCTGATAGAGTATTTTTTGCAACAAACGAGTCAGTTTTAACTACAGCTTCTAGAGAAACTCTTAGAAAACAAGCAGCGTGGTTAAGAAAGAATTCTAAAGTAAACATAGTTTTAGAAGGTCATGCTGATGAAAGAGGAACTAGAGAATATAACTTAGCTTTAGGTGAAAGAAGAGCAAATGCAGCTAAAGATTACCTAATGACATACGGAATATCTTCAGATAGAATTTCTGTATTAAGTTATGGTAAAGAAAGACCAGTAGACTCTGGATCAAATCCTTTAGCTTGGTCAAAAAACAGAAGATCAGTTACTGTAAAAGCTAACTAATTTTAATTTTTTAAATTTTAGACCCTAAATATTAATTTATTTAGGGTCTTTTTTTTGCCATCATTATAATTAGTAGTTGTCTTATGAAAGTCTGTGAAAAAATATTTAAAATAAAATTTTTAATAATTTTTTCATTTTTATTCTCAATTTCAGTTAAAGCAGACAATCATAATATCTACCAAACTTTAGAATTAATTAAAAAAGATTTAAAAACATTAGAGCGTGCTGTTTATTCTGGATCAAATGAAACTAATAATGATTTTAATTCTTCACAAATATCTGAAGGCAATTCTGAAGATGTGTTAACACGACATTTATTAAAACTATCTGAAATTGAAAGTCAATTTCAAGCTCTCACAAACAAGTTTGAGGAAATAAATTTTAAATTAGATAAATTATCTAGTAGGTTATCAAAAGTACAAGCTGATAATCAAATAAGATTTCAAGACTTAGAAAGTTCATTATCTTCTGGAAATATTATTAGTTCAGTTACAAAAGACACAAGTTTAACAGAAGAAACTTTACCAGGAAGTTCACAACCCCAAGATCTTGGTGCAATCTCATATAAAGACAACACAACGAGTGAAACTTCACAACAAATTACTTCAATTGATACTACTGCAACTGTTGTTACGGAAAATTTTCAATCTGAGGAAAAAATTTTACCAGATGAAGTGCCAGAAAAACAATATGAGTTTGCTACAAGCTTCTTAAAAGTTGGTGATTACACCACTGCCGAAAGGGCATTTAGAGAATTTGTAAATACTAATTCAGATCATGAGCTTGCAGGTAATGCTCAATATTGGTATGCAGAAACATTTAGAATTAGACAGCTTTATACTGATGCAGCATCAGCATATCTTGAAGGATACCAAAAATATCCTAAAGGAGAGAAAGCTCCAATTAATTTATTAAAACTAGGCGTCTCCATGGTTCAGATTGGAGAAAAAGATCAAGGTTGTAAAATGATAAATGGTGTTGAGGAACAATATCCAGAGGCAAATCAATCTGTAATTCAAAAAGCAAAATATGAGTCTAAAAAATTTGAGTGTAACAAACAAGACTCATAATCTAATTAATCGAACTTTAAAAAATACAAAATTAAAAAACCTTTTTTTAAAATTTAGTAAAAATCTCAATTTAAATTCTTCATTTGCCGTAGGGGTGTCTGGAGGCCCAGATAGCTTAGCTTTAGCTTATCTATGCAAAGTTTATGCCTTAAAATTTGGTATTAAACAAAAATTTTACATTGTTGATCATAAATTAAGATCTAATTCTACAAAGGAAGCCCAACATGTAAAAAAATTATTAAAAAAAAATTCTATTGAAGCAAAAATATTAACTTGGAGAGGTGCTAAACCAAAAAGCAATATTCAAGCAAGAGCTAGAGAAAAAAGATATGATTTGATTGCTAAAGAATGTAAAAAAAACAATATAAAACATATTATTATTGGACACCATTTAGAGGATAAATTAGAAAACTTTATTATAAGATTAACACGTGGAAGTGGTTTAAGAGGATTAGTTTCTTTTAACAGAAAATCATCAATGAGTGACATAATTATAGAACGTCCATTGTTAAATTTTAAAAAGAATGAACTAGTTTTTATTACTTCTCATGTTTTTAAAGATTTTATTTCTGATCCTTCTAATGAAAATCAAGATTTTAAAAGAGTTAGGATTAGGAATTTTCTAAAAAATTTAAGTTTAGAAGGTTTTGATCAAAATAAATTTAATAAAACAATAGAAAATCTGAGTCACTCAAATACAGCAATCAATGAATTGGTCGAAAAGAATATTTTACTTAATAGTTATTATTCAAGAAAAAGAAAAATAATTTATCTAAATAAAGAATTTTTTAATCAATCTAATGAAGTAAAGTTTAGATCTTTATCTAAGTGTATAAAAGACTTAGGGGCAAATTATTATTTCGCAAGAGGTAATAAGATACTGAGAATAATTGATTTAATTAATGCCAATAAAACTTTCAAAACATCTCTAGGGGGTTGTATTATTAAAAAAACCAATAATACTGTTATTATTAACAAGGAATTTCATTAAATTATGTCTTTTAAAGATAATTTGACACTTGTTAATTAGATATTAATTCTTATTTTAATACCATGAATTTCAAAAACATAGCAATGTGGGCAATAATAGTTTTTCTAACTATTGGCCTTTATAATATGTTCAAAAATCCTCAAAGCAACATTAGAGGTGGAAACCAAATTATATTTTCAGATTTTTTAACTTCAGTTGAAAATGGAGAAGTTTTAAAAGTTGAAATACAAGGTAATAACATTAAAGGTGTTTACTCAAATGGAAATAGTTTTTCCACTTACTCTCCTAACGATCCAAATTTAATTGAAAAATTATCTCAGAAAGGAGTAAGCATTTCAGCAGCTCCTCTTGAAGAGAAAATGCCATCATTGTTTGGAGTATTACTGTCGTGGTTCCCAATGTTATTGCTTATAGCCGTTTGGATCTTCTTCATGAGACAGATGCAAGGCGGAAAAGGTGGCGCAATGGGTTTTGGTAGATCTAAAGCCAAAATGATGAATGAGCTCAAAGGCAAAGTAACTTTTAACGATGTTGCTGGTGTTGAAGAGGCTAAAGAAGAAGTTGAAGAAATTGTAGAATTTTTAAAAGATCCAAAAAAATTTAGTAGACTAGGTGGAAAAATTCCAAGGGGCGCACTGCTAGTAGGTCCACCAGGTACTGGAAAAACATTATTAGCAAGAGCAATTGCCGGTGAAGCAGGCGTTCCATTCTTTACAATATCAGGTTCAGACTTTGTTGAGATGTTCGTTGGAGTAGGTGCATCAAGAGTTAGAGATATGTTTGAGCAAGGAAAGAAGAATTCACCTTGTATTATTTTTATTGATGAAATAGATGCTGTTGGAAGAAGTCGGGGAGCAGGTCTTGGAGGTGGAAATGACGAAAGAGAACAAACCCTTAACCAACTCTTAGTAGAGATGGATGGATTTGACACAAATGAAGGTGTTATCATCATTGCAGCAACGAATAGACCTGATGTTTTAGATCCAGCGTTGTTAAGACCAGGTAGGTTTGATCGTCAAGTTGTAGTTTCTAATCCAGATATCATAGGAAGAGAAAAGATTTTAAAAGTTCACGTAAAAAAAATTAAAATGGCACCAGATGTTAACTTAAGAACAATTGCGAGAGGAACTCCAGGGTTTTCAGGTGCAGATCTTGCAAATTTAGTTAACGAAGCAGCTTTACTTGCAGCTAGAAAAAATAAAAGGATTGTTACTTTAAACGAATTTGAAGAAGCTAAAGATAAAGTAATGATGGGATCTGAAAGAAGGTCAATGGTAATGAGTGAGGAAGAAAAGAGACTTACAGCTTATCATGAGGCTGGACATGCTATAGTTACTATCAATGAAAGTGCAGCATACCCAATTCATAAGGCTACTATTATCCCAAGAGGAAGAGCTTTAGGAATGGTAATGCAATTGCCAGAAAGAGATGAAGTGTCTCAAACAAGAGAACAATTACATGCACAATTAGCTATTGCAATGGGTGGTCGAGTTGCTGAAGAAATTATTTTTGGTGAAGATAAAGTTACAACAGGCGCAGTTAGTGATATTGAGCAAGCGACAAAAAGAGCTAGAGCGATGGTAATGAGAGCTGGTTTGAGTAAAGAATTGGGCCCAGTTGCATATGGAGAAAATGAAGAAGAAGTATTTCTTGGAAGATCTGTTGCTAGACAACAAAACATGTCAGAGGAAACAGCAAAAAAAGTAGATTCAGAGATTAGAAAAATTGTTGATCAAGGTTATGATAGAGCAAGAAAAGTTTTAACAGATAAAATTGATGATTTACATAAACTTGCCAAAGCTTTATTAACTTATGAAACATTGTCTGGTGAAGAAATCGAGAACTTAATTAATAAAAACATTTACCCCGCAGATAAACAAGATCTAAAAGTAGACGACGATAAAGGATCCGCATTAAGTTCTATGGGCTTAAAACCAAAAATTGTTCATTAGATTTAATGAGAAGATATTACACTTGTGCGTGTAATTTCTATTTTGGTAAATTTTCAAGGTTTTTAATAAAAAAAAAAGAAACACTTCCGCTTCATGGTCAAAGAGATATATCATTTAGTCACATAAAAATTATTTCAAGAAATACAGAAAAAATAATTAATATAAAAAATATTAATTCATTACCTTACAATATAAAAACTCAAGTAAAAAAAGATTTATTAAATATTAAAAAAAAAAAAATAATTTTTCTTACTTAAGATTTAATAAAACAAATATTATGGGAGTTTTGAATCTTACTCCAGATAGTTTCTCAGATGGAGGAAAATTTAATAATTTACAGTTAGCATACAAGCAAGCTCTAAACCTCAATAAGTCTGGAGCAGATATTATTGATATTGGTGGTGAGTCAACAAGACCGGGCTCATCAGCAATTAGTGTTGAAGAAGAATGGAAAAGAATTTCTAAAGTTTTAAATAAATTAAAAAAATTTAATACTTCATTAGATACAAGAAAATCAAGTATAATGGAAAAAGGTATTAAGAATAAAATTAATTTGATTAACGACGTATCAGGTTTAGAATTTGATAAAAATTCTATTCAAATATTAAAAAAATATAAAACACCTTTTGTTTTACAACATTCCCAAGGCAATCCACAAACAATGCAGAAAAATCCAAAATATAAAAATGTTCTTTTAGATATTTTTGATTACTTTGAAACTAAAATAAAATTCTTCAGAAAAATAGGCATAAGTCATAATAATATTATTTTAGATCCTGGTATTGGTTTTGGAAAAAATTTGAAACATAATTTGTCCATATTAAGGAATATAAGTATTTTTCATTCATTAGGTTTTCCTATATTACTAGGTATCTCTAGAAAGAGATTTATTAAGGATATTTCAGAAAATAATGATAGCAAAGAAAGAATAGGAGGAACTATTGGTGCTAGTTTATTTGCGATCATGAAGGGAGTTCAAGTATTAAGGGTTCATGATGTAAATGAAGTTAAACAAAGTATTAAAGTTTTTAATAAACTTTTAGATAATTAATGAAAAAAAAATATTTTGGTACTGATGGAATTAGAGGCGAAGTTAATCAAAGTAAGATTAATGGCGAAATGTTTTTTAAATTTGGTTTAGCTGCTGGGAGATATTTCACTAATTTAAAGAAAAAAAAACAAACAGCAATAATAGCTAAAGATACTAGATTATCTGGATATAGCTTGGAACCAGCCTTAGTATCAGGCTTAGCATCAGCAGGTATGCATGTATACACTTTAGGCCCATTGCCTACAAACGGTCTAGCCATGTTAACAAAAATTATGAAAGCTAATATGGGTATAATGATTACTGCATCACATAATCCATATTATGATAATGGTTTAAAATTATTTGGTCCAGATGGATTAAAACTGTCAGATAGAATTGAAAAAAAAATTGAGAAACTGATTGACCGTAAAACCGAATTATTACTTTCCAAACCTGGTTTGCTTGGAAGAGTAAAAAGATTAGAAACTGGAACAGATACTTATATTAATATTTTAAAAAAAAATTTTCCAAAAAAATTTAATCTGCAAAACATGAGAATTGTTATAGATTGTGCAAATGGTGCAGGCTACAAAGCGGCTCCAAAATTAATTAAATCTTTAGGAGCTGAAGTAATAATTATAGGAAATAATCCAAGCGGCTTAAACATAAATGAAAAATGTGGCTCAACTTTTCCTAAGAAAATACAAACAGCAGTAAAAAAAAATAATGCTGATATTGGAATTTCTTTAGATGGGGACGCAGATAGAGTTATCATGTGTGATGAAAAAGGTAAAATTATTGATGGAGATCAAATAATTGCAGCTTTATCACAAAGATGGAAGAAAAAGAAAATTCTCAAAGGTGGTGTCATTGGTACGTTGATGTCAAATTATGGATTAGAGAAGTTTTTTAAATCAAAAAATATAAAATTCTCTAGATCGGATGTAGGAGACAGATATGTTAAAGAGTTAATGCAAAAAAAAAATTATAATCTAGGTGGGGAACAGTCTGGTCATATAATTTTAGGAAAATTTGCGACTACAGGAGATGGATTACTTGTTGCCTTAGAGTCTTTATTTGCTATTAGAAAAGGGATTAAAGCTAGTAAATTTTTCAATGTTTTTAAAAAAACTCCACAAGTATTAGAAAATGTTAGTTACAAAGATGAAAAAATTTTAAAATCACCATCTTTACTTAAAGCAATAAAACTAGCAAAAAAAATGATTAAGGGAAAAGGAAGAGTTTTAATTCGAAAATCAGGAACGGAAGCGAAAATTAGAATAATGGCTGAGTCTGAAAATATTAATCTTGTCAAAAAATGTATCCATATAGTTAAAAAAGAAATTAAATAGTAATGATACCTAAATCGACAATATTAATTATAGCTGGATCTGACTCTTCGGGAGGCGCAGGAATTCAAGCTGATTTAAAAACAGTTACAAGTTTGGGTTCATATGGAATGACCGCAATAACTGCAGTTACTGTTCAAAATACAACAGGAGTAAAATCTGTAGTATCTATAGATCCAAAAAAAATTTATGAGCAGATAGTTTTTACATCAGAAGATATAAAACCTGATGCAATTAAAATTGGCATGCTTCATTCTACAGAAGTCATTAAGAAAGTTTTAAAAGCTTTAGAAAAAATTAAAGTTAAAAAAATAATTCTAGATCCTGTAATGATCGCAAAAGGTGGAGCTAGGCTAATTGATGAAAAAGCAATTAAAATTTTAAAAAAAGAATTAATTAAAAAAGTAGATTTAATTACTCCAAATATTCCAGAAGCAGAAGTATTGACTGAGATGAAGATTAATACAGTTGAAGACATGATACTTGCAGCAAATAAATTAATAGTTTTAGGCGCAAAAAATGTTCTGATTAAAGGAGGACATTTGAATAAAAAAAAATTATTTGATATTTTTTTAAGTAAAAAGGATTTTAAAATATTTGAGAGCAAAAAATTTATAACTAAAAACACTCATGGAACAGGTTGTACATTATCTAGCGCTATTACTACTTTTTACTCATGTGGAAAAAGTATAAAGAAATCTTGTGAGTTAGCTATTAAGTATGTTAATTCTGCTATCAAAAGTAACCCTAAATTAGGTAAAGGCCATGGTCCAATTAATCATCTCAATTCAATCTTAGTGAGAAATCTCTAATATGAAAAATATTGCAGTAGTAGGCTCTCAATGGGGTGATGAAGGTAAGGGAAAAATTGTAGACTGGTTATCTGAACAAGCAGATGTAGTAATTAGATTTCAAGGTGGCCATAATGCAGGTCATACTTTGGTTATTGATGGGATAACTTATAAATTAAGACTTTTACCCTCTGGTATTGTTAGAAAAAATAAAATTTCAATAATTGGAAATGGAGTTGTTGTTGATCCATGGGCATTATTAGATGAAATTGAGGAAATAAAATCTAAAGGCGTAAATGTTGATATAGAAAATTTTATTATCTCAGAATCAGCGAATTTAATTTTACCATTTCATAGAGAAATGGATGAAATCAGAGAAGATGCTGCTGGAAAATCAAAAATAGGAACAACGAGAAGAGGAATTGGCCCAGCTTATGAAGATAAAGTTGGTAGAAGATCAATTCGTGTAATGGATCTAAGATCTGAAAAAAATTTAGATCAAAGATTAGAAGCGGTTTTAATCCATCATAATGCAATCAGAAAAGGTTTAGGCAGGAAATTGTTCGAAAAGGAAAAATTAAAAAAAGATTTATTAGAAATTGCTCCACAAATTTTAAAATATTCTCAACCTGTTTGGTTGAAGATTGATGAATTTAAAAAACAAAAGAAAAAGATATTATTTGAAGGTGCTCAAGGCATTTTGTTAGATGTTGATCATGGTACATATCCATTTGTAACTTCTTCCAATACAGTAGCGGCAAGTGCTGCAACTGGAACAGGATGTGGACCAAATTCCATTAATTATGTTTTGGGAATTACAAAAGCTTATACTACAAGGGTAGGTGAAGGGCCTTTTCCAACCGAACTTCAAGATGACATTGGAGAGTTGCTTGGAAACAGAGGAAAAGAATTTGGAACAGTCACAAGCAGAAAGAGAAGATGTGGTTGGTTTGATGGAGTTCTAGTGAGACAAACTATAAAAATTTCTGGTATTGATGGTATAGCTTTGACAAAATTAGATGTACTTGACGAATTAGATGAAATTAAAATGTGTGTTCAGTACGATTTGGATGGAAAAAAAATAGATTATTTACCAGCAGCTGTTGAAGATCAAATAAAAATAAAACCTATTTATAAAATTTTCAAAGGATGGAAATCTTCAACTAATGGAATAGAAGAATTTGACAAATTACCTGAGAATGCAAAAATTTATATCAAAGCAATTGAAAAATTTATTGAAGCTAAAATTTCTAGTATTTCAACAAGCCCTGAAAGAAAAGATACTATTTTAGTAGAAAATCCTTTTGAAATTTAGTTAGCAGGAAGTAAATTTTTTGATTTAGCTAAAAGCAACATTTGTTTCTGGAGTTTTTCAAATGCCTTATTTTCAATTTGCCTGACTCTTTCTCTACTAATGCTGTACTTTTTACTCAAATCTTCTAGGGTCTCTGGATCATCATTCAATCTTCTAGAATAAAGTATTTCTCTTTCCCTATCGTTAAGAACTTTAATTGAATCTTTGAGCAAATCTCTTCTTTGTTCCATTTCTTCTTGATGAGCAAATTTTAGATCGTGGTCTAATTCTTTATCTACTAACCAATCTTGCCATTCATCACCGTCCTCACCAACTTGAGCATTTAATGAAAATTCTTTTCCAGAAAGTCTTCTGTTCATAGAAACAACTTCATCTTTACTCACATCTAATTTATTAGCAATTTCTGTTACGTGCTCATTTCTTAAGTCACCTTCAGCATCAGGAGCAATTTGATTTTTAAGTTTTTTCAAATTAAAAAATAATTTTTTTTGTGCTGTTGTTGTGCCAATTTTAACTAAACTCCATGATCTTAAAATATATTCTTGTATTGAAGCTTTAATCCACCACATTGCGTATGTTGCCAATCTAAAACCTTTCTCAGGTTCAAATTTTTTCACTGCTTGCATTAAGCCTACATTACCTTCGGAAATCATTTCATTTATTGGAAGACCATACCCTTTATAACCCATTGCAATTTTAGCAACTAATCTAAGATGGCTTGTTACAAGTTTTTCCGCTGATTTAATATTTCCAGTAGTTTTCCAATTTTTTGCAAGCATGTACTCTTCCTCAGCATCTAACATTGGAAACTTTTTAATTTGCTCCAAGTAAGCTGATAAACCACCTTCATTACTTAATATTGGCAAGTTACTATTCATAGCAGCACTCATTGTGAGAATTACTTAATAAATAATCTAAATATTTCAATAACTTATTTTTCAGTATTTCTTAGTGTTTTTAAAATTATTTCAAGTTCTGGTGGCAAAACTGATGAAAATATCAATTCTTTACCATTCTTAGGATGAATAAATCCTAGGGTTTTCGCGTGAAGAAATTGACGATTAAGTCCTGTAATTAATTTATTTAGTTGTTCGTTTATGTTTTTTATTTTTTTATATTTTTTTTTATATTTTGTGTCTCCTAAAATACTATTTCCCAAATAATTCATATGTACCCTTATTTGATGAGTACGTCCTGTTTCTAATTTACATTCAATTAAACTTAAAGTTGGAGTACTGTCATTTTCAAAAACTTCTAAAGTTTGATAATTTGTTATTGCCCGTTTTCCTTTTGTTAAAGAAGCTTCCATCATTTGTCTATTTTTTGAACTTCTTGTGATGTAAGTTTCTATTTTACCTTTAGATGGTCTAATTTTTCCCCAAATGAGGAGTTCATAAACTCTTGTTATTGTATGTTCATTAAATTGACTTGATAAATTTTCGTGTGTTTTGTTATTTTTTGCAACAACAATTAAACCTGAAGTATCTTTGTCTATACGATGAACTATGCCTGGTCTTAACTCATCTCCAATTGTTGACAATGAATTTTTATCATAACTAATTAAAGCATTGACAATAGTATTATCATAATTACCAGGTGCTGGGTGCATAGCTATACCAGCTGGTTTATTTATTATAATTAGATCTTCATCTTCAAAAATTATATCTAAATTAAATTTGTATGGTTTTAATGATAATTTTTTTGGCTCAGGTATTGTAATAAGTATATTATCCTCAGCATTAATTTTTTTTGAAGGATCAGTTAAAATATCACCATTATATTTTACATTTCCATTAAGAATGAGGTTCTTTATTCTTGTTCTACTTAGTTCTGTATTTTTTTTATTTAAAAATATATCAATCCTTTGATTTTCTTCCTTACTCTCTACAATATATTTTATTTTATCATTCATTTAGTGTATTAATTTAATATGCGCTTGTAGCTCAACTGGATAGAGCGCCAGATTTCGGCTCTGGAGGTTCTGGGTTCGACTCCTAGCAGGCGCGCCACATTTATTCACCCATATTTATTAAAGTTCCTTTAACTCTAGCTATATTAAATGAATAATAAAATATTGCTATCGCAATAAAAAGATATAACCCATTCAAATAAAGTGCATTAATAATATTTGAATAATCAACAAACCCACTAACCAATATATTTCTAGTTTCTTCAAAAATATAAACTAATGGCAGACAGTAAGCGATCGTTTGAAAAAGATCTGGTAAAGTTTCAACTGGATAGTAAATACATCCAAATGGGGCTAATAAAAACATTGTAGACCATGCAATGTTTTCAAAAGATGGTCCAAATCTAAGTAATCCTGCTGAAACTAATAATCCTAAAGTAATTCCAAAAATATATAGACTTAAAAAAAGAAAAGCCAAAGGTATACCTAAGTTTAATAATGAAATCCCAAATAATGGAGAAGTTAGTAGTATTGCAGGTATTAAACCTATCAATGCTCTTATCAAAGCCGTGATAACTAAAGAGATTATAATTTCACTAATCTTCATTGGTGCTATGAAAAGATTAGTGAAATTTCTACTCCATATTTCTTCTAAAAATAACATATTAAAACCAATGCTTGTTCTAAAAAGAAAGTCATAAAGTACAGCACACGAAAGTATTACGCCAACAGCTCCATTATAATAATTACTATGATCAGCAAAAAAATTTGAAATAAAACCCCATAATGTTATTTGAATTGATGGCCAATAAATTAAATCCAGAACTCTTGGGAAAGATCTAGTAATTAAATAAAAGTGACGTAAAAAAAGACCATAAATTCTAGTTATATTCATTTTCATACCTCGCTATTTTTAAAAATACTTCCTCTAAATTTTTTCTTCCATGTTTTTCAATCAGTTCATCTGGAGTTCCTTTGTCAACTATGTTTCCATCTTTCATCATCAACACAGAATTACATAATCTTTTAACTTCATCCATATTATGAGAAGCTAATAGTACTGAAATTTTTTTTTCTTTTTTATAATTTTCAAGAAAAGTTCTTATGAAATCACCTGTCTCAGGATCTAATGAAGCAGTTGGTTCATCTAACAAAAGAACACTTGGATCGTTAATTAAAGCTTTTGCTAAACTTACTCTATTTTTTTGTCCTGATGATAATTCTCCAGTAATCTTATCAAGTAAATTTTCTAAACGAAGTTTTTTTGAAAGATAATTTATTCTTTCATCTAAATTTTTGACGTTATATAATTTTCCATAAACAATTAAATTTTGCTTAACTTTGAGTTTTTTTGGTAATTCTATATATGGAGATATAAAATTTAATTTTTTTAAAATTGGGATTTTGTTTGTTTCTAGGTTAGATCCATTGATCAAAACTTTACCATTTGTAGGTTTTAATAAACCAAGTATCATTCCTATAGTTGTGGTTTTGCCACAACCATTTGGACCTAGCAGTCCAATAATTTCATTTTCGTTTATTTTAAAGCTTATATTGTTTACTGCTTTTTTGGATTTATAATTTTTTGATAAGTTTATAACTTCTATTGAATTTTTCATTTAAATTTAGCTGCTCTATTAAGTCTATCATTTATTGACAGTCCTAAACCAATTTTAGGAATTTTTTCAACTGCAATTCTTTTATAACCATCTTTCTTTATTTTTCTTAACGTACTATATAAATTTTTTGCAGCTTCTTTTAAGTCAGATTTTTTACTCAAGTAAAAAAAATTTTTTTTATCATTTTTCCTCTTATTTATAAGTATATGTGCAACATTATCATTAGCATTTTTTACATTTAATTTGATTGGTAAACCAGGAGAGTAATGTAATTTTAGTTGTCCTGGCGCTGATATTTTTTTTGGGTTTAATTTAAAATGAAGTTTAGTTTTGATTTCTTTTTCAATTTTTTCTATTTCTAATCCACCCAGTCTTAAAATTTTCGGTTTATTTGTTAAGTCAATTATAGTTGATTCAATTCCTATTTTTGACTTCTTTCCTTTTAAAATAAATTTAATTTTATTTCCAAAATCTTCATTTATATGTTTTGGTTCTACAGCACTGACTTTTGTAGATAAGTTTGCACTAGGAGCAGCTAGAGGGTAATTTAAGTTTTTTAAAAGTAATCTTGTTATAGAATGTTTTGGAAATCTAACGGCTAATGTTTTTTTCTTATTTGTAACATATTTTGATATTTGAGAATTTTTTTTAAGTTTTAAAACAAATGTTAATGGGCCAGGACAAAATTTTTTATAAAGTTTAATAAAATATTGATTAATTTCACAATCTTTTTGTAAATCTCTGACTTTTGAGTAGTGCACAATCAAAGGGTTAAAAGAAGGTCTTTTTTTAAGTTTAAAAATTTTTTTGACAGCATTTGAAGAGTAAGCATTTCCTGCAAGTCCATAAACAGTTTCTGTAGGAATTGCTACACATTCATTATTATCTAAATAATATTTTGCTTTTTTAATATTTGAATAGTTTCTTTTCATGTAATATCAGTGATTAATATATGAAAGATAAAATTTTACCAAATGAATATAACTCATATTCTCTTCAAGAATTAAAAGATGAGGCAAATAAAATTGTTGATTTTTTAGAGAAAGAAAAAAATCTTGAAAGTTCAATAGATAGTTATCAAAGATTATTACAATTAAATAATTTAATAGAGAAAAAATTTAAAGAAGATACACGCCAAATTTCTATCAATTCTAAAGAAAAAATTCAAAAATTAACCTCAATATTAAATGTTAAAAGATCTAACTAAAATTGCAAAAGATACAAATAGTTTTCTGAAAACTTTTATAAAAACTCAAAAAAAAACAGAACTAATTGTACCAATGTCATACGGTTTATTCTCTGGAGGTAAAAAAATTAGATCAAAAATACTAAAAGACATTGGTTATATATTTAATGTAGACTACAAAACTTTAATAATAATTGGTAGCGCTGTTGAATGTATTCATGCTTATTCTTTAATACATGATGATTTACCATGTATGGATAATGACGATATGAGAAGAGGCAAACCTTCAACCCATAAAAAATTTGGCGAATCCACTGCTGTACTTGCTGGTAATTCACTTTTAACTTTAGCTTATGAAATTTTAAGTAATGAAAAACTAAAGATTAAAGATGAAACTAAATTAAAACTTATAAAGAAAATATCAGAATGTTCAGGTCATCAAGGTATAGCTGGAGGACAATTTTTAGATTTAAATTTCGAACACAAAAAAGTTTCAAAAAAAAGAATTGTTGAAATGGAGATAAAAAAAACTGGGAAACTTTTTAGTTTTTGTTGTATGGCTCCATTAATCATAAAAGATAGAAGTGCTAAAGAAATATCAATGTATGAAAATATTGGTTCTGAAATTGGTTTATTATTTCAAGTAGCTGATGACTTGATCGATCATAAAGGATCATCTTCATCTGCAGGAAAAAAGACTAAAAAAGATCATAAAAAAGGAAAAGCAACCTTAATTAGTTTACTCGGTTATGAAAATACTATTAAATACAGCGAGGAAATAAAAACAAAAATTTTAAAAAAAATAAATAAATACGGTTCTAGAACAAACGAAATAAGAAAAACTTTAAACTTTATTTTAAATAGAAATAAATGAGTAAAAAATATAAATTTTTAAATCAAATTAATTTCCCATCTGATTTAAAAAAAATTTCTGAAAAAGATTTAAAAGTTGTATCGGATGAATTAAGAGAAGAGGTAATAGACGCTGTTTCCACAACTGGAGGACATCTTGGTGCCAGTTTAGGGGTTGTGGAATTAACAGTGGCTCTTCATTATGTATTCAATACACCACAGGATAAAATAATTTGGGATGTTGGTCATCAATCTTATCCCCATAAAATTCTCACAGGTAGAAAAGATAAAATTAGAACTTTAAGACAAGGTGGAGGAATTTCAGGTTTTACTAAAAGAACTGAAAGCGAGTATGATCCATTTGGAGCCGCACATAGCTCAACCTCAATTTCTGCTGGGCTAGGTATTGCTGAAGCTAACAAGTTATCTAATAAAAATGATGAAGTCATTGCAGTTATTGGAGATGGTGCCATCAGCGCTGGTATGGCTTATGAAGCAATGAATAACGCAGGAACCTCAAAAGCAAAAATGATTGTAATTTTGAATGATAACGAAATGTCTATTGCAAAACCAGTTGGTGCTATGAGCACTTATCTTGCAAAAATTTTTTCTGGAAAGATTTATTTTAGCCTAAGAGAAACAATAAAACTTATTACTTCTGCTTTTTCAAAAAGATTTAGTGCTAAAGCTGGAAAAGCTGAAGATTTATTTAGATCAGCTGTAACGGGAGGAACTTTATTTCACTCATTAGGATTTTATTATATTGGTCCTATCGATGGACATGATTTAACCACTCTTGTACCAATATTAAAAAATGTTAAACAATCTAAACACCAAGGCCCAATTTTAATTCATATTAAAACTCAAAAAGGCAAAGGTTATTCATTTGCTGAAAAAGCTAATGATCATTATCATGGAGTATCTAAGTTTAATGTAGGTACAGGTGAACAAGTAAAAGCTTCTGCATCAGCTCCATCATACACAAAAGTTTTTGCTAAAACTTTAATTGAGCATGCAAAAAAAGATAGTAAAATTGTTGCAGTTACAGCTGCTATGCCTGGCGGTACAGGTTTAGATGTGTTTGGAAAAGAATTTCCAAGCAGAATGTATGATGTTGGAATTGCAGAACAACATGCAGTAACTTTTGCTGCAGGTTTAGCTACAGAAAATTATAAACCTTATGCCGCAATTTATTCAACTTTTTTACAAAGAGCTTATGATCAAATTGTTCATGATGTTGCAATACAAAGTCTACCTGTAAGATTTGCAATTGATAGGGCTGGACTAGTTGGAGCTGATGGCCCAACACATGCAGGAAGTTTTGATATTACTTACTTATCTACTTTACCAAATTTTATAATAATGGCTGCAAGTGATGAAGCGGAATTAGTAAGAATGATTAACACATCTGTAGATATAAATGATAAACCTTGTGCATTTAGATATCCTAGGGGAACTGGATTAGGGACAGAACTACCACCAATTTCTGAAAAAATTGAAATTGGTAAGGGAAGAATTATTCAAGAGGGAAAAAAATTAGCAGTTCTTAATTTTGGGACTAGACTAAGTGAAGTACTAAAAGCATCAGAAAATTTAAAAAAAAAAGGAATAAATATTACGGTTATAGACGCAAGGTTTGCTAAACCCTTAGATGAAAATTTAATCTGGCAATTAGCCACTACACATGAATCAATTCTTACAATTGAAGAGGGTGCAATAGGTGGTTTTGGCTCGCATGTTGTCAATTTTTTAACGAAAAAAAATCTATTAGATTCAAATTTAAAATTTAGATCAATGATATTACCAGATTTATTTATTGACCAAGACAAACCAGAAATAATGTACTCAGAAGCTTTGCTAGACTCAAGTTCTATAGAGGAAAAAATAATGGATTTGATAAATTCAAATATAGTTTTACAAAAACAAAACTAAGTTATTTACACTGAGCTTTGTGCATTAGGTAATGATCTAATAAAACACAATTCATCATTGCCTCTCCAACAGGCACAGCTCTTATTCCAACACACGGATCATGCCTACCTTTTACTGATATAGTTGTGTTTTTTCCAAATTTATTCACTGTTTTTCTAGATGTTAAAATTGATGATGTTGGTTTCACAGCAAAAGATACAATTATTTCTTGCCCAGACGAAATTCCTCCCAAAATACCTCCAGCATTATTGGATTTGAACTTAAGTGTGTTTTTATTTTGAGATATTTCATCAGAATTTTCTTCACCACTTAATTGTGCTGAATTCATACCCGAGCCAATATTTACTCCTTTCACAGCATTAATACTCATCATAGCCGATGCTAAATCCATATCTAGTTTTGAGTAAATAGGAGCTCCTAATCCTGCAGGAATACCATTAGCTCTTACCTCGATTACAGCCCCACATGATGAACCAGCTTTTCTAATACCCAAAAGATATTTTTCCCAAATCTTCAACATTGATTTATCAGGACAAAAAAATGGATTTTTATTAATAAATTTTTTATCCCATTTTGAGGTATCACACCCAAGTATTCCTAATTGAGTTACAGCACCTGAAACATTAAATTTTTTTCCAAAATTTTTTTCTAAAACTTTTTTTGCAATTGCTCCAGCAGCAACTCTTGCTGCTGTTTCTCTTGCAGAAGATCTTCCTCCTCCTCTATAGTCTCTGATGCCATACTTTTTAAAATATGTTAAATCTGCGTGACCCGGTCTAAACTTATCTTTTATATCACCATAATCTTTTGATCTCATATCTTGATTGTAGATAATCATTGAGATTGGAGTTCCAGTTGTTTTTCCTTCAAATACACCAGATAAGATTTGAACTTTGTCACTTTCTTTTCTTTGAGTTGTAAATTTTGATTGTCCAGGTTTTCTCCTATCTAATTCAATTTGTATGTCTTTTTCATTTAATTGAATCATAGGTGGACAGCCATCAACTACGCATCCAATAGCAGGACCATGAGATTCTCCCCAAGTTGTGAATCGAAATATCTTTCCAAAAGTGTTAAATGACATTATTTATATTGTATAAATTATTTTGTTAAAATTATGAACGAAAAAAACACCTTAGGTCTAAATAACTGTTTTTTAGATTTATCAGATCCTTTTGAGTTGTTTGGAAAGTGGTTTGAAGAAGCAAAAAAAAGTGAACCAAATGACCCAAATGCTCTGGCATTAAGTACGTCTACTAAAGATGGTATTCCATCAGTTAGAATGGTTTTGCTTAAAGGGTTTAATTCTAATGGATTTATATTTTATACAAATTTAAATAGCAAAAAAAGTAATGATATTAAAGAGAACCCTAATGTGGCAATGTGTTTTCATTGGAAAAGTTTATTAAGACAAATCAGAATTGTGGGAAAAGTTTCTCAAGTTTCAGATGAAGTAGCGGATAAATATTATAATTCAAGAGGATATGAAAGTAGAATTGGAGCATGGGCTTCAAAACAAAGTAGTATCTTAAAAAATAGAGATGAATTAAAAAATTCAATTGATGAATTTAAAAAGAAATTTAATGATGAAAATAATGTCCCAAGACCAGATCATTGGTCTGGTTGGAATTTAAGCCCACAATCAATTGAATTTTGGTTAGATGGAGAGAGTAGAATTCACGAGAGATTAAAGTATATAAAAAATGAAAATAAATCTTGGGATAAAGTATTGCTAAGTCCTTAAAAATCTCTTTCAAGGCTAAAAGATGTTAAACCTTGCATTATTTTCTTATTTTCATTCTCATCAAATGCGCTTAAAGCATTTCCAGCAAGATTAATATAGTGTTCTGCTTTTCTATAACAATCTGAAATAATATTATATTTCTTAATTAAAGATAAAATATAATTAAAATCTTTATCATCTTTATTTTCTTTTGAAAAAATATTTTTTATATTTTCTTTTTCTTTTTCAGAAGTTTTTTGACAAAGTAAAATTATTGGTAAAGTAATTTTATTTTCGAAAAAATCTTTACCAATTTTCTTACCAAATAGTTTTAACTCAGAATTATAATCAAGAGTATCATCAGCGATTTGAAACGTAAGACCTAAGTTTCTTCCATAAAATTCTAGAGCTTCTTTTTTTTTACTATCTACATTAGATAAAATTGCTCCAACTTTTGTTGCAGCAGCAAATAGTTCTGCAGTTTTGGCTGTAATTATTTTTAAATATGTTTCCTCAAGCATATCAACTTCACCTTTGTGTTGAAGCTGAAGCACCTCACCTTGTGCAATTTTAGAAGAAGTTGATGATAAAAGTTTTAAAACTTCTAAGTTTCCATCTTCAACCATCATTTCAAAACATCTACTTAATAAATAATCACCAACTAGTACTGATGATTGATTACCCCATATTTGATTTAATGTTTTTTTATTTCTTCTGACTAATCCGTTATCGATTACATCATCATGCATAAGAGTTGCACTGTGAATTAACTCAACACATGCAGCCAAGTTAACATCTCTTGACCCACTGTTGTAACCACATAATTTTGCTGAGATTAGAGTTAATAAAGCTCTAAGTCTTTTACCCCCAGTTTTAATATGATAATCAGTCATCTCTTTGACTAATTCTACATGACTGTCTAATTTTTTTTCGATTCTCTCTTCAACTAAAGCGAGCCTCTGTTCATTAGAATCTCTTAGTTGAAAGTAAGAATTATTTATTTTGTTTTTTAATTGTACTACTGTTCCCATAATTTGATTGGGTATAATTAGTATAATTAGTTTGTAATTATCACTTATCAATTGACGCACCTTAAACTTCAATTATAAGGTGTCTTTATAATCTAGAAAAAAACTATAAAAATCAAATATGTTCTCATTGTTTAAAAAGAAAAAAATTATTCCTCATATAAAATTAAGCGGTGTAATTGGTAATGTTGGAAAATTTAAGCAAGGTATAGATTTTGCTGGCCAAGAAGAAATTATTAAAAAGGCTTTTGAGCTTAAAAAATCACCATGTGTTGCAGTGACTATTAATTCACCAGGGGGGTCACCAGTGCAATCTCATTTGATTTATAAATTTATCAGATATCAAGCAAAAAAAAATAAAACAAAAGTAATTGTTTTTGCTGAAGATGTTGCTGCTTCAGGAGGTTATTTAATTGCATGTGCTGGAGATGAAATTTATGCAAATTCAAGTTCTATCATAGGTTCCATTGGAGTAATTTATTCTTCGTTTGGATTTACAGAATTAATTAAAAAAGTTGGAGTAGAAAGAAGAGTACACACTGCTGGAAAAAATAAAAGTACGCTAGATCCTTTTATGGAAGAAAAACCTGAAGATATAGAAAGATTAAAAAAGATTCAGTTAGATTTACATAAAGATTTTATAAATGTTGTTGAAGAAAGTAGAGGCGTAAAGTTAAATAAAAATGATGTTGAACTATTCTCCGGTGAATTTTGGTCAGGTTCAAAAGCAAAAGAATTAGGACTTGTTGATGGAATTGGTGATGCTAATGAAGTTTTGAGGAATAAGTACGGAGATGATGTTGTTATTAAAAAGTTTGAAAAATCAAAAAGTTGGTTAAGCAAAAAACTTTCGTCTTCAACAGATCAGATTGATCAGTTTGCTAATATTGTTGAGGAAAGATCTATTTGGCAAAGATATGGTTTCTAAAAAAAAAACTCACCCAAAAACACTAACTTTTCAAGAAACTATAATGAACCTCCAAAAGTTTTGGAGTAAGGAAGGATGTGCTATTTTACAACCTTATGATATGGAGGTCGGGGCAGGAACATTTCATCCTGCAACAACTCTGAGATCTTTAGGACCCAAACCTTGGAAAACAGCTTATGTCCAGCCATCAAGAAGACCTACTGATGGTAGATATGGAGAAAATCCAAATAGATTACAACATTATTATCAGTATCAAGTTTTGATTAAACCATCACCGAACAATATTAAAAAACTTTATTTAAAAAGTTTACAAAGTATAGGCATAAATCATGAAGATCATGATATTAGATTTGTTGAAGATGATTGGGAAAGTCCAACTTTAGGAGCCGCAGGTTTGGGCTGGGAAGTTTGGTGTGATGGTATGGAAATTACTCAGTTTACATATTTTCAACAAATGGCTGGCTTTGAGTGCAAACCAGTATCAGTAGAATTAACTTACGGTTTAGAAAGAATTTGTATGTTTACCCAGCAGAAAAAAAATGTTTATGATTTAGTTTGGAATTCTGAAGGCTTGCTATACCGAGATGTTTTTCATCAATCTGAAAAAGAATTTTCAATTTATAATTTTGAAAAAGCGAATGTAGAAAATTTATTTAAAATGTTTGATATGCATGAGGAAGAAGCAAAATCTTTAGCTGAAAAAAAAATATCACTACCTGCTTATGATCAATGTTTAAAAGCTAGTCACATATTTAATATTTTAGATGCTAGAGGAGCAATAAGTGTTGCTCAAAGAGCAGGGTATATTGCAAGAATTAGGGACATTACAAAAACTGCAGCAGCAGCTTGGGTAGAAAGTCAAAATTAAAAATGTCAGAATTCTTTTTAGAATTATTGAGTGAAGAGATACCTTCTAATTTACAAAAAAAATTAAGAGATGATTTATTAGAAAATTTTCAAAAAAGTTTTAATGAAAAATCAATTCAATTTAAAAATAGTTTTTGTAAATCTACTCCTAATCGTGCTGTAATAGTTTTCGAAGGACTTCAAAAAGAGACAATAATAAAATCTGAAGAAATAAAAGGACCAAATATCAAAGCACCTGAAAAAGCAACAGAAGGATTTTTAAGATCTAATAGTATTACAAAAAAAGATTTGATCATCAAAAAAACAGACAAAGGTGATTTCTATTTTTTTAAAAAAAAACAACAAAAAATAAAAACTCAAAATATTTTAAAAGATTTAATTTTAGAAAATTTGAATAGAATACAATGGAAAAAATCAATGAGATGGGGCTATGGTGAATTAAATTGGGGAAGACCTTTAAAGTCAATTTTAGCTATATATGACAAAAAAAAAATAGATTTTAAATTTCATCATATACCATCTAACAATTTTACTTTTTTGGATGCTCAATTTGAAGAAAAAACAAAGATAGTTAAAGATTATAAAGATTATCAATCCAGTCTAAAAAAGATAGAAAAAATTGTAGATAACGATGAGAGAAAAAAAATAATAGAAAAACAATTTGATAAAATTGAAAATAAAAAAAATTTCTTAATTGATCGTAATTCTAAAGTGCTAGATGAAGTTATAAATTTAACAGATCAACCTAATTCTATCATTTGTAAGTTTGATGAAAGATTTTTAAAAATTCCAAAGGAAATTTTAATAATAACAATGCAACATCACCAAAAATATTTCCCAACCTATAATACTAAAGGTGATCTTACTAATGAATTTATAGTTGTTTCTAATAAGCTAGATAAAAAAGGATTGATTAAGCTTGGAAATGAACGAGTGGTTGAAGCAAGACTAACAGACGCAGAATTTTTTTGGAACAAAGACAAATCTTTAAATTTAGTCAAACAAGTTTCAAAATTAAAAGTTATGAATTATTTTGAGGGACTTGGCACATACTATGACAAAGCTCAGAGAATGAGAAAATTGGGATCAATGATTTCGGATGAACTTCTAATTAGTAAAGAAAAAGTAGAGTTGTCTGCATCAATTTCTAAAGTTGACTTAATTTCAGAAATTGTTGGTGAGTTTCCAGAGTTACAAGGACTAATGGGTGGATATTTTGCAGAGGCACAGGGTTTTGAAAAAGATATTTCAATTGCAATCAGCGAACAGTATTTACCTGTTGGCTTAGATTCAAAAATTTCTAAAAAACCCTACAGTATAGCATTGTCTATTTCTGATAAGTTAGACAGTTTGGTAGGTTTTTTTGGTATTGATAAAAAACCCACAAGCTCTAAGGATCCTTTCGCGTTGCGAAGATTAGCACTTGGCCTTGTGAGAACAATAATTGAAAATAAAAAAGATTTTAAGATTAAAGATTTAATAAGATATTCTGCAAGTTTATACGAAACTCAAAACTTAAAACTTACAAATCAAAATTTGTTCAATGATTTAGAAGATTTCTTAACAGATAGATTTAGATATTACATGCGAGAAAAAAACATCAGAAACGATATAGTTGAAGCATCAATTGTAAATATAAACCTTAATACTCCTACGATAGAATTTGATAAAGCAAAAATTTTAAATAAATTAATCAATAATCAATCTGGCAAAGATGTAATCGCAATTTATAAAAGAGCTTCAAATATAATTGAGAGTGAAAATAGAAAAAAATTTAAATTAGATAATACAACTGATCCTGGTATTTTTAAGTCAGATTTTGAAAGAAATCTTTTAAACAAAATCAATGATATTAGAAAATATTTTTCATCAATTGATAATTCAGAAAATTATGAGGAAACTTTATCAATTTTAGCCAGTGCAAAAGAATCTTTGGATGCTTTCTTTGATAATGTTCAAGTAAATGACAAAGATGAAAATATAAAAAAAAACAGATTGGAACTTTTACAAATGTTTTGTAAAACGTTCGAAAATTTTACAAATTTTTCAAAACTAGAAACCAATAAGTGAAAAAACTAATTTTAAATTTTAAATCAAAAGAAACTAAGAAAATAAAGAACCCTAAAAATTTTCTAGGTGGGAAAGGTGCAAATTTATCAGAAATGGGAAGGATGGGTTTACCTGTTCCTCCTGGATTTACGATATCAACAGAAGTCTGTAAATTATTTTATAAAGAAAAAAAAAGGTTAGGAAAAAAAATAATTGAACAAATTAAAAAAGAATTAAAAGTAGTCGAAAAAGATGTATCCAAAAAGTTTGGAGACAATAAAAATCCATTATTATTATCAGTAAGATCTGGTGCTAGAGTATCCATGCCAGGTATGATGGATACTATTCTTAATTTAGGTTTAAATGACAAAACTGTAGAAGCGTTATCTAAAAAAACATTTAATGGCAGATTTGCTAAAGATAGCTATAGACGTTTCATTCAAATGTATGGAAATGTTGTAATGGGTGTTGAAAGTTACCATTTCGAGGAATTAATTGAAAATTATAAGCTTACGAAAGGTGTTCTACTTGATACTGACCTAGATGAGAATGACTGGGATGGTTTGATTGATGACTTTAAAAAAACAGTTAAGGAAAAATCTGGAAAAGATTTTCCTCAAGATGTTTTTGACCAACTTTTAGGTGCAGTTAGTGCTGTATTTTTGTCTTGGGAAAGTAATAGAGCAAAAGTTTATAGAAAATTAAATCAAATACCTTCCGAATGGGGAACTGCTGTGAATGTTCAATCAATGGTTTTTGGAAACATGGGTAATGATTGTGCTACTGGTGTTGTTTTTACAAGAAACCCTTCAGATGGTTCAAATGATATTTATGGAGAGTACTTGATAAATGCGCAAGGTGAGGATGTAGTTGCTGGAACAAGAACACCACAATACATCACAAAAAAAGCTAGAAAGTCTGCAGGTGTAGATGCTTTATCAATGGAAGAGTCTATGCCAAAAGTTTACAAAGAATTAGATAAGATTTTAACTAAACTAGAGAAGCATTATAAAGATATGCAAGATGTTGAGTTTACAGTCGAAAATCAAAAATTATGGATGCTACAAACTAGATCTGGAAAAAGAACTTCAAAATCAGCAGTTAAAATTGCTGTAGACATGGTTAAGGAAAAATTAATTTCTAAAAAAGAAGCTGTATTAAGAATAGATCCAAATTCTTTAGATACATTATTACATCCAACGTTAGATGAAAAAACAAAAATAAATGTGATTGCTAATGGACTTCCAGCTTCTCCAGGGGCAGCTTCAGGTAAGGTTGTTTTTGATTCTGATGAAGCTGAAAGATTAAATGACATGATGCAAGACACTATTTTAGTTAGAGTTGAAACTTCTCCAGAAGACATACATGGTATGCATGCAGCAAAAGGAATTCTGACAGCAAGAGGAGGAATGACCAGTCATGCTGCTGTCGTTGCAAGAGGAATGGGAAGACCTTGCGTTTCTGGATCTAGTGAAATTGAAATTAATTATGATGAAAAAATATTTAAAACAGCAGATCAAACTGTAAAAGAGGGTGATGTAATCACTATAGATGGATCAACTGGAAGAGTGATTTTAGGAAGTGTTCCTACAGTTCAACCAGAAATTTCTGGAGATTTCTCAAAACTTATGAGTTGGGCAGATAGTTTTAGAAAATTAAAAGTTAGAACTAATTCTGAAACGCCATTAGATACTAAAACTGCAAGAGAATTTGGTGCAGAAGGAATTGGATTATGCAGAACAGAACATATGTTTTTTGATGAAGAGAGAATTTTATCAGTAAGGGAAATGATTTTATCCAAAACTAAAGAAGATAGAGCAAAAGCTCTGGATAAACTACTTCCGCATCAGAAAAAAGATTTTATGGAAATATTTAAAATAATGAGTGGTTTGCCGGTAACTGTTAGATTATTGGACCCTCCTTTACATGAATTTTTACCAAGAACAGAAAAAGAGATAGGAGAAGTAGCATCCGTTGTAAATTTGCCAGCTAAGGAAATTGAAAATAGAATAAATGAATTACATGAACAGAATCCAATGTTAGGTCACAGAGGTTGTCGATTAGGAATATCGTTTCCTGAAATTTATGAAATGCAATGTAGAGCAATCTTTGAAGCCTTATGTGAGTTAAAGAAAAATAAAATTAAATCTGCATTTCCAGAAATTATGATTCCTTTAGTTTCTACAGAGATGGAAATAAGATTAATGAAAGAATTGGTAATTAATACTGCAAATAATGTACAAAATGAGAATAAAGTTAAAATTGATTTTCTAGTTGGTACAATGATCGAATTGCCAAGAGCTGCAATCAAAGCAGGAGATATTGCAAAACATGCAGAATTTTTTAGTTTTGGTACAAATGATTTAACACAAACCACATTTGGAATTAGTAGAGACGATAGTGGAAAATTCTTAAATGACTATATAGAAAATAAAATATTTTTGATTGATCCTTTTGTTTCTATTGATGATGGAGTTGGCGACTTAGTAAAAATTGCAGTTGAACAAGGAAAGAAAGAAAATAAATCAATTAAACTTGGTATTTGTGGTGAACATGGTGGCGATCCAAAAAGTATAGAATTTTGTTCTAAAGCTGGACTAAATTATGTGTCTTGTTCTCCTTATAGAGTACCAGTAGCAAGGTTGGCTGCTGCTCAATCAGAAATACAAAAAAAAAATTAATTTTAATACTGTAATTTAAAGTCAACTGCAGGAGCGCTATGAGTTATGCTTCCAATGGAAATTCTATTTACACCTGTAGCAGCAACTTTTTTAATATTATTTAAATTAATATTACCTGAAGCCTCAGTTTCATAATATTTTTTTGTAAGTTTAATACCTGTCTTTAATGAATTTAAATTCATATTATCAAACAAAACTGTATCAAATTTTAATCCTAATATTTGTTTCAATTGTTTTAAATTATCTACCTCAACAGTAATTTTTCTACCTTTTTTATTTTTGATAGCCAGCTCTACGAGAGATTTTAGATTTGAACTAGCGATATGGTTATCTTTAATTAGGTACTCATCACTTAAATTAAATCGATGATTTTTTCCTCCACCAATTCTTACTGCATACTTTTGAATAACTCGCATATTAGGAATAGTTTTTCTGGTACAATAAATTTTAGTTTTTTTGCCAGCTAGTTTTACAAATTGATTAGTTTTAGTTGCAATTCCTGAAATGTGAGACAAAAAGTTTAAAGCTACTCTTTCAGCAGTTAAAATAGATTTAGCTTTTCCTTCTATTATTGCAATTACAGAATTTTTTTTTACAGAGAAACCATCTTTTTTTTTTATTATAAATTTTGTTTTTCTATCAATTATTTGAAATGCAAATTTAGCAAATAATATTCCAGCTATAATTGAGTTTTGATTAGAAATAAGTTTGAACTTTATATGTTTGTTATCTTTAACAAGATTTGTTGTAATATCTCCATAAGGATATAAGTCTTCATTTAGTGCAAGTTTTACTCTATCTTTTATATAGTTTTTACTTAACTTTACTTGAGACACAAACGTTTATCTGCCAATAGCAGCCATTTTTTCAACAGATGTTTTTGCTTTAGTAATTGTTTTTTGATCCATCACTATTTCACCTGTTTCATTTTTTAAACAATCTAAAATTTTTGGTAGAGTTATTTTTTTCATATGTGGACATAAATTACATGGTCTAATGAATTCAACATTGGGGTTTTCTACTTGTATGTTATCACTCATAGAACACTCAGTTACCATCATTACTTTTTTTGGTTGATTATCTTTTACATATTTAATCATACCAGAAGTTGACCCAGCAAAATCACTTGCTTTAATTACATCTGGTGGGCATTCTGGGTGAGCAATAATTTTAATCTCAGGGTTATTTTTTCTAATTTCATGAATTTCTTGATCATTAAATTGATCATGAACCATACAAATTCCTTTCCAAGAAATGATTTCCACGTCAGTTTGAGAAGCCACATATTGTGCTAAATAGTTATCAGGCAGGAAAATTACTTTCTTTACCCCTAATGAATTTACAATTTTAACTGCATTAGCTGATGTGCAACAAACATCTGTTTCAGCTTTTACTTCAGCTGATGTATTTACATAAGAAACCACAGGTACTCCAGGGTATTGTTTTTTAAGATTTCTAACATCTTCTCCAGTAATAGATGAAGATAATGAACAACCGGCACTCATGTCTGGTAAAAGCACTTTCTTATTTGGACTCATTAATTTTGCAGTCTCAGCCATAAAATGAACTCCTGCCATAACAATAATATCAGCAGAAGTTTTCGACGCTTCTACAGCCAGAGCAAGAGAGTCGGCAGCAAAATCTGAAACACCATGATATATCTCAGGTGTCTGATAATTGTGTGCAAGTATCACTGCGTTTTTTTCTTTTTTTAGTTTGTTTATTTCATGAATATATGGTGCATGCGAAGCCCATTCAATTTCAGGTAAAACTTTAGAAATTTTTTGATAGATGTGGTTTGTAGCTTTTTTTACTTCTTGGTCAAATTCCATACACGTATTTAACAATTTGAAACAATTTTGTCATTGTTTTAATATGTTACATATTGCGGCTATGCTGAAACTGGTAGACAGGCACGGTTGAGGGCCGTGTGGACATTGTCCATGAGAGTTCGAGTCTCTCTAGCCGCACCAAAAATACTATATTTAAAATTTAAATTGATTTCTCCATATTTAAATAACTAATTTTTATTTTCTATAAAACACATTAATTTCATTTCAACTACAGGCCGACTCACTCATTTGTATTTTTAAATTAACATTAATAATCCAAACTAATTTGAAAGTTAGGAAGGGGCGTTCTGTTGCCAGGTGCCCCGAACCCCGTAACTTAATTAACAAGTTAATTAAGCAGCAAGTGCGTAACTTTCGTTAGCAATTATAAATTAGCCCTTTACGGTGGAGCAATTCCGAACGAAAGAACAACTTTTAGTCATTCGTCGATTCTAGTTCACCCCCATAAGTTGAAATTGGTGGAGGTGGTGGGTACTGCCCCCACGTCCGCAATGGTTATTACGAAATTCATTTATCGTCATAGTTGGCAAGCCAACAAAAATAATATAATTCAATAAATTAAATATTCAATCAGTATATTTAATGAAAGATTTAAATAATTATTATTTAATTTTATTAGCAGTCTTTAGTTTATCAATAAAATGGATCATTACACTAACCGAATTTGGTTTTAACTTAAATATTCTTGCTCTGTATAATTTACAAGATACACAATACTTCCCTATCATCTATTCACTTTCAGAATTTAATATTTCACCAAGTTATTTAGAAACTATAAAACCAGATAAAATCATAGGCTTCCCTCTTTTAGGAATGGCATTACATGCTTTATTTTTTAAATTTATTGGGATTTATTCGTTTATTTTTCTTGAATATATTTTTCAAATAACGTTTTTATTTGTTATCTATAAACTTTTTACAAAAATATTTAGGGTAAAAAAAAAATCTTTTAATTTAGTAATATTTTTGTTTCTAGTTTATTCTTTTTTGAGTATTTCATATAACTTTCAGCAATACATACCTCTTAAAAATCTATTTAATTTATTTGAAAGTAATCTAGGAACTAGATTTCCCAGACCTTTAATTTCTGGAGTGTTGATATTCATGATGATTTATTATTTGATTGACTTCAAAAAGCAATTAAATAAAAATTTTGATAAAATATACATTGTTAAAATCTCTATTTTATTAGGACTTTTATTAAATACATTTTTTTATTACTTTACTATATTTTCATTATTAATATTTGTTAGTTTTATTAGAAATTTAAATAAAGATTTAGATTTTTTAATTTTATTTAAAAGATTTATTTTATTTGTATTTATATTCATAATTTTTATTTCTCCTTTTATTTTACAACAAATATCTATGGAGCCAGACTATGCAATTAGATTAGGTTTGATTAATTTAGATTATAGTCAGAAATTATTCTTAATTAAATATTTCTTAAATAAATTTTCTAATACTAGTTTTTTCTTTTTGATTGTAATATCGGTCATTTTATTTTTTATTATGAACAATAATGAAAAAAACAAAAAAATTAATTTTTTCTTTTTCTTTATCCTTGCTTCAATAGTAGCACCCCTAATTTTTATTTTATTATCTAAAAGTGTAATTTCAATTTATCATTATGCTGATATAATGGTTTATAATATAACTTTTTATATATTAATCTGTTCTTTAATTTTTTTGTATGATTTTATTGACAAAAAGAAATTTTTTAAATTAATCTTTCATAAGTCTGTATCATTTCTTTTAATTTTAATTATTTTATCATGTAGAGTAGTTTATGAAAAAAATATAATCTTTCAAAAGAAAGATGTAATAAACGAAAGTATAAAAGTTGAAAAATTCTTACAAAAAAATAAAATTGAAAAGACTAAACTTAAACTTTTCACGAATGATAGAATTGCAGAAAATATTTGGTTATTAAATAAAAATAAAAATATTTTGATTAGTGATGGTTTTACAAATTCTCTACCAAACTCTAAGATAGAATATACATTAATTAATTGCTTAAAATATTTAGGTTTCTCAGAGCATAATTTCAAAGATTTTATTCAATTAGGTAAGTCTGAAAATAGAAATTCTTTTTTTATGAGATTATTTATTTATAGATATCAAGCTAATTCACTACATACTTTCTCAGAGTTAGATTTTTATTCTGATGATGTTATAAATCAAATTAAAAATTTGTCCCCATTGAGAGCTCAAAATCAAATAATACCAGAAAATGAAAAGAGAAGATTAATTGACTTGTATATTAATCACAAAATTCAAAAAGATTTAATTCCTGATTATTTAATTATAAATTTTTCAAAAATTTCTGATGATTTTGTGATTTTAAACAATATATATACTCAAATTTATTCAACTGAAAATTATAAAATCTACTCTAGAAAATAAATTAATCTTCTCTTTTCATTATTATTAAAATTGTAATATATTTAAAAATCGATTCTTAACTAATTAAATTAAAAAATTATGAAACTAACTCAAGAACAATCTCAGGCAATTAAAAATCAACAATCTCAAAAAAATTCTACTAAAAGAGTTTCAGTATTTCAATTAGAAGAAGTTCTTTATGAGGCAATTCCTGCTTTAGATCATGGTTTTGTAAGAGTAATAGATTATATGGGGGATGATACTTCCATAGTTCAGGCAGCTAGAGTTTCTTATGGCAAAGGAACAAAACAAGTCTCCACAGATCAAGGTTTAATAAAATATTTAATGAGACATTGGCATAGCACTCCTTTTGAAATGTGTGAAATAAAATACCATATAAAACTCCCAATTTTTATAGCAAGACAATGGATTAGACATAGAACGGCTAATGTTAATGAATATTCAGCAAGATATTCAATTCTAGATAAAGAATTTTACTTACCTTCTCCTGATAACCTAGCAGCACAATCAACTAGTAACAGACAAGGTAGAGGGGAAGTGCTTAAAGGAGAACAAGCACAAAAAGTCTTAGAATTATTAAAGGGTGATGCGGAAAGAACGTATGATAATTATGAAACAATGTTAAATGAAAGATACGATGGATCAAAAATAGATGAAAACAAAAAAGGTTTAGCTCGAGAATTAGCAAGAATGAATTTAACATTAAATACTTATACTCAATGGTATTGGAAAACTGATTTATTAAATTTAATGAATTTTTTAAGACTAAGAGCAGATCATCATGCACAATATGAAATAAGAGTTTACGCAGATATAATGCTTGATACACTTAAAAGATGGGTGCCGATTACTTATGATGCTTTTATGGATTATAGGGTGGGAGGTACAGAAGTGTCTGCTAAAGGAAAATCGGTTATTCAAAAATTTATTAAAGGTGAGAATATTAAAATGGAAGATTCTGGATTATCAAAAAGAGAATGGAATGAATTAATGGAAGCTTTTGATCTTAAAGATAAGTTGATTTAATTTTTTTAGCAAAACTTAAAAATATTTTTGAAATTTCGTGCTCAGGATTTTCTTCTACAATTGGTTTTCCTTTGTCTCCAAATTTTCCAACATCAGGATCAATAGGTACTTCACCTAAAAATTCCTTTTTAAATTCTTCAGCTGTTCTTTTAACTCCTCCCTCTCCAAAGATAGAATATTTTTTTCCATCATCACCCGTAAAATGACTCATATTATCTACTAATCCAAGAATTTTAACACTAAGTTTATCAAACATTTTTATTCCTCTTTTCACATCCAACAAAGCTACTTCTTGAGGTGTTGAAACAATTATTGCACCATCCATTTTTATTTCTTGAGAAAAAGTAAGTTGTGTATCACCTGTTCCTGGAGGCATATCGACAATTATAAAATCTAAATTTTTCCAATTTACTTTTTGAGTAAATGTTTTTATTGCACTTGTAACCATAGGGCCACGCCATATCATTGGTGTTTGTTGGTCAGCAAGAAAACCAATAGACATACATTGAATGTTATATTTTGTAATTGGATCAAGTTTTTGTCCATCACTCTTTGGTTTTTCATTTATATCAAACATTTTTGGTATTGAAGGTCCATATATATCTGCATCTAAAATACCAACTTTGCATCCAATTTTATTCAAAGCTAAAGCAAGATTCGTTGCAAAAGTAGACTTTCCAACTCCGCCTTTTGCACTAGATATTGCAATTGTAAATTTTGTTCCTGAAATAGGGTTTTTCTTAAACACTTTTGGCTCTATTTTACTTTTCATTGCGGCACTTAGTTCAGGTTTTTTATCTGGCATAATCTTCTTCTTACCTTGTTTTTGTGATTTAAGACACTATATAGATAGTGTATGTCTGGCAATTTTCAACAAAGAGGCGGTGGAAGTCCGTGGGGATCACCTCCAGGGGGAAGCGGTAATGGATCTGGAAGAGGACCAACACCACCAGATGTTGATAAAATAATTAGAGAATTTCAAGACAAGATAAAGAATTTTTTACCAGGTGGATCTGGTTCAGGTGGCAAACAAGCTATTTTAGTTTTATTAATTTTAGGATTTGTTTGGTTAGCAAGTGGACTTTACAGAGTATTACCTGATGAGCAAGGTGTTGTTTTAAGATTTGGAAAATTTGTAAAAACTACTCAGCCAGGATTAAACTATCACATTCCTTTTCCAGTTGAGTCTGTAATTACACCTAAAGTAACAAAAGTTAATAGAATTGATATAGGTTTTAGATCAGAAAGAGATAGTGGGTTTTCTTCAAGCGGTGGAGTAGCTGATGTTCCGCAAGAAAGTTTGATGTTAACTGGAGATGAAAATATAGTTAACATAGATTTTTCGGTATTTTGGGTAATTAAAGATGCTGGAAATTTTTTATTTAAGATCCAAGATCCAGAAGGAACAGTTAAAGCTGCAGCAGAGACAGCAATGAGAGAAGTAATTGCAAGATCTGATATTCAGCCGATACTTACTGAAGGTAGATCTATCACAGAGACAGAAACTCAGGAAATTATTCAAAATATATTAGATGAATACTCAAGTGGTATTCAAATTACTCAGGTGCAGACTCAAAAAGCTGATCCACCTGATCAAGTAATTGATGCATTTAGAGATGTACAAGCAGCAAGAGCTGATATGGAAAGATCTAAAAATGAAGCTGAGGCTTATGCAAACGATGTTATACCAAGAGCGCGTGGGGAAGCTGCAAAGATTTTACAAGCTGCAGAAGCTTATAAAAAAGAGGTTGTTGCAAAAGCAGAAGGTGAAGCAAGTAGATTTATATCAATATATAATGAATATAAAAATGCAAAATCAGTTACACAAGAAAGAATGTATTTAGAAACAATGGAAAAAGTTTTAGCTGATATTGATAAAGTAATTATTGAAAAAAATGCAGGCTCAGGCGTAGTTCCATACTTACCTTTACCTGAATTAAAAAAGAAAGTGACTAATTAAATGAAGGCAATGAAAATTTTAGGTGGATTAATTGCAGCTATAGCTGTCTTAGCTTTCTTCTCTATTTTTATTGTTAAAGAAGTAAATCAGGCAATTGTTCTTCAATTTGGTGATCCAAAAAGAATTATTTCAAAACCAGGTTTAAATTTTAAAATTCCTTTCATTCAAAACGTTGTTTACTTAGATAAAAGAATTTTAAATCTTGATACACCACCAGAAGAGGTAATTGCATCAGATCAAAAAAGATTAATAGTAGATGCTTTCGCTAGATTTCAAATTATAGATCCACTTAAATTTTATATTTCAGTTGGTAACGAGAGAGTAGCAAGATCCAGATTAGCTACAATTTTGAATTCAAGAATTAGAAATGTTTTAGGTCAACAAGAGCTTCAAACATTGTTATCTGAAGACAGATCAAAACAAATGGCATTAATTCAAGAAGGTGTAAACAAAGAGGCTCAAAATTTTGGAATTAAAATTAATGATGTAAGAATTAAAAGAGCAGATCTTCCACAGGCAAACAGTGATGCAATCTTTAGAAGAATGCAAACTGAAAGGGAGAGGGAAGCAAAAGAATTTAGAGCGAAGGGTGCTGAGATGGCTGTAACAATAACATCTACAGCTGATAAAGAGGTAACAGTAATCTTAGCAGATGCAGAAAAAGAATCTCAAATTATGAAAGGAGAAGGTGATGGTCAAAGAAATAAAATTTTTGCAGATGCCTTTGGTCAAGATCCTGAGTTTTTTGCATTTTATAGAGCTATGCAAGCTTATGAAAAAGCATTGATCGGCGGAGAAACTTCTCTTATTTTATCTCCTGACAGTGAGTTCTTTAAATTTTTTGGAAACATAAAACCAAAAATTCAACAACAATAATTTTTTATTATATGAATGAGCTAGCAATAGCTTTTGGACTTTTTTTATTTATAGAAGGGCTTTTATATGCCTTATTTCCATCAAAAATGAAAAGTATGTTGAAAAAATTAGAAATCGTAAATGACAAACAACTTAGAACTGGAGGATTAATTTTTGCAATCTTAGGATTTGTGATTATTTACTTTATTAAACAATAATATGAAAACATTAAAAACATTTATAATTAGCTTTTTTTTAACATTAATTATTTCAACAAATTCTAATTCAAACTCAGTACCAGCATCTTTTGCTGATTTAGCTGAAAGATTAATGCCTTCAGTAGTAAATATTTCAACAACCACAACAGTTGTTTCAAATCAAAATCCATTTCCATTTCAATTTCCTCCAGGATCTCCATTTGAAGATATGTTTAAAGAATTTGGAACTCCACAAGAGAGAAAATCAAGCGCTCTAGGTTCTGGTTTTATTATTGATAAAAAAGGTATCGTTATAACAAATAATCACGTTATTCAGGATGCAGATGACATTATTGTTAGAGTAGATGGAGATAAAGAGTTTAAAGCTGATGTGATAGGTACAGATCCCTTGTCAGATATTGCAGTTTTACAATTGAATACAAAAGAAACTTTCACTCCTGTAAAATTTGGGGATTCAGATAATGCAAGAATAGGTGATTGGGTAATTGCAATTGGTAATCCTTTTGGTCTTGGTGGTACAGTAACATCAGGAATTATTTCAGCTAGAAATAGATCTATTGGTCTTTCAAGATATGAAGATTATATTCAAACAGATGCTTCTATAAATTCAGGTAATTCTGGTGGTCCATTATTTAATATGCAAGGTGATGTTATTGGAATTAACACCGCGATACTTGGTAGAAGTGGTTCAATTGGTATTGGTTTTTCTATTCCATCTAACAGTGCAAAAGTTGTAATTGATCAGCTAATTAAATTTGGTGAAACAAAAAGAGGATGGTTAGGTGTTAGAATTCAAGATGTAACAAAAGAAATTGCTGAGATTGAAGAATTAGACAAACCAAGAGGCGCATTAGTTGCAAGTGTTGCAGAAGGAAGTCCGTCTGATAAAGCAGGAATAGAAGCTGGAGATATCATTTTAGAATTTAATGGTAAAGAAATAAAAGAAATGAAACAGCTTCCAATTATTGTAGCTCAAACAGAAGTTGGAAAGAATGTTGAAGTAAAAATCTGGAGAAATAAAAAAGAAATATCTAAGAAAGTTAAGCTTGGTAGGTTAGAAACCTCTGAAGATTTTAAAGTAACAAAAAAAGCAACTCCAAAGGATACTATAGTTGAAGATCTTAAGATTACTGTAAAAAGTTTAACCGATGAAGATATTAAAACTAGAAATCTTCCTGAGGGAACAACGGGACTTGTAATCACTAAGATTGAAAATGAAAGTCCATTAATTAACTCAATAAGAGTTAATAGCATTATTGTTGAAGCTCAAAAAAGAAAAATAAAAACTATTGGTGATTTAAAGCAGGTTGTAAAACAAGTATTAAGATCAAACCAAAAAACTATTCTACTTGCAATTTACAATACTGAAAATCAAAGAAGATATATTGGTGTCAAATTAGATTAAATGAATCTGAGTTCTAAGATAGTATTAATCTCAGGACCAACTGCTTCAGGAAAATCTGAATTTGCAATTAAGTTAGCAAAAAAAATTAATGGTGAGATAGTAAATGCAGATAGTATGCAAGTTTATAAAGAACTCCAAATATTATCAGCAAGACCAAAGATAAAAGATTATCAAAATATCAAACATCATTTGTATGGTTTTCAGTCAGTCAAAAAAAATTTTTCTGTTGGAGATTGGTTAAAGTTATCAAAAAAAAAAATTACAGAAATAAAAAAAAGACAGAAAGTTCCCATTTTAGTTGGTGGCACAGGCTTATATTTTAAATCTTTAACAGATGGACTAATCAAAATTCCTAATATTCCAATTAAAATAAGAAACAAAATAAGATTATTAAATAAAAAAATTGGACAAGAAAAATTTTATAAAAAATTAATAACATTTGATAAAAAGATCAAAAATAAAATTGATCCCAATGACATACAAAGATCAATTAGAGCATATGAAGTAAAGCATCACACAAATAAATCATTAGTTGATTGGTATAAAAATACAAAATCAATTTATGATAAAGATAATTTTTTTAAAATTTACATTGATTATCCTCGAGAAAGACTAATTGAGCGAATATATGTAAGATCTAAAAAGATGATTAAGGATGGTGCGGTCAATGAGGTTCAAAGGTTTTTGAAATTAAAAGTCAAAAAAGATAAAACAGCAACGAAAGCTATAGGAATTAATGAAATTGCGGATTATTTAGATCAAAAAGCAGATTTAAATGAAATAATTACAAAAATTGCTATAAAGACCAGACAATATGCTAAGCGTCAATCCACATGGAGCAGAGGAAACATGTCTGATTGGATAAAGATCCAACCACATAGCCTTAATAAATTTTTAAAAAAAATTTAATTTTTTAATTCTAATTCTTGACCAAAGAGCACAACTTCAGCTAGATTGCGTAGATGTCAAAATTATTATCTGGAGCTGAAATAGTGTTTAAGTGCCTTGAGGATCAAGGAGTCGAATATATTTTTGGATATCCAGGTGGTGCGGTTCTTCCAATTTATGATGAATTAAAAAATCATGATTCAATAAAACATATTTTAGTTAGGCACGAGCAAGGTGCAGGACATGCAGCAGAAGGTTATGCAAGGTCGTCAGGAAAACCTGGTGTTGTTCTAGTAACATCTGGTCCTGGAGCAACAAATGTTGTTACCGCTTTAACAGATGCTTACATGGACTCTGTTCCATTAGTTTGTATCTCAGGGCAAGTGCCAACTCATTTAATTGGAACAGATGCTTTTCAAGAATGTGATACAACAGGAATTACAAGACCATGCACTAAACATAATTGGTTAGTAAAAGATATAAAAAATTTATCTAAAATTTTACATGAAGCATTCAAGGTTGCTACAACAGGTAGACCAGGTCCAGTATTAGTCGATATTCCTAAAGACATTCAGTTTGCAAAATCAAAATATTCAAAACCAAAAGCTGAAAAAAAATTAAATGGTTCTTCTTTAAATCGTTTCACTCAAGAAGAGGTAGATAAATTAATTGAAATGATGTCCAAAGCAAAGAAACCAATCATTTATTCTGGTGGTGGTGTTATAAATTCTGGACCACAAGCAAGTGAGGCGTTGAAAGAATTAGTTCAGCTTACAGGATTTCCTATTACTTCTACATTACAAGGTTTAGGCGCTTATCCAGGAGATGATAGTCAATTTTTAGGAATGCTAGGAATGCATGGAACTTATGAAGCAAACAATGCAATGCATGACTGTGATTTATTAATAAATATTGGCGCAAGATTTGATGATAGGATAACAGGTAAGATAGATGAATTTTCACCAAAATCAAAAAAGGTTCATATAGATATTGACCCATCATCAATAAATAAAATTATCAAAGTCGATTTAGCATTAGTCGGAGATGTAAATGACGTTATTAATAAAATTACAAAGACAATAAATAAGAAAAAATTAAATTTAAATAAATCTAACAAACAGCAAATTTCAAAATGGTGGGAACAAATCCAAAAATGGAGACAAAAAAATTCATTAAACTTTATTAATAGCAATGAAACTATTAAACCTCAACACGCTGTTCAAAGGCTGTATGAATTAACAAAAAATCAAGATACATTTATTACTACTGAAGTTGGTCAACATCAAATGTGGGCTGCTCAACATTATAAATTCAATAAACCAAATAGATGGATGACATCTGGTGGGTTAGGAACTATGGGATACGGATTACCTGCAGCAGTCGGCGTTCAAATAGCTCATCCAGAAAAATTAGTAGTTGATATTGCTGGCGAAGCTTCAGTTCTTATGACAATGCAGGAGATGTCAACTGCAGTTCAGTACAATCTTCCAATTAAGATATTTATTTTAAATAACCAATACATGGGAATGGTGAGACAATGGCAGGAACTTTTACATGAAAAAAATTATTCTGAGAGTTATTCAGAAGCATTGCCAGATTTTTTGAAAATGGCAGATGCTTATGGATGTAAAGGAATAAAAGCAGAAACACCTGATGAATTAGATCTAAAGATTCAAGAAATGATAGATCATAAAGGCCCAGTAATTTTTGATTGTCATGTTGATCCTAATGAAAATTGTTTTCCTATGATACCTTCAGGTAAACCACACAATCAAATGATACTAGGTCCAAACGAACAAGAGGAAAATAAAATTACCGGTAAAGGTAAAGCGTTAGTTTAAAATGGTAAAATCTAAATCAGCTTACAGCATTGCAACAAAAAAAGAAAAACTTGATACACATATAATTGTAGTATGGGTTGATAATGAAGCAGGAGTTTTAGCTCGTGTAGTTGGTTTGTTTTCTGGTAGAGGTTACAACATTGAATCCTTAGCAGTTGCAGAAATTGACTCAAAAAAAAATATTTCAAGAATAACAATAGTTACAACTGGAACACCACAAGTCATTGATCAAATTAAACTTCAGCTAAAGAAATTAGTTCCAGTTCATAAAGTTGCTGACTTTAAAAGAGAAGATAAGTCAGTGATATTTAAAGAAATGGCTTTATTTAAGATTGTTGCTAAAAAAAATAAGATAGACAAGTGTTTAAACGCTTGTAAAAAGTTTAATCCAGTAATATTAGATAAAACAAAAAATTCTGCAGTAATTCAAATTACAGCATTAAGAAGAGAAATTGACAAAATGAGTGTTAAACTTAAACCATTAGGATTGATCAGCGCTTCAAGAACAGGCGCAGTAGCAATGACTAGAGGAGATAAAGTTTTTAATTAATTATTTAAAGGAGAATAAAAATGAAAATGTTTTATGAAAAAGATGCTGATGTAAATCTTATTAAAGAAAAAAAAGTTGCTATATTTGGCTACGGTAGCCAAGGACATGCTCATGCATTAAATTTAAAAGATAGTGGTGTGAAAGAAGTTGTTGTAGCGCTTAGAGATGGATCGGCAAGTAAAGCTAAAGCAGAGTCTAAAGGGTTAAAGGTAATGAGTTTATCAGATGCAGCTGCATGGGCTGACGTTTGTATGATTTTAACACCAGACGAACTCCAAGCAACAATTTACCAAAATCACATTGAACAAAGAGTTAGAGAGGGAACTAGTTTAGCTTTTGCTCATGGCTTGAACATTCATTACAATTTAATAAACGCTAGAAAAGATTTAGATGTTTTCATGGTTGCTCCTAAAGGCCCAGGTCATTTAGTAAGAAGTGAATATGAAAGAGGTGGTGGTGTTCCTTGTTTGATGGCTGTCCATCAAGATGGGACAGGTAAAGCAAGAGATTTAGCTTTATCTTACGCTTCAGCTATTGGTGGTGGAAGATCAGGAATTATTGAAACTACATTTAAGGATGAGTGTGAAACAGATTTATTTGGTGAACAAACAGTTTTATGTGGTGGCTTGGTTGAACTAATAAAAAATGGTTATGAAACTTTAGTTGAAGCTGGTTATGAACCTGAGATGGCTTACTTTGAATGTTTGCATGAAGTTAAATTAATTGTTGACCTGATATATGAAGGTGGGATAGCAAATATGAATTATTCTATATCAAACACTGCAGAATATGGTGAGTATGTATCGGGCCCAAGAATAGTCAATAAAGAAGAGACTAAAAAAAGAATGAAAGAAGTTCTAGCTGACATCCAATCAGGTAAGTTTACAAAACAATGGATGGATGAGTGTAAAAATGGTCAAAAAAACTTCTTAAAAACTAGAAAAGATTTAGCTGATCATTCTATTGAACAAGTAGGTACTAAACTAAGAGCCATGATGCCTTGGATTGGTAAGAAGAAGCTAGTGGACAGTGATAAAGGATAGATGGATAATTTACAAAATTTAAATAAAGGTGATTTAGACTTTTTTATCAATCAAAATATTGATATTGGAATATATAGCTTTTTAGTTTCTTTGATATGTGCTGCTGTTTTAAGTTTTTTGGTACAAATATTTTATTTAAAAAATTCATCAACACTTTCTGATAAAAGAGAATTTTCAAAAAATTTTGTTATTTTAGGTGTAACTACTTGCATAGTAATCATGATTGTAAAAAGTTCTTTAGCTTTATCTTTAGGTTTAGTTGGGGCTCTATCGATAGTAAGATTTAGAGCTGCAATTAAAGAGCCTGAAGAATTAGTTTATTTATTTTTGATAATAGCCATAGGCTTAGGCAGTGGAGCAAATCAAATTTTAATAACTACGATTGGTATATCATTTTCTTTAATTATAATAACAATTTACTCAAAATTTCATAAAAATTTCAAAGATAATTTAAACAAACAAATAGCAATAGGTATAATTATTGATAAAAATATATCTGATACAGATATAAATAATATCCTAAATGATTTAAAAAAAATATCCAATGAATTAAAATTCATATCAATGTCCAGATCTGATGAAAATACGTCAATCAATTTTGATGTTAAACCAACTAAATTTGAAGAATTAACAAAGTTAAGTGGGATAATTAAAGAAAAATATAAAAATTCTAGAGTGATACTTTCATATAATGATGAACTTTCACTATGATTATTAAACAAGAGAAAATAAAAAAAAAAAAGAAAAATTTTTAACCTTAAAAACCTGCTTCTTGCTTATTTTTTTGTAACATTTTCAGTTTTTTCTCTTGGTTTTCTGATGATTGTGTCTTCAGTTACTTTCCAAAAATATACAAATGAAGCATTAGATAAATTATCAAGATCTGGAAGAATTGAATGGGTTTATTTACCTAAAATTTTTCTTTCTTCTTTAAAAAGTTATTTTTACAATGTTGAAGATCTTAATATAAATATAAGATTTGAAGATCTTATCAAAATTGAAAAGTTTAGAAAAGAAGTTGTTAAAAAAGGCATTCCAAGTAAAAATACTTTTCCAAGCTTTGAAGTAGAATTTGATTATAAAGATAAAAGTTTTAACGGAAAGATTAGGTTAAAAGGAGATAGAATTATTCATTATTACGATAAGAATAAAGTCTCATTTAAAACTGAACTACAGAACGAAAATTATTTATTTAGAATGAATAAGTTTTCAATTCAAAAACCAAAAGTAAGAAATTATGTTCATGAATGGATTTTTCACGAATTATCTACTGATTTTAACTTAATAAAATTACAGTACAAATTTTTAAATTTATCAATTAATGGAGAAAAAAGAGGCTTATTTGTGATAGAGGAGGGTTTTGGCAAGGAACTTGTTGAGAGAAATGGAAGAAGAAATGGTCCAATTTTTGGTTTAGATGAAGATTTTAGCACAGATAGTATTGATCCAATTTTTGAAGTTTATAATAAAAAGTTTTGGAATAGAGATGAAAATAAAGAAATATTGTTTGGAGCAACAAAAAAATTAGACGATTTTTTTAATAATAAGATTGAAGCAAAAGATATTTTTGACTTGGAAAAATGGGCCTCCTATTTTGCTATAGTAGATTTAACAGGTACATTACATGGAGCTCAACTTAAAAGTGTAAAATTTTATTATAATCCCATTAACGGTTTGTTTGAACCGATACCATTTGATGGACATAAATTTTTACCGAATTTTTATAAATTTAATTCATTATACGATAATAATTTAATTGTTGATTATTTATTAAATAGTGAAACAGATTTAAATAATGTTTTAGCAAAAGAAATTAAATGGTTAAAAAAATTTTTTTTTAATGGAGATAAACTAGATCAAAATTTTTATAAAAAATACGTAAAAAAATTAGAATTAATTAGCTCGGATAATTTTATAGAAAAATTTTTATCACGGACGAGTAGACAAATAAATAAAATTAATTCCTTAATTTATGCAGATCAGTTTAGCTACCACAATCAAGCTAGTGGTATGGGATTATATTACTTTTCAAAAGATGATTTTATTTATAGAAAAAACAATATCAAAAAAAAGTTAAATTTGTCTCCCAAATTACAGGTTTTAGAAGATTCACAAAATCAAAATTTTTTGATCAAAGATTTTAACAATTCATACTCAATAACAAACATCAAAAAAATAGTTTGTGGAGATACAGAAATAGAAGTTGATCAACAATTATCAAATTTTTCAAATAACAAAATTAATTTCGATTATCTAAATCCAAAAAAAAAAAATTGTAATGGTCTAATTTTTTATAATGAAAAAAAAAAATACCCCTTTTTTTTAGATGTGGATCTTTTAAATTCAAATAAAAATGATAATTACAACTTTAAAAAAAATACTGAATATTTAAAGTATTTTGATAAAAATCAAAATATATTAAGATTGAAGGATAAAATAACATTTATAAGTGAAAGCTTTTATATACCTGACAATTATTTAATTAAAATACATAGTGGGGAAAAGATTATATTAACAAATAATGCATTTATATTTTCTAATTCTCCTTGGCACCTTGATGGTAAAAATGAAAAGATAATAATAACAGGATTAAAAAATAATTTTGGTGGCGGTTTATTAATTACTGATACAATTCAGCAAAATATTTTCAACAATGTAGAAATATTATATCTAAATGGTTACAAAGGAAAATTTTCATCTAAAAATGGTAATTTTTACTCAACTTCAACAAAATACCTAAAAAAAAATGGTTCATTTACTAAAGAGGAAATATCAAAAAATACAAAAAATTCAGATTTTTTGAATACCCATAATATTATGGGAGCAATTAACATAAATAATGGAAGTGTTTATTTCAAAGATGTTACTTTAAAAAAAATATCTTCTGAAGATGCAATAAATGTTTTCTCGTCAAATTTTATTATTGAAAATATGAGAATTTCTGAAGTTTCGTCAGATGCTATTGATATTGATTTTAGCAAAGGTAATTTTAATAATTTAAATTTTTTAGATATTGGAAATGATGCTATTGATTTTTCTGGATCAAAGGCTGCAGTTCTAAATGTAAATTTCAAAAATGTAGGTGATAAATTGATAAGTGTGGGAGAGCAATCACATTTAGATATTGAAAATGTAAGTGCTGTAAACTCTTTTGTAGGTATCGTTAGTAAAGATGGTTCTCATATAAATGCAAAAAATATAAAATTATTAGAAGTAAAATTTCCTTTTGCTGCTTATCAAAAGAAAAATGAATACAAAGAAGCCAAAATAAAAGTTGAAAATATTGAAGTTAAAAATTTTATTTACAAATGGATTACTGATGAAAACTCTAGAATTTTCTATAATAATAAAATTACAGACAGCAGATTTAACAATATACTTGATCTAATATATAGAAAAAATTTAAGTTTAGTTGAAAATTTATAGAATGAAAAAATATTATTTATTTTATTTGTTTTTTATATTTCCTTTTTTTTCAATTTCTTTTGCAGATAATTTAATTGATGGAAAAAAAGAATTTATCATTAAAGGTAAAAAAAATTTTTTGTATGATTATGAACCCATAAACTTAGATGGAAGCGTCAATGCAGTTATAGAAATACCAACTGGGACTAATGATAAATGGGAAGTGTCTGATACTGGAGAATATATTGAACATGAGATTACAAATTCAAAACCTAGACAAATAAAATATCTTTCCTATCCTTTTAATTATGGCTTTATACCTAAAACAAAATTGGGATTAGAAATAAATGGTGATGGTGATGCATTAGATATTTTGGTACTTGGACCATCCATACCAAGAGGCAAGATTATCAAAGTACAGATTTTAGGTATGATTGAAATAATAGATGATGGTTTTACTGATCACAAAGTAGTCGCAATTCCAAAAAACTCAAATTTTTTGAATGTAAATTCACTGAATAATATAAAAAAAAATTATCCAGGAATTTTAGAAATTATTGAAATTTGGTTTAAAAATTATAAAGGAACTTATTTAGAAATAAAAAATTATACAGGTAAAAAAAAACATTAAACTTTATAAATAAAGTAACACAAAAATGATAATCAAAAGATTTGAAAGAAAATGGATTTATAATAAGAATTATCTTAATCTTATAAATATTTTAATTAGATCTAAATTTTTTTTTCATTTTCAGTTTTCTAAAAGACAAGTAAACTCGATTTATTTTGATAATACAAATTTAAAAATGGCAAGAGAAAATATTGATGGGATAAATAATAAAACAAAAATACGCCTAAGATGGTATGGGAATAAAATGTTGATTTCAGACCCTGTTTTAGAAATTAAATCTAAAAAAGGTTTTGAATGTAATAAAAAAACTTTTGAATTTTCAAAAATGAATAACCATAAATATTTAAATTTTATAAATTTAAAAAAAATAACTGATCAAGTAAAAGAAATTTTGAATCTTGATTATGTGCTGAACCCTGTATCAACTACTCATTATACAAGAGAGTATCTAATTTCAAATAATTCAAAAATTAGAGCAACTATTGATTATAATTTGAAAAGTATATTTTTAAAAAATTATTCTGAATTTAATCAAATCAAAAATTATCCATCAAAAAGTATTTTAGAATTTAAGTATCCAATTGATTTTGATCAGTTTGTTAGAGAAAATATTAAAGAAATTTCTCTAAGACTTTCAAAAAATTCAAAATATGTAAATTCATTAATAAATCGACCAGAATATTTGAGTAATTAAAAAAAATTTAGATTATCTAGTGTATTTAGCACTGTTACAGCAACTTTAAAAATGATTCAAAATTATAAAATAATAAGAAAATTAATAACTAATCATTATACTAAACAAGATAGAAACAAATTAAGAATAAAATTACTATGATGAGTAAAAATATTTTTATTGATTGCGACAAATGGTAGAAATATTACCTTGATTTAACATAATAATTTACAATCTCTATTATAGATTGTATTGTAAATTTTCTTTTTAATTTTTAAACATGAAAAACAAAGAAAGAGTAATTATTTTTGATACAACTATGCGTGATGGAGAACAATCTCCAGGGGCCTCAATGAGTCTTGAAGAAAAGATTCAAATCGCAAGAGTATTTGATGAATTGGGTATTGATATAATTGAAGCTGGTTTTCCAATTGCGTCTCCTGGTGATTTTGAGGCAGTAACTGCAATTAGCAAAGTTTTAAAAAAATCAATTCCTTGTGGTTTATCAAGACATTCAAAAAAAGATATTGATAGATGTTACGAAGCTCTAAAACATGCCCCAAGATTTAGAATTCATACTTTCATATCAACAAGTCCGCTTCATATGAAACACAAATTAAATAAAACTCCAGAACAAGTATATGAATCTATAAAAGAACATGTTTCATATGCTCGAAATTTAACTGACGATGTTGAGTGGTCTTGTGAGGATGGAACAAGAACAGATATGGATTATATGTGCAAAACTGTGGAGCTTGCTATTGCAAATGGTGCTACAACAATTAATATTCCTGATACTGTCGGTTATACAGTCCCCTCAGAATTTACTAAAATTATAAATACATTATTAAATAAGGTTCCAAATATTGATAAAGCAATTTTATCAACACATTGTCATAATGATTTAGGTTTAGCAGTAGCAAATTCATTAGCAGGAGTTCAGGCAGGTGCAAGACAAATTGAATGTACAATTAATGGAATTGGTGAAAGAGCAGGAAATGCAGCATTAGAAGAAGTTGTAATGGCTATCAGAACACGTAATGATTTAATGCCATATGAAACTGGAATAAACACAACTTTGTTAAGTAAAGCTTCAAAACTTGTTTCAAATGTTACTGGTTTTCCAGTTCAATATAATAAAGCAATAGTTGGAAAAAATGCTTTCGCTCATGAGTCAGGTATTCATCAAGATGGAATGTTAAAAAATAGAAATACTTATGAAATTATGACGCCTGAAAGTGTTGGAGTAAAACAAACATCATTAGTAATGGGTAAGCACTCTGGAAGACACGCATTTAAAGACAAACTAGTAAGTCTAGGCTATGCAGATATAACTGATGATATAATTGAAAATGCTTTTGGAAAATTTAAAATTTTAGCTGACAAGAAAAAACATATATACGACGAGGATATAATTGCTTTAGTCGATGATAGTTTAATTATTGATAATAAATCAAATACAATCTCATTGAAATCCTTAAAAGTATTTGCCGGAACTGGAGAACCACAAAAAGCAGATATGACTTTAGATGTGAACGGAGAAGTAAAATCTGCGACAGAAGCTGGTGATGGACCAGTTGATGCTATATTTAAGTGTATCAAAAATTTATACCCTCATGATGTTAACTTACAATTATATCAAGTGCATGCAGTTACAGAAGGTACTGATGCACAAGCGACAGTAAGTGTTCGTATTGAGGAAAATGGAAAAACTACTGTTGGACAAGCTGCAGATACTGATACGTTAGTCGCTTCAGCAAACGCTTATATAAGTGCATTGAATAAAATGATTATTAAAAGAGAAAAAACTGCTCCTATGGATCAGGAAGAAAACAAGGTGAAAGGAATTTAAATGGGATTTTTTGATAAGATGAAATCAATGTGGAGCCAAGATATGGCTATAGATCTTGGAACCGCAAATACTCTCGTAGTAGTAAAAGGAGAGGGTGTTGTTTTAAATGAACCATCTGTTGTTGCAATCGTTGACAATGGTGGTGGTAAAAAAAATGTATTAGCAGTTGGTGACGAAGCAAAAACAATGCTAGGAAGAACGCCTGGTAATATAAGTGCAATAAGACCATTAAGAGATGGAGTTATTGCTGATTTTATAGTTACTGAAGAAATGATTAAACATTTTATAAAAAAAGTTCACAAAGGAAGTACGTTTGCCAATCCAAGAATTTTGATTTGTGTACCTACAGGGTCTACACCTGTAGAACGTAAGGCAATTCAAGACAGTGCTTTAGCAGCTGGTGCTAGAAGAGTGCAATTAATTGAAGAACCAATAGCTGCAGCAATTGGTGCTGGCTTGCCAATTTCTGAAGCAACTGGCTCTATGGTTGTAGATATTGGAGGTGGTACGAGTGAAATAGCAGTAATGTCTCTTGGAGGTTTAGTTTATTCAAAATCATTAAGAGTTGCCGGAGATGCAATGGACACTGCTATGGTCAATTATATGAGAAAAGAATACAACCTTATGATTGGTGATAGTACCGCTGAAAAAATTAAAAAAGAAATTGGAACTGCAATCCCCTCTAATAATAATACCTATGCTGTTAAAGGAAGAGATTTAAGATCTGGTACACCTAAGGAAGTGAATATAACAGAAGAAGATACAGCAGAAGCATTAAATGATATTTTAAGAGACATGGTTAATGGCATAAAAGATGCACTTGAAAATACACCACCAGAATTATCTGCGGATTTAGTTGATATGGGTTTAACATTAACTGGAGGTGGTTCTTTATTGAAAAATATTGATAAAAGATTTTCTAAAGAAACTGGTTTGCCAGTTCATATTGCAGATGACCCATTGTCATGTGTTGCTATTGGTACAGGAAAAGCTCTCGAACAAGAAGAGACTTTTTCAACAATGCTATCAGAGTATTAGGGCTAATGAAAAATGAGTGTAAGCAGAGATGATTTCGTAATAGCAATACGATCTGCTTTTTTAAAAAAACAAACTAAACAAAGGTTTTCATTATTATCTCTTATTTTTCTATCAATATTTATTTTATTCTTAAGCAATCAAAATTTTAAAATAATTTCATTTATTAAATCGACAATAAATGAGGTTATCTATAGAGGATCATTTGTAATATCTGCTCCTGAAAAAGCATTAAGTAGTATTTCAGAAGAATTTGACCATATTATTAAAGTTAATACTAAAGTAATGATCCTTGAAGATGAATTGGCAGATTTTAAATCTAAAGATGTGTCTTTAAAGATATTAGAATTTGAAAATCAAAAGCTGAGAGAACAATTAGATGATTATTTAGTTTCAAGTGAAATAATTTATTCAAAAATTATCATTGATAACAACAGCCCATACTTAAAATCTTTTGTGATTAATAAAGGATCAAGAGATGGAGTAAAAGTTGGAATGGTAGTTTTAGATCAAAATTATCTAGTAGGTAAAATAATTGAGGTAAATTTTAACACTTCTCGTGTATTACTTTTATCTGATATTAATTCAAATATTCCAATATCAATTTCACCAGGAAATTTACAAGCAATCGCAACTGGAACCAGTGACGATTTTGCAAAAGTTAATTATCTAAAAAAAATACATTTAAATAAAATTTCAAATGACTCAATTGTATACACTTCAGGGACAGGTGGTCTTATTAAAAGCGGTATACCAATTGGTAAAATCATTGATTTTGATCAAACAACTGATGAAGTAAAGATTCAATTTTTTAGTGATTTTTCTCAGCTACAATACGTTTCAGTAGCTTCATTCGACAAAGTTGAAAAACAAAATGAAGATGAAATCTCAAAAACAGATAATTCATGGAAAGAGGGGATTTTATTTAAAGGACCAAGTCCTGTTCAATTAAATGAAAGATTAGAAGCTTTAGTTCAAGAAAAAGAAATTAATGACCAAATAAGATCTCAAATTGAAGCTGAGAATTTAAAATTAAAAGATCAATTATCTCAAATTCAAAAAAAACTGTTTCAATCAGAAAAAAAAATCAATGAGCAATCAAAAGTTATCAACTCTCATAAAATTGATAAAGAAGAATATAATTTTTTAAAACTCAATTTAGAATTTGGACCTAAGTGCGCAAAAAAAACAATTATTTCAAAAGGATTTAAAGTTGGAAGTCCTGAATACCGAAAATGTGTTTTAAGAAGAGGTATAAAAACAAATGACTGATTTAAGACAAAATACATTTTTTCGAAGTTTCTTAAAAGTTTTTCCACTTGTTTTATTATTTATTAGTGTTTTTAATGAATTCGATGCAAACTATTTTGGTGTTCCTTTTTTATCATTTAATTTTGCATATATATTGATTTTTTTTTGCACTTTGAAAGCAATTGATCATTTTGGATATGGATTAATTTTTATAGCAGGATTAATAAACGATACTGTTACAGGCTTACCATTAGGACTTAGTAGTTTTTGTTATATGGTAATTTGTGTTTTTTCATCTTATTTTAGAAGTATCACATTAAGACCTACGATTATGAAAGACTGGTTATTCTTTCTAATAACTATTTCTGTTGCAAACTCTATTAACTATTTAGTCTTATATTTATACTTTGGTGTTTCAATTGATTATCGATTTCTTCTTGTAAACAATTTTACAACATTCTTATTATACTTTTTCTTTTATTTTATTTTTGGACTTTATTATAAAAAATTTATAGGGAAATCTGATGTTTAATATCAGCGATAATGTAACAAAAGTTAACTTAATTAATAGGAGATTATTTATTGTTACAGCTGCAAAGATTTTAGTTTTTTTAGGTCTTTCAACTAGACTTTATTCATTACAAGTTAAAGATAAAAATAAATACCTTACTTTATCAGATAAAAATAGAATTAGAGAGTCTAAACTCCCGCCTATAAGAGGTGAATTTTTAGATTATTTTGGAAAAACAATAGCTGGAAACAATGAAGTATATCAACTTCATTTAATACCAGAACAAGTTGAAAACTTTAGATATGTTTCTTTAAGATTGAAAAATATTTTAAATATGTCGGAAAGACAATTTCAAAGATTATTAAAGAAAAAAAATGAAGTTAAGCCATGGGATACTATAGTGGTATCTGATAATTTAACGTGGGAACAATTTTCAAGGGTAAATAGTTACTTATATGAACTAACTGGTGTAAAATCAGTTTTATCAATAACGAGAATTTACCCTCATAAAGAGGATTTTACCCATGTACTTGGATACGTTAGCCAAGCTAATGAAAAAGATGTTTTAGAAAATGAAGACATTAAAAAGAAATTTGTTCCTGGATTAAGAGTTGGAAAAACTGGACTAGAAAAAGCATTTGAAAAAGAATTGCTTGGAGAAAATGATATTCAAAGATTTGAAGTAAATGCTTATGGTAAGAAGATAAATCAGATTGAATTACAAAAAGGATCAAAAGGTAAAAATATAAGATTAACCATAGATACTGAAATACAAAAATATTGTGGTGAATTACTTAAAGATAGAGCTGGTTCTATTTGTGTAATGGATATTTATACAGGTGAGATTATTGCTATGCAATCAGCACCATCTTTCGATCCAAATTTATTTTTATTTGGTATTAATCAAGATGATTGGCAATTAATTAGAAACAATCCATTAAAACCTTTAGTAAATAAAACCATCAGTGGTAAATACTCTCCTGGTTCTACTATTAAACCAATTGTCGCTTTATCTGCTTTAGAAAATAAAATTGTCAGTCCTCAGTTTACAGTAAAGTGTGAGGGTAAAACTGAAATGTATGGTCAAACATACCACTGCTGGAAGAAAAAAGGGCATGGATTTGTAAGTTTAAAAAATGCGATGAAACAATCTTGTGATACATATTTTTATGAGATAGCAAGAAGACTTGGAGTTGATAGATTAAGTGAAACAGCCAAAAAATTTGGCCTTGGTGAAAGAGTTTTTGAAAACTTATTTTTCAATGAAAAAAAAGGTCTTGTTCCTAATACTCAATGGAAAAAAAAAGCACTAGGGAGCGGATGGTTGTTAGGAGAAACAATGATTACTGGAATTGGACAAGGATATATTCAAACAACTCCAATACAACTTTGTTTGATGACAGCTCAAATTGCCAATGGTGGATATAAAATTTATCCAAAGATCACCGTTGATACTGAAACAAATTTTTTAGACAAGTATGAACCATTATTTACAGAAAAGAAAAATATTAAAATTATTCAAGACTCAATCTTTAGTTCAACAAACGAGGTTATGGGAACTTCTTATTCATCTAGAATAAATGATCCGAAATATCGTTTTGCAGGCAAAACTGGAACTGCTCAAGTTAAAAGGATTACAGCAGAGGAAAGAGAACTTGATTTAAAAACATCAGAAATTCCTTATGAACAAAGAGATCATGCATTATATGTTGCATATGGACCTACTGAAAATCCTCGTTACGCTTTGAGTATTATAATTGAACATGGTGGATCAGGCGGAACAACTGCTGCACCAATGGCTAAAAAGTTATTTAAATTAATAATCGATAGACACAAATTAAGAGAGGAAGCAAAAGATAATAAATTTTTAGATATTTAAAAATGAAAAATAATTTTTCTCAAAATACATCAATTTTTCAAAAGTTAAGAGATTATGATTACGTCTTATTAATGAGTATTTTAATTCTTGGAGTAATTAGTATATTTGCAATGTACTCTACAGACGGTGGAGAAATTTTATTTCACACAAAAAGTCATTTTGTTAAATTTTCAATTTTTTTCCCAATGATGTTGATATTATCGTTTGTTAATATCAAGTTTTGGCATGCGGGAAGTTATTTCTTTTATGTAATAATACTTGGTTTGTTGATTTGGGTTGCTTTGTATGGTGTTCAAGCTTCGGGCTCAAAAAGATGGATAAATTTATACTTTTTAAATCTTCAACCATCGGAGTTAATGAAAATTGCAGTAATACTTTGTTTAGCTAAATATTTTCACAGAATTAGAACGGAAAGGATAAATCATTTTTCTACGATTTTAGTTTCATTAACAATTATAATTGTTCCAACAATTTTAGTTATTACACAACCTGATCTTGGTACCTCAATTTTAATCTCATTATCTGGTCTAATTATTTTATGGTTATCAGGTTTGAGGATTAAATATTTTGTTTATTCGTTTATATTATTTCTAATTTCACTTCCATTTGCTATTTCATTTTTAAAACCATATCAAAAATTAAGAATTTTAACATTTATTGATCCTGATAGAGATCCTTTGGGATCAGGTTACCAAATTATCCAGTCAAAAATTGCGGTAGGGTCTGGCGGTTTGACCGGAAAAGGTTTTTTAAAAGGAACTCAAAGTTATTTAGATTTTTTACCTGAAAAACATACTGACTTTATATTCACATTATTTTCTGAAGAATTTGGATTTTTGGGATCTATGCTTTTATTACTGCTGTATGGTTTGATAATATATCGAATTATTAGAACTGGTTTGATTTCAAGAAGTTTCTTTTCAAGACTTTTTTGTTTCGGTTTTGCATTTGCAATTTTTTTATATGTTTCAATTAATATGTCTATGGTTTTAGGATTACTACCTATAGTTGGTTCACCTTTGCCAATAATGTCCTATGGTGGCTCTTCCTTGCTCGCTACTATGATTGGTTTTTCAATAGTTCTAAGTGCGAAGATTAATCACAATCAAAATATATCATAATTTAAGCACAGTATAATTTGTCGCTTAAAAAAAATTGATCATTAATAGTATATTTTTTTATGACTAAATCTCATAAAGTAGGTATTATAGGATCAGGTATCCAAGGTGTATCAAATGCACTGTTTCTTCAAAAGAAAGGTTTTGATGTAACTATTTTTGACAGAGATGAACCTGGTAGTCCTGCTGCTTCATATGGTAATGCAGGTCATTTTTCTCCATACGCATCTCTATCTTTAAACAGAACTGATATTCTTTTAGATGTGCCTGCAATGCTTATGAGTTCTAGTGGACCATTAGCGCTTAAATGGAATTATGTTCCAAAAATGATTCCTTGGTTTGTAAAATTTTTATTAAATACATCAAAAAATAAAATGATGCATACAGCTAAAAATATGCATCAAATTTTAGATTTAGCTTTACCTGCATATGATGAAATTTTTGATGAGATTGATGATCTAGAGGGATTAGTTGAAAACAAGGGCATTCTTTATATTTGGAATGATAAAGATTTAAAAAGTAGAGAACTTGAAATAAAAGTCAGAGAAAAATTAGGAGTAGAACAGCAACTAGTTAACAAACATGAGATACATGATTTGGAACCTCATATAAGACCATTTTATCATGCTGGAGTTTTTTATCCTTATGCAAGACATGCAAGAAATCCAAAAAAAATTTTATTAAAGTTTTTTGATCTTTTTATGAAAAAAGGAGGAAAATTTAATAAGTTGAATATCAAGGATATAGAATTTGATGGGGACAAACCTACTTTTATAACCGAGGCACAACGTTTTGTATTTGATAAGGCCGTTATAGCGTGTGGAGCATTTTCTAAAAAGCTTACAGATAACTTAGGTGAAAAAATTCCACTAGACACAGAAAGAGGATATCACGTTCATTTTAAAAATTGTGATCATTTATTAAGTCGTCCAGTAATTTTTCAGAATAGAGGTTTTGGTGTTACTCCTATGGAACAAGGATTGAGAGTTGTTGGAACAGTAGAATTTGGTGGTTTAGACAATCCTCTTTCAAAATCAAGAATAAAAAATTTAATTAATAACGCAAAATATATGTTTGGAGACTTACCTGATCATGAAGATGAATGGTTGGGATTTAGACCAACATTACCTGATTTTTTACCTGTAATGGGTCCATCTAAAAAATATAAAAATGTTTTTTACTGTTTTGGACATCATCATTTAGGATGGACATTAGGACCAATATCTGGAAAGATAGTTTCAGGTATGATTGCTGAAGAAAATACTAATTTAAATTTAAACCCATATAGTTCATCTAGATTCAGTTAAGTGAGCAATAAATTTAATATTGCTTATGTATTTCTATTTTTAACCGTTACTTTTTGGGCAGGCAATTTTATCGTTGGAAAATTTGCAAGTTTTTATGATGTTCCACCTTTTTCATTAAATTTCTATAGATGGTTTTTTGCTTGGTTAATACTAGCGCCATTTACACTTTCAGAGATAATTAAAAAACGAGACTATATTGTTAATAATTTAAAATTATTCATTATTTTAGGAATTACGAGCATCACAATTTTTAACTCTATTGTTTATTATTCACTTAACTTTACTCAGGTAATTAGTGGAGTTTTAATGATCTCTACCATACCGGTAATGATAATTTTTATTTCATCGATTTTGAAAATTGAAAAAACAAATATTTTTCAAATTTTAGGAGTAGTTTTTTCTTTCACAGGTGTATTGTTAATTATTACAAAAGCAAACTTAGGAGTTCTCTTAAGTTTAGATTTTAATAAAGGTGATTTGACAATGGTTATTGCCATGTTTTCATGGGCTTTATACTCTGCTTTATTAAAAAAGCAAAAATATGAACTTTCACAACTTAGTTTATTAGAAGTTATAATAACTTTTGGTCTTATATTTTTAATACCAATTTATTTTATTGAGTATCAGTTAGGCCACATTATTAAGGTTGAAAAACCATTTATATTAATTTTAAGCTATGTTGTTTTATTTCCAGGCCTTGCTTCATTTATTCTATGGATAAAAGGTATTTCAATGATTGGTGCTAACAGATCAGGAGTTTTTTTACATTTAATGCCAATATTAAGTGCAATAATGGCTATGATTATTTTTAATGAAAAATTTATGTTTTATCATATTCTCGGCGCAATTTTTATTTTAACTGGAATAATTTTATCAAATAGAAAAATTAAAAATGCTTAAAGTTGCAATATTAGATGATTATCAAAACGTATCTCAACAATTTGTAGATTTAGAAAAATTATCTGGAAAATATGAGTTTAAGATATTCAGCGAACCTTTTGAAAATGAAGACGATGCTATTGAGCAATTAGCTGATTTTGAAGCTTTACTCATAATGAGAGAGAGAACTCCAATGACTGAGAGTTTAATAAATAATCTCCCGAAGCTTAAATTTATAATTACAAGTGGCAACAGAAATAAATCAATAAATTTAGAAGCTACAAAAAAAAAGAATATATTAGTTTGCGGTACTGAAATTAATATACATCCAACACCAGAGTTAACTTGGGCTTTAATTTTAGGTTTAGCAAGAAACCTTAAAGAGGAGATTGATAATATGTACCAAGGATACTGGCAAACTACAATTGGGGTTGAGCTTAAAGGTAAAATATTAGGATTGCTTGGTCTTGGAAGAGTTGGATCCCAAGTTGCAAAAATTGGAAAAGCTTTCGGTATGCAAGTCATGGCATGGAGTGAAAATCTAAACTTAGACACATGTAAGGAATTAGATGTTTTGCCATGTAGCAAAGAAGATTTAATAAAAAATTCAGATTTTTTATCTATCCACGTGCAAGGAGGGGAAAGATACAAAGATTGTATTACATTAAAAGAATTAGATCAGATGAAAAAAACATCATTTTTGATTAATACTTCAAGAGGCCCTATTGTTAATGAAGATGATTTAATTATAGCATTATCTACAAACGTAATTGCAGGTGCAGGATTAGATGTTTATGAAAAAGAACCATTACCTGAAAATAATAAACTTAGATTTTTACCAAATGCTTTATTAACTCCACATATAGGATATGTAACAGCTGAAAATTATCACATTTTTTACACTCAAATGATCGAAGCATTAGAGGCTTGCGTAGATGGGAAGCCCGTCAGAGTTATTGAAAAATAAATGGGTCTACCTGTAGTTAATCATAAGGATTACTTTGCAAAAATTGGAGATGACCACAAATTTCCAATTAATAAATTTTCAGAACTTGCAAAATATTTGAAAGAAAAAAAAATAGTTAAAGAGTTCATAAATCCCTCTCCTTGCTCAATTGAAACTTTAAGTAAGGCTCATTCTCTAGATTACATAAACAACATTAAAAATAAAACTTTAGGTAAAGATGGTGTAAAAAAAATTGGATTTCCATTAGTTGATAGTGTTGTAAAAAGATCTTTTATTGCAACAGGCGGAACTGTTTTATCAGCAAAACTTGCGATTAAATCAGGAATTAGTTGCAACACGGCTGGTGGAAGTCATCATGCAAATTTTGATGGTGGAGCAGGTTATTGTGTATTTAATGATGTAGCTGTCGCTGCAAAATATTTGATCGAAAGAGGTCTAGCTAATAAAATTTTAATAGTTGATTTAGATGTTCATCAAGGCAATGGAAATGCAGACATTTTTAAAGACGATAATCATGTTTTTACTTTTAGTATGCATTCTAAGACTAATTATCCAGCTAAAAAATCTTTAAGTAATTATGATGTTGAGCTAGAGGATAATACAGAAGATAAGATATATTTAGATAAATTAAAGCAGTGTTTACAAGAATTAAATCAATATTTTTTCGATTTTGTATTTTATATAGCTGGTGTTGATATTCATTATAATGATCGTCTAGGAAAGTTAAAAATTTCGGACGAAGGTGTTAGAACTAGAGATCAAATAGTTATAGAAAATTTCTTCTCACAGCGAATACCTTTATGTGGTGTTTTAGGAGGTGGTTATAACAAAAATTTTGAAAAACTAGTTGAATTACATTCTTATTTACATGAAACATGTTCTAAGTATATTTAAATAATGTCAAAGAAAAATCCAAACTTAACTGCCGAACAAAAACTAGTAATGTTTGAGGATGGAACTGAGCCTCCTGGAACTAGTGAGCTTAATCATGAAAAACGAGATGGAAGTTATCATTGTGCAAATTGTGGGATAAAATTATTTGATAGCGAAACTAAATATGAAAGTGGATCAGGTTGGCCATCATTTTTTAAATCTCTTCCAGACGTTTTTGAAACAAAAACAGATCATCTTTTAGGTTATGCTCGAACAGAATATCATTGTAAAAATTGCGATGCCCATCATGGTCACATATTTGATGATGGACCTGAACCTACAGGTAAAAGATATTGTAATAATGGTGTATGTTTAGTTTTTAAACCTAAAGAATAATTACTTTAGCATTTCTTCTAACTTATTTTCTTTTTCTAAAGCTCTTATATCGTCATAACCACCAATGTGCTGATCATCAAAAAAGATTTGTGGAATAGTTCTTTTTCCATTTGCTCTTTTAATCATTTCATCCATTGCACCATCTACGGTAGCAATGTTTATCTCGTTATAAGTTGCATTATTTCTTTGAAGTAATCTTTTTGCAGCCTCACAATAATTACAAAGTGGACCTGTATAAATTGTTATATTTTTCATAAACTATAGATAATCACCTTTTTTAATTTTACTAGTTATTTGTTTTCTAGAATATTCAAATTTTTTTCTGTGTTTAATACTCTTTTGGTTTACTCTTTTTCTCCATAATCTAAAAGAGGAGGGCTTAAGTGTCCGTCTCATTATTTTGATTACTTCAGATTCTGACTTTCCAGTTTTTTTTTCAATTTCTTCGAAAGTAATCCTATCGGCCCAAGCTGCCCAAATGATCCAATCAGGATCATCAATTGGTGGCTCTGGATTTTTAACTCTGGTGACTGGTATGTTGCCTTTTTTTTTCATTTTTCCCAAAATTTTATAAAAAATAGATAATGCAATTTATATAGGATTTGCTAAATTGGTCTAGATAGTCCTTCTTAGCCATCTTTAGCTCCCGGTTTTTAAGGACTATCTTTATTCTTAAGATGCTCCCATTAGATTTTATACTTTATCTTCAAATTATAATTTTCTTATTTATAACTCCTGGGACTCCAAGGATTGTAATCATTTCTTATTCAATGAATTACGGAGTAGGTAAATGTGTTTGGTCTGCATTAGGTGATATAACCGCAAATTTAATTCAGGCAACCTTAGTCATTTTTGTAATTGGTTCTTTTTTCTCAGAAAACTCAACAATATTAAATTTATTTAAATGGATAGGTATTATTTATATTTTGTACCTTGCATACGATATTTATAAGTCGCGTCCAAAAAATATTTCAAATAAAGAAGAAATAAAAAAAACTAATTTATCTTTTTTTAGAGATGGTTTTTTAGTTGCAGGAACAAGTCCTAAAGCTTGGATGTTTTTTCCGTTTATTTTTCCACAATTTATTGATTTTAATTCAAATTTATTAACTCAATTTATAATTCTTATAACAACTTATGTAGTTTTAGACTTTTTATCTTTAATTGGTTATGCAGTACTTGCACAAAAATTAATTAAATGGATTACTGCTAATCCAAAAACAATAAATACAATTTCAGCGAGTGTTTTAGTTATAATTGCTTTAATTATTGTGTTTACTCAAAAATATTAAAATTAAATCAAGGCATCTTTTCTTTAGTTACATATGTGTCTACTTGAAAAATATTTTAATATAAGTTTTAATTTTGTTTTAATTAATTAATTAACAAAGGAAATAAAATGAAAATAACAAAAATCTTTTTAGGTTTTATTTCTGCATTAGCGATTTTATTATCTTCATCAATTACTTCATTTGCAAAAGTAGTAGGTGACAAGATTGTTTTAGGATCTGCGATTTCATTAACTGGTAAATACTCTTCAAACGGAGTTCATACTCAGAACGGATATAACATGGCTGTTGATAGAATTAATAGCATGGGTGGTATCAAAGTTGGTGGTAAAACTTATAAGTTTGAAATTATTTACTATGATGATGAGTCAAACCCTAAAAGAGCTGCGCAACTTGCAGAAAGATTAATCTCACAAGATGGTGTTGAGTTTATGCTTGGCCCATACTCTTCAGGATTAACAAAAGCAATTGCTCCTGTAACAGAGAAATATGGAGTACCAATGGTTGAGGCCAATGGTGCATCTAGATCTCTATTTACAAAAGGATACAAATATTTATTTGCAGTTTTAGCGCCAGCAAATTTATATCTTGATGTTGCAATTGACTTAGCAGTAGAAAAAAATGGTGGTAAACCAGTTAAAATAGCTCAAGCTTTTGAACAAGATGCTTTTTCTCAAGATGTTAGATTAGGTATTTTAGAAGCAGCTGAGAGAACTGGATCAAAAATCATTATCGATGATAAATTGCCAAAAGAACTTAACGACATGGCTGCAACTTTAGCGAAAGTTAAGACAGTTAAGCCAGACGTATTAGTTGTTTCAGGTCATACTAAAGGAGCTTTAACTGCAATCAGACAAATTGCTGAAATGAAAGTTGATGTTCCAATGTTAGCAATGACACACTGTGATGCTGCTAAATTATCAAAACAACATGGTAAAAATTCTGAGTTTGCACTGTGTGCTTCTCAGTGGCATAAATCTTTAACTTACAAAGATGATTTCTTTGGTAATGGTATGAAGTATGCGGCAGATTTCCAAAAAGAATTTGGTTATGATCCGCCATATCAATCAGCAGAATCTTCAGCTGCGTTATTGGTTTTCAAAGATGCGTTTGAAAGAGCAAATTCTTTCGATAAAAAGAAAGTAAGAGATGCTCTAGCTGACACTAATATGCAAACTTTTTACGGAAATATAAAATTTGCACCAGGTGGTCAAAACGTAGACAAGCCAATGGTATTGTTCCAAGTTATGTGTAATGACGATGGAAGTAAGTGTGAAAACAAAGTTGTAGCTCCTACAAAATGGGCTTCAGCAGAGTTAATTCACCCAATTCCAAAGTGGTCTGAAAGATAATCTAAATTAAAAAAAATGCCCTCTAGTATTAGAGGGCATTTTTGTATAAAAACAATTTTTTTACACAATGGATTTTTTAGTATTTCAAGCTCCCATGTTAACAGTCCAAGCTACGCTTGATGGATTGTTGTTAGGAATTTTATTTGCATTGATAGCATACGGAATGGCTCTTCAATGGGGAGTGATGAATATTATTAATATTGCTCAGGGTGATCTTGTGATCTTAGGTGGTTATATAGCTTACTTCATGTATTTGTCAGGCATCCATCCAGCTTGGGGAGTAATTGTTTGTCCAATAGTGATGTATTTTGTTGGAGTTGGAATTTACAAAACTGTTATCAATAAAGTAGTAGATAGAGATTTATTTATTTCAATTTTAGCTACATTTGGAATTAGTATTTTAATGATGCAGTTAATGAACTTTGCATTTGGAGCAGATGTGGTTTTAGCTAATTCAAATTATGGAACTACAATGCTATTTGATAACTCCGTAACGTTGCCAAATTCAAAAATATTTTCTGCTGTTATAAGCATTATATTTGCAATTTGTTTGGTGCTATACATGAAAAAATCAAAATTAGGTAGAGCAATTAGAGCAACTGCTCAAAATGCAAGAGCAGCAAAGATTTTGGGAGTAGATACTGAGAAAGTTTATGCAGCAACTTTTGGTATAAATGCTGCACTTTGTGGTGTTGCAGGTGCATTAATTGCAATAACATTTACAATTCATCCATACATGGGACTACCTTATACGATCAGATCATTCATGATCGTTATTGTTGCAGGTTTAGGAAATTTACCTGGAGTCGCAATGTCAGGAATGGGCTTAGGTGTATTTGAAGAGTTTGCAGATTATATTTTAGGAACTGAATTTAGAATAGGTTCTGTATTTTTATTATTAGTTTTAATTTTAGTTTATAGAAGATTTAAACTTTCAAGAAAAAGAGAATATTTAAAATAATGAATAAAAATCTTATATTATATTTAGGAATTTTAATTTTTGGTTTAGCAGCACCATTTGTATTTCCTGCTTTTAAAGTTCAACTATCAATACTTTGTATATTAATTGTCCTTGCAACAACTTGGAACGTTCAAGGAGGTGAGATGGGATATAATACATTTGGAAATATACTATTTTACGGACTTGGAATGTATTTATGTGCATCAGTTCAAGTAGGAATGTTTTTTCCATTAGCAGAATGGACAGAAGGTGGTGGAGAAAAAACTTTTGTTCACACTCCAACACAATTTTTTCAAGGAATGGGTGTTGGCTTGGCTGTTGCAGCTGTAGTTCCTTGTTTAGTGGCTGGAATTATTGGATACTCAATTTTAGGTTTGAGAGGGCACTATTTTGCAATTTGCACATTAGGTCTAGGGATTGCAGCAGGAGAAATTTCAGGAGGAATTGAAATAATTGGAGCTGGACAAGGATTTACAACACCACCATTTCCTAACGTAGGGAGCACTGAAGCTCGAGGAGAATTCTTTTATTATCTAAGTTTTGGACTTTTAGTTTTAACATTTATTGCAATTAAATTTTTATACACAACAAGATTTAGATTGGTTTTAAATGCCATCAGAGACAACGAAGATAAAGCTGAGGCGATGGGTATTCAAACAATGAAATATAAAATTACAGGATGGATGATATCCGCATTTTTCTGTGGTCTTGCTGGTGGAATAATGGGTGGCTTAGTTGGTTATATAGACTCAACTGATGTTGCTTTTGATGGAAGAGAAATGGGTGTCTTTATGGTTCTTATGGCAATATTAGGAGGGAAGGGAACTTTGTGGGGTCCAATTATTGGAGCAACTGTATTTCATATTTTTAAAGAAGGTTTTTGGACTTTTTTCTTAGGCTGGCAGTATGTAGCACTAGGGGTTTTAATTGTAGTAATCGTAATTTATTTCCCAGAAGGTATTATGGGATGGTTAAGAGAAAAATACCCAGAAAGATTTGGTGAAGTAGTTGATGAAGCTGATCGAAAAGCACAGGTAGAATTAAAATGAGTATTTTAGAAGTTAGCAATGTAAGTAAATCTTTTGGTGGTGTTAAAGCTAACGTAGATGTTTCAATGTCTGTTGAGAAAGGAACAATAGTTGGTTTAATTGGTCCTAATGGCTCTGGAAAAACTACTCTATTCAATTCAATAGTAGGAACATATCCAATTGATCAAGGTTCAATAAAGTTTAATGGCAAAGAGGTATCTGAATTACCTGTACCAGTAATTGCTAAAATGGGATTACTTAGAACTTTCCAACAAACAAGAATTTACAGCAAATTAAATTGTGTAGATAATATGTTGATCAGCCATAAAGCTAGCGATGAAAGTTTAATGTCAATTTTCTCAAAAGTACCGGCTGAACTTACTGAAAAGGCTGAAAACCTTCTGAACTTTGTTGGTCTTTATCAAAAAAGAAAATTAAGAGCTGGTGACTTATCTTTTGGACAACAAAAACTTTTAGAATTAGCAATGGCGCTAATGAATGAACCTGAAATGCTATTGTTAGATGAACCTACAGCTGGAATTAATCCAACATTAATAAATGGTATCATCGATAGATTAATAAAAGTTAATAAAGACTTTGGAATTACACTTTTGGTTATTGAACATAATATGAGAGTAATTATGCAATTAGCACAAACTATTCATTGTTTAGCTCATGGACAAATGTTGGCTAAAGGTACACCAGATGAAATTAAAAATGATAAGCGAGTAATAGATGCTTATTTGGGGGCGCAATAATGGGAAATCAGTATGAAGTTTTAGGGAAAGCTCCGGGTCCTGAAGATTTAAAAAAACTTTCTGTAAGTGATGTTCATTTAACGATAAGTGGGCTTAATGCAGGTTATGGAAAGATGGAAATTCTTCATAATCTAGATCTTTTTGTAAGTAAGGCCCAATCATTATGTTTAATTGGTCCTAATGGAGCAGGAAAATCTACAATACTTCACTCAATTTATGGATTTACAAATATTTTTTCTGGAAAAATTGAAATTGAAGGAAAAGAAATTACCAATTTAACACCTGCAGAAAAACTAAAGTCTGTAGGTATAGCATACATACTACAAGATAATTCAGTATTTCCAGACATGACTGTTGAAGAAAATCTATTAATGGGAGGATATATAAAAGATAAAACTGAGGAATCTTATGAAGAGGCTGAAAAAATATTTGAAAAATACGAAAGACTTAGAAATAGAAGAAATCAACCTGCAAAAGTTTTATCAGGCGGTGAAAGAAGATTACTAGAGATATCAAGAGCTTTAGTTATGAAGCCAAGTGTTTTATTGGTTGATGAACCATCTATCGGTTTAGAGCCAAGGTATATTGATATGGTATTTGAAATTTTAAGAGATCTTCAACAAAATGAAAAGAAAACAATTATCTTAGTAGAACAAAATGCTAAAAAAGGTTTAGAGTTTGCTGATATTGGATATGTTTTAGTTTCAGGTCAAACTGCTATTGCAGGTAAAGGAGATGAGCTATTAAGTAATCCAGATGTAGGTAGATTATTCCTAGGTGGTTAATGATTAACCACGAAATCTTTTTTAAAGGTCTTAAATCAAATCTTGGTGTAAGAAGCCCAACAATTTCTTTGGCAGCTTGCTTTGTTGCTTTAGGAGCATTGCTAAAAGATGCAGGATTTAATCTACAACAAAGCGCTGCTTCAAGCATTTTTACATACGCATTACCTGGACAATTAGTAATGGCAGAGTCATTACTAATTGGAACTTCTCTTATAAATATTTTTATTGCTGTATGGCTTGTAAACTTCAGATTATATCCAATGACAGTTTCTTTATTTCCATTATTGGCACATAAATCACAACCAAGATGGAAATATCTTTTATCCTGTCACTTTTTAGCAGTATCATCTTGGTTAGTAGCAAAGGAAAGTTATGAAAAAGTTGAGCAAAAATATCGAATTGATTTTTGGATTGGTGTAGGCGTTGGCACCTGGTCAACAGCAATTATATCTACTGTCATTGGTTATCTCTTAGCTGATTACTTGAATAAAGATATCATGATTGGGCTAGCAATAGTCAATCCAGTTTATTTTTTTTGCATGATGATAGGGGCAATGAAAAATATAAGTATATCTATAGCGGTAATTGGAGGAACAATTTTAGGACCTATAGTTTATTTATACTCAACAGAGTGGGCTATTTTATATACAGGAATAATTGCTGGTTCGATTGCATTTTTATTTGGAGAAAAAAATGGAAAATCATGATCTAATTTTATTTGCAATAATTGTAACTTCATTAGCAACTTTTATCTCAAGATTTTTAGGAGCTATAACTTCAGAAAAAGTAAGTGTTCAATCAAAAGTTTTTCAGTGGTTTAATTGTGTTGCATATTCCACACTAGCAGCATTACTTGGAAGAATGATAATTTTTCCAGCCGGAGTTTTATCAGGCTCTGATCTTTTGATTAGATTAGTAGTGCTTATTAGCTGTATTTTGATTTTTATCTTAACTAAAAAAAACTTAGTTATTCCTACAATTTTTTCAGCTGTAATGTTGTCCGTTTTAATTAATTTAATATAATAAATTTTATGCAAAAAGTTAAAGATCTAGATATATCTCAGCATGATAAATCAAATAGAATTTATAATATTAAAATCGAAGATGAAATTTTAGATAAACTACAATTTTCTTTTAATAAATTTGATTTAACAGCCTTAGAACTGAAACCTTTTTCAAGATTTACAATTGCAAAAAGTTTAGATGATTTAACACAATCTAAACTTAGCGAATTAATGAACTTTATTCTAAAGGATAGAAACACTGGATGTTTTATTATTTCACCAAAAAATATGAGCTCTAAACTAGATGATAAATTTTTTGTTAAATTATCTACTGCAATTGCTTATTTAATAGGAAACCCAAATTTTGACTCAATGGCCGGTAAATATTACGCAAGGTTTCATGTCAAGCATGAAGACAACAGTGACTCTTATTTAAGAAAAGCATATAGAAATATGGATCTTCATACTGATGGAACTTATGTAAAAGAAGTTACTGACTGGCTATTGATGACAAAAATTGAGGAAGAAAATGTTGAAGGTGGTGAAACAGCTATGCTGCATTTAGATGATTGGGAATTTTGTGACGAACTCTCAAAAGACCCGGTAGGTAAACAAGATTTTGTTTGGGGTTCTCCAAAAAGTAAAAATGTTGATTATAAAGTTGAACATCCAGTTTTTTCAGAAGATAGTGAAGGTAGGCCTCAAATTTCTTATATAGACCAATTTCCTGAACCAAAAAATATGGAACAAGGAATTTTCTTACAAAAATTATCTGACTGCTTGGAGGGAAGCAGATATAAAATTATTACAAAATTACCTGTGGGGTCTATTATTGTTGCTAATAATTACTTTTGGCTTCATGGCAGAAAACCTTTCAAAGAAAACAAAGCATTAAGTAGAGAACTATTAAGAATTAGAGGCTCTTTTTTTATTAATTAATTAAATTAATTCACTATATTAAGTTCTTTATGAATTTAGGATTTATTGGGACAGGTAAAATAGCTTATTCAGTAATTCAAGGTATCTGCACATCTAAAATAAAGTGTAAAAAAATTTATATTTCTCCAAGAAATAAAATTTTAGCTCAAAAATTAAGAAGAAAATTTAAAAAAGTAATAATTGCTAAAGATAACCAGGAAATCGTTGATAAAGTGAATTGGGTTTTTTTATCTGTTACCCCAACAGTTGGAGAGCAAATAATTAAAGATTTAAAATTTAAATCTTCTCAAAAAATTATCAGTTTCATTTCTACAATTACACTTTCACAATTAAAAAAAATGATAAAAGTAAAATGTGCAATTGTAAGAGCAATACCACTACCATTTATATCTTTAAAAAAAGGTCCAGTTCCAATCTGTCCTCCAAACAAAAGTGTTAAATCTTTCTTTGATAAAATTGGAACAACTATCGAAATAAAAAATGAAAAATTATCAATAAATTTTTGGGCTATATCAGGAATGATGGCATCATATTACGATATGCAAAGATCTATGAGTGAATGGCTAACAAAAAGAGGCATTAAAAAATTAGATGCTCAAAAATATATCACTTCATTGTTTCTAGCTTTATCTGAAGATGCAGTTGTTAATTCTAAAGTTGATTTAAGAAATCTTGTAAAGGAATCTCAAACTCCTAAAGGACTTAATGAACAAGGTTTGAAAGAGCTTACAAAAAAAGGTATGTATAAATCTTTAGAAAGTACCTTAAATAGTATTCATAAAAGATTAAGCAAATAATTTATGGAAAACATTTTAGAAATAAATGGTTTAACCAAAACTTTTGGTGGTCTAACAGCAGTTTCAGATTGTAGTTTAAAAATAAAAAAAGGTTCAATCACTGGCATTATCGGGCCCAATGGTTCTGGAAAAACTACTTTATTTAATTTAATAGCTGGTAATTTAAAGACATCTGGAGGAACTGTAATGTTTAATGATGAAAATATTACAGATGTTCCTTCTTATGAACTTTTTTCAAAAGGATTGTTAAGAACATTTCAAATTGCTCATGAGTTTACAAACCTTTCTGTCTTAGAAAATTTGATGATGGTGCCTGGTAATCAATCAGGTGAAAAATTAGTTAACGTGATGTTAAGACCTCAATTAGTTAAAAATGAAGAAGAGCAAATTAAAAATAAAGCTAAAGAAGTTGTAGAATTTTTAAATCTAGGTCATCTTTCTAATGAGTTAGCAGGAAATTTATCTGGAGGACAAAAGAAATTGTTGGAACTTGGAAGAACAATGATGGTAGATGCAAAATTAGTTTTATTAGATGAAGTGGGCGCTGGTGTTAATCGAACGCTTTTAAAAGATCTAGGCTCAGCTATTGAAAAACTTAATAAAGAAAAAGGATATACTTTTTGTATGATTGAACATGATATGGATTTTATAAGTAGATTATGTGATCCAGTAATTGTGATGGCAGAAGGCTCAGTCTTATTTGAAGGTTCAGTAGAAGATGCAAAAAAAGATGAAAAAGTAATTGAGAGTTATTTAGGTAGAGGATCAAAATTAAAAGATAATTAAAATGACAATAACATCACATTTAATGTTAGCAATTTTAGCAGTAGGATTTGGTATTAAAAATCTTCTGTCAAAAAAAGGTGGATCAACTCACAAAATAATTGGTTGGATTTGGGTATCTTTGATGATGTATGTATCATTTTCATCTTTTTGGATTAAAGAATTAAATGATGGTTTATACAGCTGGGTACACCTACTAAGTATTTGGGTAATAATTTCTTTAACTTTATCAATTTATTTTATTAGAAAAAAACAAGTGCTTCTCCATAAAATTTTTATGTTAGGAAATTTTATTGGTTTAACTGTAGCTGGTATTTTCACTATGTTACCAGGAAGATATATACCTGAAATGTTAGGATTATATTAATGGCATACTTTGAAGGAAATAATATGACAGGTGGCTATGGCAATGGGCCAGATATTATTAATTCTTGTTCAGTAAATGTGAATCGTGGAGAGATTGTTTCTATACTTGGACCAAATGGTGCAGGAAAATCTACTGCAATGAAAGCAATGCTAGGTTTATTAAATCTAAAGTCTGGTTCTATTAAAATTGATGGTAAAGATATTACTAAATTATCTCCTCAAGATAGAGTTAAACAAGGAATTTCGTTTGTGCCTCAAACTAAGAATGTCTTTGCAGGAATGACAGTAGAGGAAAATTTAGAAATGGGTGCATTTTTAATGGATCAAAACTATCAACAAATTATTGATGAGATCTATGATTTATTTCCAATTTTAAAAGAAAAAAGAAATCAATTAGTTGGTGAATTATCTGGTGGTCAAAGACAACAAGTTGCTCTTGGAAGAGCATTAATGATTAGGCCAAGTGTCTTAATGTTAGATGAACCAACAGCTGGAGTTTCACCAATTGTGATGGATGAATTATTTGATCATATTGTAAAAGTAAAAAGAACTAATGTTGCAATATTAATGGTAGAACAAAATGCAAAACAAGCTCTTAATATTTCAGATAGGGGTTACGTTTTAGTGACAGGTGAAAATAAACATAACGGAACAGGCAAAGAGTTATTAAATGATCCTGAAGTTAGGAGATCTTTTTTAGGCGGTTAATATGGATTTTATAAACGCAATTGTTTTACTTCTAAATTATATTTTTGTGCCAACTTTGACGTATGGGTCACAATTAGCTTTAGGTGCAATATTTGTTACGTTGATTTATGGAGTATTGAGATTTGCTAATTTTGCTACTGGAGACATGATGTCTTTTGGTACAATGTTCGCAGTTTTGTTTACTTGGTATTTTCAATCTCTTGGTGTTTCTTTAGGATTTTTACCAACAGCATTATTGGCAATTCCTTTTGCTATTCTTTGTATGATTATTTATATGTTGTTGATAGATAAGTTTGTTTTCAAATATTACAGAACTAACAAAAGCCCACCAGTTCAATTTGCAATGGTTAGTATTGGAGTAATGTTTTTAACTCAAGCACTTGTAAGAATAGTCATAGGGCCAGATGATAGAAGATTTTTTGATGGACAAAAATTTTTGATTAAAGCTGGAGAATTTAAAGAAATGACAGGATTAAACGAGGGACTTGCTATCAAATCAACCCAAGTAATTACTATTTTTGTTACAGTTATTTTAGTTTCTGCATTATTTTGGTTTTTAAATAAAACAAAAACTGGAAAAAGTATGAGAGCATATTCAGACAATGAAGATCTTGCTTTATTGTCAGGAATTGATCCTAAAAAAATAGTAATGGTCACATGGATAATTGCTGGAATATTAGCGACAATTGGTGGAGTGTTGTATGGTCTAGATAAAAGTTTTAAACCATTTACTTACTTTAATAATATGCTTCCTATTTTTGCTGCAGCTATAGTAGGGGGTATAGGAAATCCATTTGGTGCATTCCTAGGAGGTTATGTAATTGCTTTCTCAGAAATATTTTTAACTTATGCTTATAAAAAGTTTCTTGTTTATATATTGCCTGAAAGTTTAGAACCAGAGGGTTTGGTTCAACTATTATCTACAGATTATAAATTTGCAGTATCTTTTTCAATTTTGGTCATCGTACTTCTATATAGACCTCAAGGAATATTTAAAGGAAGGTTATTGTGATTAAAAAACACCTAAATATTATTGCAGCTTATTCAATAATGATGGGATTAATTATCTTAGTTGGAATATTTCAATCTTGGAACATAGCTCTATCTATTTTTAATTTATGTTTAATTTCTGCAGTTATGAGTATGGGTGCAAACATACAGTGGGGATATGCAGGTCTAATTAACTTTGGAATTATGGGTTATGCAGCTTTAGGTGGTTTGGCTGCAGTAATTGTTTCTGTTGATCCTGTGCAAGAAGCATGGAGAGCAGGTGGTTTTGATATCTTAATGTGCTTATGGTTAATCATTGTAATTATAATGGTGATTAGGTTTGCTTTAAAAAATTACGAATCTTCAAAATTAAGAAATTATGGAATTGCCGCATTAATCATAACAGGTGTAATCATAATTAGAATTACTGCGGAGCCAGGAATTGAAAAAATTGAATCTGTTGACCCAGCCATAACAGGATTTCTTGGTGGTTTTGGATTACCAATAATGTTTTCATGGGTAATTGGAGCTTTATTTGCTGGCGGATTAGCTTTCATAGTTGGAAAAATTGCTTTAGGTTTAAGAGCAGATTATTTAGCTATAGCAACTTTACTTATCTCTGAAATTGTTATTGCGATAATAAAACATGAGGATTGGTTAACGCGAGGTGTAAAAAATGTAATAGGTCTTAAGAGACCAGTTCCATATGAGGTAAATTTACAGTCTACTGATTGGTTTATTAATTTAGTTGAAAAATTTAATTCTGGAAAATTAAATTTAATTTCAGATATAGCTGAAAGACAGGCTGCTTTAAATCAAATGGTTATTGAAGGCTCATCAGTGTTTGTAAAACTATGTTACTCAGGATTATTTTTAACAGTTGTAATAATTTTATTAATACTAACTCAAAAAGCTCTCTACTCACCTTGGGGAAGAATGATGAGAGCTATCAGGGATAATGAGGAAGCAGCAAATGCGATGGGAAAAAATGTTGTGAAAGAACATTTACTAATTTTTATTTTAGGCTCGGCAATTGTTGGTATCGCAGGTGCAATGTTAGTAACACAAGATGGTTTATTTACTCCAGGAAGTTATAGACCTATGAGATATACATTTTTAATATGGGTCATGGTTATTGTTGGCGGAAGCGGAAATAATTTTGGAGCGATTTTAGGTGGTTTTGTTGTCTGGTTTTTATGGATTGAGGCAGCACCTATGTCTTTATATTTAATTAATTTCTTTACAACTGGTTTGTCAGAAACAAATGTTATTAAAGCTCATTTAATTGAAAGTGTTCCTTACTTTAGGTTTTTATTAATGGGAATAGGTTTGTTATTGATTATGAGGTATAGACCAAGAGGTATACTTCCTGAAAAAATTGAAATAAAATAATTGTATGAAATATATTCTAATGGGAGCAGCAGCAGCTTGGTTTTTGTATATAGCTGATAAATATATCTTTTAAAAAAAAACCCCCTAATTAAATTAGGGGGTTTTTATAATTTAAATTTTAAAACTATCTTTGTTTCTTAGTTTTAAATTTTCCACCTTTTACTTCTTGCTCTAAGAAAGAACCTTCTGCTTCACCTACATCAGTAAATGAAACACCAGTTGCACCTTCGTAATCAATTTTCTTTCCTTTAGCTAAAAGGTCTAAACCTTTTTTAAGTTGGCCTGGATAAATTTTAGTTCCTGGACCGTTAGCAACATCCATTACATTTTTTGCAATAGAAGCTCTATCAGCTGACCCACCTGCTTGCATTGCTAAAACAATTAAAGCTGCTGCATCATAAGATTCACCAGTATAAGGTCCTGAAGAGTCAATGCCTGCTGCACTTGCAACTTTAGCAAATACTCCTGCACCTTTTCCAGTTGATCCTGGTAATGAACCAAAAGACTTATTTAATCCTTTTCCAAAAGCATCAACAAGTGATTGCCCAATCATACCATCTGATAAAATAAATGTATCAAATGCACCTGAGTCTAATGATGCTTGGATAATTCCTTTACCACCTTGATCTAGGTAACCAATTACTGCTACAGCATCTCCACCAGCAGAAGCTAATGTTGCTACTTCTGATGAGTAATCTGCTTTACCATCTTCGTGAGCAGTAGTAGTTGTTACTTTAATGCCATGAGCCTCAACAGCTGCTTTGTAAACATCTGCTAATCCTTTACCATAGTCATTGTTTGTATATGTAATAGCTACACTTTTAATTTTTCTGTCTTTAGTGACATCAGCTAGAATTTGACCACCTCTTGCATCTGAAGGAGCTGTTCTAAAGAAATATCCTTTATCATCAAGAGTTGTTAATCCTGGAGAAGTTGCTGAAGGTGAAATCATTACAACACCATTTGGTACTGCAACGTTTGATGCAATAGCACCTGTTACACCTGAACAGTCAGCTCCCATAATTGCTGCTACACCCTGTGAAATAACACCTTCAGCTGCTGCTGTTGCCGCTGCTGAGTCAACACAAGTTGAGTCTGCTCTTACTACTGAAATAGTTTCACCACCTAACAATGATCCTGAGTCTGAAGCTTCTTTAAATGCTAGTTCAGCTGAGTTTGCCATTGCTGGAGTTAGAGATTCAATTGGACCTGTAAATCCAAGAATAATTCCCATTTTGATTTCTGCAAATACATTTGTTGAGAAAGTAGATACAAATATAAAGGCAGCGATTAATAGTTTTTTCATTATCGTCCTCTTTTATTGTTAACAATTTATAAAAACAGGAAATTAAAGCTAATTTCTAGAAATATTCAATAAGCAAATTATCTTACTTTTTGAAGTAAAATCACTGAAGCAATCACTATAATACCTCCTATAGCAAATAAAAAAGAAGGTATTTCTCCAAAAATAAGATAACTGAGTAAAATCCCAAATATGGGGAACAATGAATAGAACGGAAATATTTTTCCAACAGTGTAAAACTTATACAGATAAAACATTAGTAAATGTGCACATAATGAAACAATAATTGCCTGATAAGATATCAATAACCATGAGTCTAAATTAATTGATTTTAAATTATTCAAGGTGTCTCCTTCAATTAAGAAAGAAACTAGCATTAATAAAAAAAATCCAAACAAACCTGTAAAAGCATTAATCATACTAGTATCTAACTCTTTTAATTGTCGCGAATAAACTTGAGCTAATCCAAAAAAAAGAGCCATTAAACTTGCAAAAAATAATCCTAAAAAGTTATCTACTAATGCAGGATCAAAAAAAATAATCAATATTCCTATAAATGAAGAAAAAATTAAAAGCCATTTTTTCATACTAATGTTTTCATTTAATATGATTGCACTTGTAATTATTCCAAATGGTATTGCTAATTGAGATCCTAAAATTATAGGTGAAATAATTGAGGAATTATATAACGAAAGATTCATAAAAACATAAACCATAACACCCATTGAAATTGAAAATATAAGTAAAGAGTTTAAGTATTTTTTTGGAGGTAATTTAAATTTCCAAAATGGAATTAAAATGATTAATACTAATCCCATTCTAAGAGAAGCCATTAATATTGGTGGTACAGAATTATTTAAGGCTAGTTTTGCAACAGGAAAAGCACTTCCATGTGCAATCATTATAAACAATAAGATTAAAAGATGTTTAAGTGGCAAAATTTTATCCCATTGTAAATGGATCAGCCATCGGCTTATCAGATGAATTGTACCAAGTCGTTTTTATTCTTGTGTAGTCTTTAATTGATTCAATTCCTGCTTCTTTTCCGTAACCACTATCTTTTATTCCACCAAATGGAGCCATCGGAGAGATAAGTCTATAAGTATTTACAAAAACTATACCTGCTCTTATTGATTTTGAAACTCTCATACTTCTTGCTAAATTTGAAGTATAAACTCCAGAAGACAATCCGTATTTATTATCATTCATAAGTTTTATTACTTCACCTTCAGTTTTGAATTTCATAACAGATAAAATTGGTCCAAATAACTCATTTTCAGCTGTAGGGAGATTATGATTTTCACATTCAATAATCGTTGCAGGGAAATAATATCCTTTATTTGAAATTGATGATCTTTCTCCACCACATTTTATTTTTCCACCTTGATCTATTGTAGCTTTGATATTTTTTTCAATAGTTTCTAATTGTTTATAGCTGTTAAGAGGACCCATTTGTGTATCAGGTTCCATAGGTCCACCCAATTTGATTTTTTTTGCTTTATTAATTAATTTATTTAAAAATTCATCATAAATTTTTTCATGGAGATACAATCTTGATCCAGCAATACAACTTTGTCCACTAGCTCCAAATATACCTGCGGTAATTCCATTAAGAGCATTTTCTTGATCAGCATCATCAAATACAGCTACTGGACTTTTTCCTCCCAACTCTAAGCTTACTTGAGATAAATTTTCAGAGGAGTTTTTTACAATATGTTTTGCTGTTTCAGGTCCGCCTGTAAATGCAATTCTTTCTACCAAGTCATGAGTCGTAAGAGCTTTACCGCATGGTTCACCGAGTCCTGTAATTACATTAATAACTCCTTTTGGTATTCCTGTTTTCTCTACAAGTTTTGCAAACTCCAATAAAGTTACAGGCGCTAGCTCAGAGGCTTTTATAACCACAGTGTTTCCCATTGCTAATGCTGGTGCTAATTTTACTGCAGTTAACAGCATTTGAGAATTCCATGGAATAATGGCAGCTACAACACCTATAGGAATACGAGTTGTTGTTACTTGCATATCTGGTTTATCAATTGGAACTACTGTCCCTTCAACTTTATCTGCAAGACCTGCGAAATAATCATAATATTCAGCTATATAATTTGCTTGAGTTTTTGTTTCTCTATAAAGCTTGCCTGTATCTATAGTCTCAATTTTTCCAAGGTGTTCAGCGTTATTTCTTAATTGATCAGCGATCAATCTTAAATACTTAGCTCTTTCTCTTGGATGCAAAGTGCTCCAAGAATTATCAAATGCTTTTTGAGCAGATTTAACTGCGTGATCAACATCTTGCTCATTTGCCTCTGGTACTGTAGCCCAAACTTCATTGTTTTCTGGATTTAGAGTTTCTATTTTTTTATTTGATGAAGAATTTTCCCATTCTCCATTGATGAACATTTTAAAATGCGGAATTTCTGACATTTAATTTTCTATAAATTTATTTATATTCTTATTTACTATATCCGCACATTCTATACTACAAAGATGTTTTCCATCAGGAATTTCAATAAATTTTGCATTAGCAAGATCATTAGATAATTCCTTAGACATTAATGGAGTTGATCCAGGATCATTTGAACCTGTCATAACTAAAGTTCTACAATTAATTTTTTTAATTTTTTCAATGTCATCAACATGATTTGCAAATAAATTATATGATTTTAAAAAACTCTTATGATCATTAGGATTCTTGTTTAAAATTTGCATAAATTCATCATAAGTTTCAGGATGTTCATTTAAATATTTATCACTAAACCACCTTTTTAATGCTTGCTTTGAAATTGGTTTGTTGAGTTTTGCTTGGTTGTACCTATCAATAACCATTTTTCTTTGTTCATCAGTTCTTTTATAGGTCGTCCCAATTAGTGTGAGAGAATTAATTTTTTTACCAAATTTTGAGGTAAAATCTAAGGCAATTAATGAGCCTAAAGAAAATCCTACTAAATTTATTTTTTTAATTTTTAAAAAATCTAAAATTGATAACAATTGATTGGAAAAATCATCTAAGGTTATATTCTCTTTTTCACAATTTGTTTTGCCATGACCTAATAGATCATAAGTAAGTGTAGAAAATTTTAAGAATGATTTAATTTGAGAATTCCACATTTTGTGATCCAATCCAACACCATGGACAAAAACTATAGGAATAGTTTTATTATCGATAAAATTGAAATAATTTTGATTATTATCAAAATTAGATTTTGACATTTTTATTTAGGATCTAATCCCATTTCTTTCATATCTTGATAACGATCACCAGTTCTAGCATGAGCCCTGCCAGTTGATGCACCTCCTATAGCAATTACTATTTCGTTATCAAAAGGAGCATCATGTATTGTGAACTCATGAGTTAAATAATATGGTCTAAGACCCGAGTCTGTTTTGTGCATCATTGGTATTGAAATTTTTGATCCTGCAGGACCTCTCGTATTAGTAAAACTTAAATAAGAAGTACCACCAACTGCATCTCTAAATTTATTTCCAAATCTTAATGTGTGAATAAATGCTGACGCGTGCTCAATTTCACCATTCAAACCAACAATACCTGCTTTACCATATGCTAAAATTTTTTCTGGAGATCCAATTTCTTTAATTAATTCTGGTACCAATAGATCACCTAGCTTTGGTGCTTGATCTAAAATAACAGGCTTTAGATCTTCTACGAAGCCTTGTCCATCCCATGGGTTTTTAAACACAGCCGCAACTGAAACTAAAAGGACTGGTTCTTTTGCTTCTTTACCACCTTCAATAAAAGTTTTATCAACAAATTTTGTAAATTTTCTTAATTCAAGTTTCATTAACTTGCTCTTTCAAGACTTGAGGTATCTAAATTAATTTTTGTAATAACTTCATCATTAAATAATTTAATACTTCTCATACAAGCCTCATGATCAATACCTGGAAAGTTTGACCATACTTGTAAATTTTGAAGATTTAATTCAGATTGAAGTTCATTAATTTTATTAACAACATACTCTGGAGTACCAAATAATAGATTTCTTTTATGTAAAAAATCATAATTAAGTAAATCTAATTTATGTTTAGTCTCAGGTAATTCTTCTCCAGGATCCATGTGATTACCAAGACCTCTCCAATGACAAACCCATTTCATATAATTAATTATATGTTCACCAGCTATTTTTTCAGCCTCTTCCATTGTTTCAGCTACAAACATGTCTCTTACTAAGGATATTCCTTCACCTAAAGGCACTTCTCTATTTTCAGCTTTTGATTTTGCATCTCGATAAATTTCAAATCTTTTCTTTAAAGCTTTTACTGTTGGTATCCACATTATTGTGTTTAAACCATTTTGTGCAGCCCATTCAATTGATCTTGCACCATCCACAACTTGCCAAATAGGTGGGTGAGGGTTTTGTTTTGGTTTAGGAACTACACTAATCTTTTTAATCTCATTAGTTTTAGTATCTAAAAATTTTTCACTTGGTGGACTCATATCATGCTGCCAAACAAAGTTTGGTGATGGGTATGTGTAAAACTCTCCTTGATGATTAAAAAATTCCTCTGTCCAAGCTTTTTTCATAATTGTAAGAGTTTCTTCAAACAATCTAAAATTCTTAGCCTGATCTTTTAAATCAGCCTCTTTATTCATATTTACTGCTTCTCTTCCATAAACACCCCTTCCAATACCAACTTCAACTCTTCCATTTGAAAGTTGATCTAGTAAAGCTATATCTTCAGCTAGTCTTACTGGGTTATGAAAAGTAATTACATTACATGCTTGACCAATTCTAATTTGTTTTGTTCTTGCAGCTGCATCGACACCCATCATTATAGGATTTGTACAAGATTCCATCCCTTCATGATTAAAATGATGTTCTGTGTACCAAATAGAATCCCAATTATTTTCATCACAATATGTTGTGATCTCTTGAGCTTCATTTAGTAATTGTTCGTAAGGTTTTTTTGTCCAATTAGTGGTATTACAAAAGTATCCAAATTTCATTCTAACCTCCTTAAATAATTAAATTTAAGAAAACCGATCCCACTTTCGTAAATGAAACAAAAATTACACGACGAGTTATGTGTCTTCTTTAATTAGACTTTATAATAATTTAAGAATATATGAAATAAAAAAGTGAGAACTATTTGATAGACAAAAAAATTAAGATTCACATAAGAAATAATCACTGGAAAGCTGGTTCGTTACCATGTGATTTAGAAGGCGAAATAAATAATACAATTACAAAAGAAATTTTTGAAAAAAAACTGAAGGTATTTCCTGAGGTTAAAGATAAAATAGAATATTTAATTGATTGGGATGATGATAATTTTGAATCATCATTAAGTAATTCTGATATTTTATTAGGATGGAACTTTCCAACAAAAGAGATAAAAAATATTGCTCCAAATTTAAAATGGATTCATGTTATTTCAGCTGGCGTAAATCATTTATATCCTTTTGACTGGATGAGTGAAAAATGTGTTTTAACTAACAGTAGTGGAGTGCATGCAAAAAAAGCAGGAGAATTTGGCTTGATGAGTATATTAATGCTTCAAAGTCACATAACAAAAATTGTTACAAACCAAAAAAATAAAGAATTCATATCTTTACTTAGTAAACCAATAGCAGGAAAAAAAGTTGTTGTAGTTGGAACAGGTTCTCTTGGTGGATCAATGATCAAACATATTACAAAATTAGATGTTGAGGTAATAGGAGTAAATAGGAAAGGTAAATCTGTAGAAGGATGTTCTAAAGTGATCACTTTCAATAAAATAGATGAAGTCTTACCTATTGCTGATTTTCTTTATTTAGCAGTTCCACAAACAAATGAAACGATAGGTTTAGTAGATAAAAAAAGATTAGATATGTTAAAACCTTCTTGTGGAATAGTGAATATAGGAAGAGAAACAGTTTTAGATTATAAAACTTTGTGTGAGAAATTAAAAAATAATGAAATAGCTGGTGCGATACTGGATGTTTTTTCTCAAGAGCCAATACCTAAAGAATCTGAGCTTTGGGACACTCCTAATTTGATAATTACTCCTCATATTTCTTCGGATAGTGAGGGAAATTATGTAGAAATGGTTTTAGATATATTTTTTGAAAATCTAAAGTTATTTTTAGAAAATAAGAAATTAAATAATTTAATTGATAAAAAACTAGGTTATTGATTAGTTTACAGCTTTATTTGCAAAAGAAATTAAATCTTCAAAAATAACATTTGGCTTAGGTTGATTTTTAACAACTTTAGTAGCACCCCAATTACCATTCTTACTAAGGTTTTGCCGATCAATCCAAACAGTGCTCATATTAAATTCTTTTGCTGGCACATGATCGTGAAAAAGGCTTTGAGCAACATGAAGAATATCTTTTTTTTCAGCACCATACGCTTTTTTTAAATTATCAAACATATATTCAAAGTTACTTGGATTTGGTTTGTAGGACCCAACATGTTCTGCAGTATAAATTTCATCAAATTCAACTCCTAACCATCTATTAGAAGCAGTAAAGCCACTCACATTTACATTTGAAAGGATTACTAATTTAAATTTTGATTTAAGTATTCTCAAAGCATCTGCGCTGTCAGCAAATGCTGGCCAAAAAGGAACAGAGTTGCTAAAATTTTCATCAAGCTCTGCCGTTGTTTTTAACTCATTTTCTTTAGTAAATTTTTTATGTACATTAAGTAATATTTCAGAATACCCCATTGATGGTTTTTGTTTTTGTTGGTCAGACTCCAATAATGCAAAATTTCTCAAAACTTTTTCTCTAGTTAAATCATTTCTATTATTGAAGTGTATAACTGGTTGAAAAGCGTTCCAAATTCCAGATTCCCAATCAATTAAAGTTCCATAACAATCAAAACTTAAGATTTTATAATTATTGAATTTCATAACATGTACTTTATTTTATAACTAATAAATAAATTTTATATAACAATGAATTTTATCAAAAAAAAATTAAATGTAATTTTAAAAAGTACTATTATATTTCTTTTAATATTAAGCTTTTATTCATCAATAATTTTGGGATTTTCTTGGGATGAGTATTTTCATCATATAAATGGATTAGTAAGATTTAAATTTTTATCTTCCTGGGGAGAATTTCAAAAGTATGATTTTAGAAATAATAAATTCTATCCTGGATTATATGATACAATATCTTATTCAATTGGACATTTAATCTTTCTAATAGATAAAAAACTTTTTATAAAATATCTTGCTGAAATAATGCATATAGTAAATTATGCATTTGCCTCTTTGAGTCTTCTAGGGTTATTTTTGCTAACTAGAAGAGTCTTCAATAAAGATATCGCATTATTATCATGCTTCATAACCCTGCTAAATCCATTTTTCTTTGGTCACATGGGAATGAACTCAAAAGATTTAATTATCTTTTTTTCATTAATATGGTTTTGCTATTTTTTTTATTTATATTGCACTGAGGAAAAAAAACAGATTTCTAATTTAATTTTTTTTTCAATTTTTGTAGGTTTTGGGTGTGGAGTAAGACTGACTTTTTTAGTAGTTATATTTCCAGCAGTTTTATTTGGAATTGTATACTTAATCAAAAAGTACAAATCAAATTATATTCACTTAACAAAAATATTCACAATTCATGTGTTTGTAACTTTTCTAATTACAAGTTTTTTAGTTATTATTTGCTGGCCCCATATACTTGTAGAAATTCATAGTAAAAATTTCTTAAATTTTTTTTCTTTAATTATAAAAAATACAATCAACTGGAATGATGGACCTCAAGTTGGTCTTTTAAATGGAGATTTTTACTTAGTATATGATTCACCTAGATCTTATTTTTTATCTTTTATCTTGTATAGAATGCCAATTTTTATCTCATTACTATTTTTTATAACATATTATTTTATTTTTTTAGAAAATTTTATTATAAAGAAAAATATTCAAAATTTTAAAATAAAATTTTTGATTATTAATCTTATTGCTTTATTTCCTATATTATTAGCTTTAATTCTTAAAATAAATTTATACGATAATATAAGATTATTTTTGTTTGTAATTCCTTTTATAAGTTTAATAGCTAGTTTTTCATTGAATCATTTAATTACATTTAGCTCAAAGTCAAAAAAATTTAAATTATTTTTTATAGTAATTATCACTTTAATTTTAATTTCATTTTATAGATTTATTATGCTTACTCCTTATCAGTATGCGTATGTAAATTTTTCCTATCCATTTTACAAAAACTCTATAGGTAAATTTGAACACGATTATTGGGGAGCAAGTTACAAAGAATTAGTATTAAAAATCAAAGAAAAATATTCCAAAGAAGAAATAAGTAAATTTAAAATAGCAGATTGTGGAGGAGGCGATTATACATTGATGTATTATTTAAATAAATATTTAGGAATTAAAAAAACCTATAGTAGTCAAAAAGATATTAATAATGCAACACACATGGTTATGAATAACAGAGCTTTTATAGATGTATTTAATAATGAAGTGGTAAAAGATCTAGTGGATCAAAAAACTGCTGTTTTTTTATTAAAAGATAGAGAAAAAATATTTAATACACCTGGTATAAAACAACTTTGTTTTTCCAACAAAAATTTTTCTGGCAAGGATTTAGTGGTAGTTTCAAGAAAAAGTTTACCGCTAACGATTTTTAGAGAGTTAAAAAAATAAAAAAACTCAAAACAAGAATGACAAAAAAAATTAAACTTTTAATTTTAATCTTTATTTCTGCCTTAATGATTTTGGCGTGGTGGTCATCATTAACTATTGGCTTGTCATCTGATGAGTATTTTCATCATATAAATGGTTTGAAGAGATATAATTTTTTAGTTTCTTTTGGTGAAGATAGAAACTTTCAATTTAGAAATAATGACTTGTATCCTGGTTTATATGACACCATATCATACACATTAAGTCAAATTTTTTATCTAATAAATAAAAACTTTTATGTGAATAATATTGATTTTGTAATGCATTTTATAAATGTTTTATTTTCATCTTTGAGTTTACTTGGCTTGTATATTTTTACTAAAAAAATTTTGGATAAAAATATTGCATTACTCTCAGTTTTTTTAACTTTGGCAAACCCATTTTTTTTTGGTCATATGGGAATGAATTCAAAAGATACAATTATTTTTTTCTCACTCATATGGTCAACATATTTTTTTTACATTTATTTTTTAGAGAATGAAAAAATTAAACATTTAATTCTAGGTTCAATATTTGTAGGTTTTGGTTGTGGTGTAAGACTTCCATTTTTACTTGTTGTTTTTCCAGTTATATTAAGTGGCTTTATATTTTTAATTTGTAAATATAGATTGAATTATCTTTATTTAATTAAAAAATTATCTTTACATGTAATTATTTTTTTTACCCTAATAACATCATTAGTTATGATTTGTTGGCCTCATTTTATGGTGGCTATTGAAAATAAAGAGGGAATTAACTTCCTGCTTTCAAATATAGAAAGAACGTTAAATTTTGAAGGACCTAGAACTGGTTTAATAAATGGTCAATATTATGAAGTATTTAACTCACCCAAAACTTATTTTTTAAAAGTATTTGTTTTTAGATTTCCTATATACTTTCTTATATTAATTTTTTTATTTTATGCTTTAGCATTTTATAAAAAAAAAAACAATTTCGAAATCAATAGTAATTTATTCATCAAATTTTTTTTAATAAATATAATTATTTTTTTTCCAATAATTATAACAATTATTTTTGGTATTGGTTTATATGATAATATAAGACTTTTTTTGTTTATAATACCATTTCTCGCAATTTTAGGTGCATTTTCATTAAATCATCTAATAAATTTTTTTAACAAATCTGTGAAATTAAAATTTATTTTTTTTTAGTAATAATTTTTTTTTCTTTGTCAATTTATAGATTTGTTAGTCTTACCCCCTATCAGTATGATTATGTTAATTTTATATTTCCTAAATTTAAAGATATTCAATATAAATGGGAACATGATTACTGGGCAACAAGTTATAAAGAATTAATTCAAAATATTAAAAATAGTTACAGCAAAGAAGAAATCAATAACTTAAAAATTGCTAACTGTGTAGCAGATGATACTTTGCTTTATTATTTGTATAGAAAATTAGGAAAAAAATTTATTTACAAAAATAAAAATGAAAAACAAGCAAACCACGTTATAATAATCAATAGAGCCACTCTAGACATTCTTGACAAACCAAATATCAAAGGTTTAGTTAATAAAAACGGCACCGTATATGTAGACGACATAGAAAAGTTAGTTAGAACAGAAGGAGTTAAAAGTACCTGCAATAAACAATATCCTGGTGAAGATGTTGTGGTTGTTTCTAGAAATGGTGTTAAATTATCATCATTGAGAAAATTAGATAATGATGAAAATAAATAAAGTCAATGCAAGATATAATGATAATCCAAATCCAAGAATAGGATTAATAACTTTAGCAAGTGATTTTCGAATAGAAAAAGATTTCAATAATGTAATTTACGGAAAAGATATAGATTTATTTTGTAATCGAATTAAGTGCTACAATCCACTTACAAATGAAACCTTAAAAAAAATGGCTGATGATATTACAGATGTTACAAAAGAAATTTTACCTGATCAAAAATTAGATTGTGTAGCTTATGGGTGTACATCTGGTTCTATAGCAGCAGGATACGACTCAATTTTTGAAAAAGTAAATAAGGCAAAACCAAATACAAAAGTATCAACACCAATTACTGCAGCAATAAAAGGGATGAAAAAACTAGGTATAAAAAATTTGTCAATCTTTACTCCTTATACATCTGAAATAAATGACTCAGTTGCTGATTTTTTTAATAAAGAAAATTTTAAAATAAATGATATGAATTATTTTGATATAGCTTCTGATTTAGATATTGGAAAAGTAGATTCCAAACATCTATTTAGCGTTTTAAAAAAAATTGATTTATCTAAAAGCGATGCATTATTTGTATCATGCACTGCTTTACCAGTACTCTCATTAATTAATGACTTAGAAAAAGAATTAAACAAACCTGTTATATCTAGTAATCAAGCTTTGATTTGGGATTGTTTAGAACTAATTAATTCAAATTATAATATTGAAGGATTTGGAAGATTATTTAATAATTAAATATGAATTTTACAAAAGAAGAATTCAAAAATAGATTAAAAAAAGTCCAATCATTAATGCAGGATAAAGGCATTGAACTTTTAATTTCTCAAGACCCATCCAATATGAATTATCTAACTGGTTATGATGCTTGGTCTTTCTATTATGCACAATGTGTAGTTGTCCATGTTAACTGTGATGAACCTATTTGCTTTGTAAGAGATCAAGATGCTGGAGGCGCTTATATAAAAACATATTTGAAAGATGAAAATATTATTAAATATAATGAAAAATATATTCATACTTGGCCATTACATCCATACGATGCATTAGTTGATCTAATTAAAGAAAAGAAATGGGATAAGCTTTCTATTGGTCTAGAGATGGATAGTCATTATTTTACAGCTTACTGTTATGAGAAGATAAAAAATGGTTTACCAAATGCTAAGATTAAAGACTGTGAAAGATTAGTTAATTGGGTAAGGGTAGTTAAATCTGATGCTGAAATAAAATTGATGAAATCTGCCGCTGAAATTACAAAACAAGGAATGGAAAAAGCAATGGATGCAATTAATCCAGGTGTTAGACAATGTGATGCTGTTTCTCAAATATATTCAACATTAATTCAGGGCACTCCAGAGTTTGGAGGTGATTATGCATCAATTGTTCCAATGTTACCAACTGGTAAAGGAACATCAGCTTCTCATTTAACATGGACAGAAGATAAATTTGTAGAAGGAGAAGCTACTATCATTGAAATAGCTGGAACACACAAAAAATACCATTGTCCAATGGCTAGAACTGTTTTGTTAGGTAAGCCAGATCAATTAAAAATTGATACGATGAATAAAACAATTGAAGCATTACAAGCAGGTATTGATGCAACTAAAGCAGGAAATACTGCAGATGATGTTGCTCAAGCATTTTGGAAAATATTAGATAAGTATGGTATCGAAAAAACATCGAGAACAGGATATTCAATCGGAATTGGCTATCCACCAGATTGGGGAGAGCATACTTTAAATATTTCTAAAGGAGATATTACTGAGTTAAAACCAAATGTAACTTTTCACATGATAGCAGTAATGCAGTTTGGAAATTGGGGAGTAGAAGCCTCTGAATCGATAAGAGTTACTGATAAGGGTGCAGAATTGTTTTATGATTTTCCTAAAGAACTTAGAATAAAGAGCTAAACTTAGGGGTTGAAATTTATTCTCACGCATGTTTTAAAGTGCTCTGATTTATGGGTAGCAATAAAGAATTCGTTAAATTTGAAAATGTAGACAAAAGCTATGACGGTAAAGTCTTAGTAGTAAAAGGTCTTAATTTAGATATCGCTGAAGGTGAGTTTATAACAATGCTTGGGCCATCTGGTTCTGGTAAAACAACTTGTTTGATGATGTTGGCTGGATTTGAAACTCCAACTAATGGAGAAATTTATTTAGATGGAAAAGGTATCTCAAGTATACCTCCACACAAAAGAGGAATTGGAATGGTGTTTCAAAATTATGCATTGTTTCCTCACATGACTGTTTATGAAAACTTAGCATTCCCTTTAAGAGTAAGAAAAATTCCAAAGGATGAAGCAGATAAAAAAATTGATAAGGCTTTATCAATGGTTTCTCTTCAAGGCTTTGCATCTAGAATGCCAGGACAATTATCGGGTGGTCAACAACAAAGGGTAGCTGTTGCAAGATCATTAGTTTTTGATCCTCAGCTTGTACTTATGGATGAACCTCTTGGTGCATTAGATAAAAATT